>JARRNT010000058.1:0-13199 GCA_037384645.1 Gammaproteobacteria bacterium | reverse complement strand
GATTCCTGGTCGGCATGGGTACCCAGATGGCCGGCGGTTGCTCTTCCGGTCACGGTTTGAGTGGTTGTGCCAATCTGTCCTGGAGCAGTTTGTTGGCCACGGGCATCTTTTTCTCCACCGCCGTGGTCGTCGCAAATGCAATCAAGTTGGTGATGTAAAATGAAATCGAATTTAAGTATTCATCTTGTCTATGCGCTGCTTGGGCTGCTGATGGGAATCATTTTGTCGGCTATCGGCTTTGCCGATTATGATCAGCTTTTCAAAATGTTTACGTTTGCGGATACCCGAATGCTGTATGCCTTTGCCGGCGGGGTTGGTATCGCAGCGGCAGTTTTCGGTGTTCTGAGTGTGACCAAGGTAATACCACGCGAGCGCAAGCCCTATCATCCCGGTACGGTCTTGGGCAGCATCATGTTCGGTTATGGCTGGGTTATGTGTGGTGCCTGTCCGGGCGTGGCATTGATTCAACTGGGTCAGGGACGATTACCCGCCGTCATGACCCTGATCGGTATTTATCTTGGTGTCCGGACCTACCGTTTTCTGCACGAACGTTATTTTCAGTGGGATACCGGCGCCTGCGGTATCTAGTCATCTCCAGGCCAGGGCCACGTCCTGGCCAAAGCTTCCCACCTGTTACGCGGCGTAGTCTACGTCATGCTGCGGACTCATTGAATTTCATTACCAGTTTCCATCACTGATGTGGGGGTGGTAGGCTGTGGCTAATCATCTCGTTATTCTAATGCAGGAAATTCCGTTGCCGATCGTCACTCGTTCCAGAATGCGCTGGGTTGTGCTTGTCAGTCTGTCTGCATTTGTCTGCGCCTGCAGTCGCACACCCATGGTGTACCAACGGCAATTACTGGCCATGGGGACATTGGTCGATGTCAGTATCGATGGCGTGTCCGCCCACAAGGCCCAGGCTGGTGTCGAAGCCGTTGCGCAACAGATGCACCTGGTTGGGCATCGCTGGCATGCATGGAAGCCGAGTCGATTGACCCGGATTAATCGAGCGCTCGAAGCGGGCAGGGCAGTCAGTCTGACGCCACGGGAAAGCCGGGTAATACGGGAGGCCATGACCGTTGCTCGGCGCAGTGACTATCTGTTTGATCCCGCGATTGGCAAGCTGGTGGCATTGTGGGGGTTTCACACCGATGTGCGGCCAAAGTTACCACCGCCTCCACCTGCTGCGATTCAGGCCCTGGTACAACAACACCCCAGTATGGCTGACCTGACGTTAAAACAGGATATCCTGCGCACGAGTAACCGGGCAGTGCAACTGGACTTTGGTGGCTTTGCCAAGGGGCTTGCGATCAACCGTAGCATTGCCGCATTAAAGCAACTGGGGATTAACAACGCCATCGTTAATGCCGGTGGCGATATGCGGGTGATAGGCAACAAGGATGGGCACCCGTGGCGTATCGGTATCAAGAATCCACGTGCAGAGGGTGTCATTGCCGCCGTGGATATGCAGGGCGATGAAAGTATTTACACCTCCGGTGATTACGAGCGGTTTTTCATTTATCACGGCAAGCGCTATTGCCATATTATTGATCCGAGGACCGGGATGCCTGCGCCCGGTGTAACCTCGGTAACCGTGATCCACCAGAATGCGGCGATTGCTGAAGCGGCAGACAAGGCCCTGTTCATTGCCGGTCCGGCCGGGTTTGCCCGGATGGCGGCCAGGCTGGGTGTCAGTCAGGCCATGTTGATTGATACGCATGGCACGGTGTATATGACACCCGCCATGGCCAGGCGGGTTCATTTCGAGATCCAGCCGGCGCCAAAAACCGAGATAGTGAAATTGCCTTAATTATTTCACTTGGCCATAAAAAAGGGCGGCCCTCATGAGGGCCGCCCGAGTTCCATCCCTCCGTCCATGGAGGAAGAGCGTCCTTAAATTCCCAGTTCTTTCTTCCAGTAACTCTTGATCTGGGCAACAGTGCTCTTCGGCAGCGGAACATAGTCCAATTTTTCCGCATAGCTCTGACCATGGTCGAGGAACCAGCTGCAGAACTTCAGGACCTTCGCGTTCATTGCCTTGGCGGTGTCCTTGCGCATCAACAACCAGGTTGAGGCGGTGATCGGCCAGCTCCTGGCACCCGGCTGATTAGTCAGGATCAGGTAGAAGTCCTGGGACTTACCGTAGTTGGCGTTGGCGGCGGCGGCCTGGAAGGTCTTCAGTTCAGGACGAACGATCTTGCCTGCCTGGTTCTTCATGCGGGTATAGGTCAGCTTGTTCTGCATGGCATAGGCGAATTCAACATAACCGATAGAGCCCTTGATGCGTTGAACATAAGTCGCAACACCGGCGTTACCCTTACCACCGACGCCGTTGGCTTGCGGCCAGGATATCGCGGTATCGGCACCCACCTGGTCTTTCCACTGAGAGCTGACCTTGGACAGGTAGTTGGCGAAGTTGAAGGTGGTACCGGAACCGTCAGCACGGTGTACGGTGGTGATCTTCATGTGCGGCAGTTTCAGGTTCGGGTTCAGACGCTTGATCGCGGTGCTGTCCCACTCGGTGATCTTGCCCAGGTAGATGTCAGCCAGGGTCTTGCCATCCAGGACTATTTGGCCGGCCTTGATGTGCGGCAGGTTTACGACCGGAGTGATACCGATGATGATGCCAGGGAACTGAACCATGTTGTTCTCAGCGAGCACATCGTGGGTCAGGGGCTTGTCGCTGGCGGCGAATTCGACGGTTTTCGATTTGATTTGCTTGATGCCACCACCGGAACCGATGGCCTGGTAGTTGACGGCAGTACCGTTCATCTTATGGTAGGCAACAGCCCAGTCAGACAGGACAGGATAAATGGCGGTGCTACCAGCGCCATTCAGGGTCTCCGCCATGGCGCTTGCGCTGGTGACAGCACTCGCGATAACCATGCCGGCGCCGAGGGCGTAGGGCAGGACTTTGTTGAATTTGAGCATTGATGACTCCTTGGTTGTTAATTGAAACCTGAAACACAATTGTCGTGTTTGTGAAAACGCGCATAGGTTCTAATAAATTTATGACAGGAGTATGACAATGCGGTCAAAATTCTGAAGGGTATAAGCAGGGACTATGTCACAAAAGTGTCATAATTTCGCATGTCTATGCTAACAGGCTGAATGTAATAGGGAATGTATGGCTTGTGCGCAAGGCAAAGGAGACCCGTTATTGCCGGCCATCATGCTGAGGATGCGAGTGGTTGACCTTGATGTTGGCTGGGCTAATCTGAATGCCGGGCATCGACCGGGTAACCGATACGCCACCAGCGGATTCCACTATTTTTACTATAGGAAAACCAGGCCTGGCGGGCTTCACCGATCACATTACGCAGTGGGACCATGCCAAAATCACGCGAATCCCTGGATGCGCTGCGGTTATCCCCAAGCACAAAAACATTATCTGCGGGAACGGTGTACGTCGCGGCCTTTTGCCGGGGAGAGTCTTTTTGCCAGATGACCGCGTAGACTGTTTTGTCGTCTTGTTCCTGCCACGCGAAGTGGTTGTGCAGGAGTCTGTTCAGTTCTTCGTGGCTGAACCGAGTAATCACCTGGGTTCGCAGTCGAACACCGTTAACAGAAACATCCCTGCCCTTGATCACGATCTTGTCGCCCGGCAGTCCAATGATACGTTTGATATAGAGTTTGTGCTGTCCAGTCGGTGGATAGAAGATCGCAAGCTCGCCACGGACCAGCATGTTTTTGCAGGTAGGGCAATTTACCCGCTTATCAATAAAGAGGTAATCACCCGGCATCACGTTCGGGAGCATGCTGGATGATGGGACATGCACTGCCTGGAGCAGGTGCTGGTTGGTGTAATGAAACAGCACCAGATAGATAAAATTGCCGATGATGAACGCAATCACGTAGGTATATGAGCGGTTCACAGGCTTCAGGGTATAGCTGGCACCGATCTGTCTGGCGGTACGGAACGCATCACGTATGGAATAGATATAAATGCCCAGGGCAACGGCTGCAAACAGCAAGGTCACCATCAGAATCAGGTGCCAGCCACTGTGCAGGGCGAGCCAGGCCGGCAAGGGGGACAATGGTGTCAGCACCAAGAGAATCACAAAGAAGATCAGTCCCTTGACGATCTGGCCGTTATAGACCTGGCCAAGTCCCGGCATGATCAGTGATGCAATGACGGCCAGAATTGGCTTGCGAGTGGTTTCAGGTATCATGTTATTGTTTCCAGATAGTGTTTTTGTTCATCTTCCCGAATTGCCCGGTTGAGATTTGCTGCGATGATTCTGATATTGGTTTCTGCGCCTGGTTCATATTTGGCGCGTGGGTCGCTGCGCAGCGCGCGAAAATTATTGGTGCTCTTCATCATGGCAAATACGGCCTTTGTATCTGTGCTGGCGCTCAGGAAAAGCGTCATGAATGCAAAGATAAAGTCGCGCATTTTTTAATTCCGCTTTTGATATGACTTATTTGCTTATACAGGGGCTAAGAGGAAAAGGTTTCCGTTAAATCGTATTTACATTGCCGCCATCATGCTGACGAAGAAGATACCCAGCACCAGTTGAATCAGTTGCCCGATGCCCAGGGCGATACCCAGGCTGATGGCGATATTGCGCAACAGGCGTGAATGCGAAAACCTGGCCAGCAATTTATCGCATACTGGAACATCACCAGCTATTTCCACGGCGGGTAGCGTTGGCATGTGCGCCATGAGTCGCTCACTGAAACCTGTCGGGACGAGATTCTCGGAGGCTCGATCGACCAGAGTGTCGAGCCGTTGAAATTGCTGTGCGACCTGGGCGCAGTGTGGACAATGCTGCAGGTGCAGCTGCTGTGCCGGATTAAGCCCACAGCCGGCTGCAAAGTTGCGTTGTACGGAGTGACATGTGTGTTTGTTTCGGCTCATGTGTCCGCTTCCAGTATATTCGCCAGCAAACCGGCGAGGATTTGTTTACCGCGGTAGATGCGTGATTTTACCGTGCCGATGGAGCATTGTTCGATTTTCGCGATCTCTGCCAGGCTCAGTTCCTCGATATACGACAACATCAATGCACTGTGGTATGGCTCTTTTACCTGGTGCAGGGCTGCCAGGACCTGCTGCTGTTGCTGTGCATTTGCCAGCGATTCCGCTGGCGTCGGCTCCTTGCATTGCACTGTCATCGCCTCAGCCAGCTCGACCGACGGGTAGCGATATTCACTGCGCGCCAGTTCATTCAGGCTCAGTCGCTTGGCGATGACAAATAGCCAGGTCATAAAGCGGGCACCTTTCTCCGGCCGATAGCTCTTCAGGTTCTGGTACGCCTTGAGGAAGGTCTCCTGGGCGATCTCCTCGACCCGGCTTGCACTGAGGCCGTAGCCATGGAGAAATCTGAACAAGGGTCGCTGGTAACGCAATACCAGTTGTTGAAAGGCCTGGATATCTCCATTCTGTGCCTGCCCGATGAGTGTGCTTTCTTCCATAGCATGACTATTTTGATTGTTATACCGGCCTGCCTGTCCCAGGTTCCCGACATTTACCAAATCGCTCTAATTGGGTGAATCTCCTGTCCAATATTATAAACCTGGGGCATAACGCGAAATCAGTTTAACGAATTCAAGCAGTTAGCCTGTCTGTCGGGGCCGAGCCGGCATGTGGCAGGAGCCGTGCCTAAGCCTGAGCTTGCTGATCGTGTCGATATAACTTGTTGATTTTAATGCCTTTGTCGGATTCAAGTTTGATCATGCCTGTGGTTAATGTTAAGTTCCCCACAACGCAAAACCTTGGTAATTTTCTGGCGACAGGGCGCTACTCATCTCTTCCCTGTGGCCTTCAAACGGCAGGAGACACCCGCTACTGGTCCTGTCGGTGAAATTAGCGTAGCAAGATGTCACCCCCCGGGTGATGTACGACAAATTAACTGACCGCGCATTGACTGCAAAACTCGAAGGATTTCGAGTGCAGGCGTTTTTATTGCACGAATCTGCCCATGGCGGAAGGGGATAACTATGTCCAAGATTACTAACCTGCAGCACAAGCTTGATGCCCGATTAACGGAAAATACCGATTTTCAGGTTTATACCGAGCGTCAACTGGACAAGATCGCCCCGTTACAGAAGCTTACAGCGGCACAACGCTTCGATATGCGGGTTGTCGCCAATGTCCTGCCGTTCCGGGTGAATCACTATGTGATTGACGAGTTAATCGACTGGGACAACATCCCCGGTGACCCGATTTTTCAGCTGACCTTTCCGCAAAAAGGCATGCTGTCCGACGCGCACTTTGCGCAAATGGCGGATGCGCTGGCCAGCGAAGACAAGCAACGTATCAAGCAAACAGCCATGGCGATACGCCAGCAGCTCAATCCTCACCCGGCAGGCCAGCAGGTGCTGAACGTACCACGACTGGGGGAGGAAGTGATGCAGGGCATGCAGCACAAATACCGTGAAACCCTGCTGTTTTTCCCCAGCCAGGGCCAGGTTTGCCACAGTTATTGCAGTTTCTGTTTCCGTTGGGCGCAGTTCGTGGGTGACAAGGAATTACGTTTTGCCGCTAAAGAGGCCGACCAGCTCCACCGCTACCTGCTGGGCCATCCCAGCATCAGTGATCTGCTGGTCACGGGCGGGGATCCCATGGTGATGAAGGCCTCGCACCTGACGACCTACCTGGAACCGCTGTTGTCGAGCAAATTTGATCATGTGCAGACGATTCGGATCGGCACCAAGTCACTGACCTTCTGGCCACAACGTTATGTGACTGACCCCGACGCCGACGAGGTCCTGCGCCTGCTTGAGCGGCTGGTGGCATCAGGTAAGCACGTCGCTATCATGGCGCACTATAACCACTGGCGCGAAATGGAGACCGATATTGCCCGCGAGGCGATCAAGCGCGTGCGGGCCACGGGGGCGGTGATCCGGACCCAGGCGCCATTGTTACGGCATATCAATGATGATCCCCAGGTCTGGGCGCGCATGTGGCGAAACCAGGTGCGGCTGGGTATGACACCTTATTATATGTTTGTCGAACGCGACACCGGTGCCCGTCAATATTTCGAGCTGCCTCTGGCGCAGGCCTGGGCCATCTACCGGGGCGCCATGAAACAGGTCTCGGGGCTGGGGCGCACCGCGCGCGGTCCGTCCATGAGTGCTGGTCCGGGCAAAGTGGAAATCCAGGGCGTCACCGAGGTCGCCGGGGAGCAGGCGTTCGTCCTGCGTTTCATCCAGGCCCGTAACCCGGATTGGGTACAACGGCCATTTTTCGCCAAGTATGATCCCGAGGCGCGATGGCTGGACCAGCTGCAACCGCTTTCTGGCGAGAAGGCCTTCTTCTTTGAGGATGAATACCGGCAAATGCTGAACCCGGCTTGACCGTGATACCGGCCGGGTCGGCGGAGCTGCGTATTTATTGATTGCAGCTTGATTTCTGCTATATTCCGCCTCAGATACATTTCATCGGACACACGTCGGTCTGTGTCTCTTTTCGCGGTTTGCTCTACGGTATTCCCCGAATAAAACAGAATTTGTTTCCTCCTGGACCGTCTCGGGTCGTGACCCGGGCAGGCGGTAACCTGAACCTTTAAAAGGCAATCATTCCACATGTCATTCGAATCCCTCGGCTTGTCAGCCGAATTGCTTCGTGCTATCCAAGAAAATGGCTATACCCAGGCCACCCCCATACAAACCCAGGCAATCCCCGTCATTCTGGACGGACGGGATATTCTGGCTGGCGCCCAGACCGGAACCGGTAAAACGGCCGGTTTCAGTCTGCCAATGTTGCAGCGTCTCGCCGCTCACAAGACCAGGCTGAAGCCACAAACGGCACGTGCCCTGGTCCTGACCCCTACACGTGAACTGGCGGCACAGGTGGGTGAAAGCGTGCGTAAATACGGCAAATACCTGCGTCTGCACTCAGCCGTGATCTTCGGTGGCGTCAGTATTAATCCGCAAATCAGTAAGTTGCGTAAAGGTGTCGATGTCCTGGTGGCCACCCCCGGTCGCCTGCTCGATCACGTAGCGCAGGGGACGCTGGACTTGTCCAACGTGGAAATTCTGGTGCTGGACGAGGCCGATCGCATGCTCGATATGGGATTTATCCATGATATCCGCAAGATCCTGAAACTGTTGCCAAAACAACGTCAGAACCTGTTGTTTTCGGCCACCTTTTCCGACGATATCAAGCAACTGGCAAAGGGCCTGTTGCACAAGCCGGCATTGATCGAAGTGGCACGGCAAAATACCACGGCTGAACGTGTGGAACAGCTTATCCACCCGGTGGATCGGGAACGCAAGCGTGAGCTACTGGCCTACCTGGTGGGCAGTCAGAACTGGCAACAGGTGCTGGTATTTACCCGCACCAAGCACGGCGCGAACCGCCTGGCCGATCAGCTCGAACGTGATGGTATTTCAGCGGCAGCCATCCACGGGAACAAAAGCCAGGGCGCCCGGACCCGGGCCCTGACCGATTTCAAATCAGGCCGGGTACGGGTGCTGGTGGCAACCGATATCGCGGCCCGCGGGCTTGATATCCAGCAGCTGCCACACGTGGTGAATTTCGACCTGCCGAATGTGGCGGAAGATTATGTGCACCGGATTGGCCGTACCGGCCGGGCCGGCATGGAGGGGGTCGCCATCTCCCTGGTCTGCGTCGATGAGCACAAGTTATTGCGTGACATCGAGCGCCTGATCAAACGCGAAATCCCAAAATTGGTCATTGACGGGTTCGAGCCCGATCCCACGATTAAGCCCGAGCCGATTCGTAAACCCCAGGCAAACCACGGCCGGGCTCGCAATAAGGGTCAGCAGCGCTCAAGTTCAGGTGGTGACAACCGCCATAAACAACGGGGAGGCCGCCGCCGACGGGCTGCGTGATGCCTATTCGCCCGACAGGTTATATACTATAAAAAAGTATTACCTCAATAAAATGAGAGAGTCAGAACAATGCATATACTGAGTAACGGATTGTTGAATTTGTCCGGTTGGGAACTGGTTATTGTGACCGTGATCCTGACCCAGATTACCATCGCCAGTGTGACGATTTTTCTGCACCGGCATCAATCACATAACGCCCTGCAACTTCATCCGGTTGCCAGTCACTTTTTTCGCTTCTGGTTGTGGCTGACCACCAGCATGGTCACCAAGCAATGGGTGGCGGTCCATCGCAAGCATCACGCCAAGTGTGAAACCGAGGAAGACCCTCATAGCCCCCAGGTGTTTGGTATCAAAAAACTATTATTGGAAGGCACCGAGTTGTATCGTGCCGAGGCCAGGAACCCGGAAACCCTGGAGAAATACGGCCAGGGTACGCCAGACGACTGGCTGGAACGCAAGCTATACGCGCGCCATCCTTTCTATGGGATTACCTTGATGTTGTTGCTGGATGTGGCGTTATTTGGTGCCATCGGTATTACCATTTTTGCCGTGCAGATGATCTGGATCCCGGTCTGGGCGGCCGGTGTCATCAATGGCATCGGTCATTTCTGGGGCTATCGCAATTTCGAAACGCAGGATGCTTCCCGCAATATCAGTCCCTGGGGTCTGTTTATCGGTGGCGAGGAATTGCATAACAATCACCATGCCCACCCGCACTCTGCGCGCCTTTCTAATAAATGGTGGGAACTGGATATCGGCTGGTTTTATATCCGCCTGCTGGAAATCTTCGGACTGGCCAAGGTGAAAAAGCTGGCGGCCAAGATCCAGACTGTGGATGGCAAACACATGATCGATATCGAGACCGTGCGCGCCGTGATCCGGCATCGCTTCTACATCATGAAGTTATACGGTCGCAAAGTGGTGAAGCCGGTAATCAAGCATGAACGCCGCAGCGCGGATGGGTATGTCGGAAAATTATTCCGACGCGTGCGTAAACTCATGACCCGTGAAGATATCAAGCTGGATAGTTCATCCATGCAGGCGCTGAATGATGCGCTCAAACACAGCAAGACACTGGAGACGGTGTACCACTTCAAGCAACAACTCAAGGAATTGTGGCAGCACTCCGCTAACAACCAGGCCCGGCGCGTGGAGCGTCTGCAACAGTGGTGTCACGATGCCGAGAAGACAGGCATCCAGGCGCTGCAGGATTTTGCCGCCCATCTGCGCAGTTATACCCTGCAAGCTGCCTGAGCCAGGAAGTTTATGCAAATGCCGATACTGTCGCGGTGTGGATAACACCGTGCCGGTATCGGCGTTAATCACCTCTATCGCGAGCAAACACCAGCAGACTATTGGCTGGAATCACCAGACTGGCAGAGCAGGGCAGACCATGCATGGGTAACAACTGCGCCTGGATGTTGCCACGATTACCCGCGACACGTGGATTGGGCAGGTAATCGAAATAGTCGCTGTTAAACACTTCCAGGCAGGGCCGGATGCCGACTGCGTAAGTTTGTCAGGGTCTGCATACAACTCAGGTGATCAGCCATGGACTGATCCTGGTGCAGGCCGTCCCACCAGATCAGGGCGTTGGTGTCAGGACTGTCGCTCCAGAATTTATCTTCGAGAAATTCCTGTCCCATGAACAGCATGGGGATACCGAGTGCCGTGAGTAACAGGCTATTGGCAACGCGGGCGCGACGTAATCAGGAGAGTAGTTCGCTCAGGAGGCCCTGGCCTATCCAGTTTTTCAGCAAACCGGCCGCGCGCAAGGGCACATCGGCCTCGTCATGAAAGGCCGTCAGTGTCTGGCATACTTCGTCGAAGTCGCCACCGGCACATAAACAGGCGAGTGCGCGCTCTTCATCCTGTTCCAGCGAACAATAACGGGTAATCATTTCCTCGTCGCGCCAAATCAGCCAGACACAGGCAGGCGCCGCTTCCGCCGTAATTTCTTCCGGCGGCTCTGCCACCATGCATTTCCAGATTGCGGCAATATTCCAGTTTACGTGGCTAAAGCGCAGGGACGGGTGGGCGACGAATCGCAGTGAGGGCCAGTCTGTAGGGGCAATCGTGGTCAGCTCCTGTTCAGTCAGGCGGGGTGCGTCGGCGGCGTCGAAGGCGCTGCGTAATGTCCATTCAAAGGCAGCCAGTTCCGCCAGCCAGGGTTGCTCATGCTGAATTGGGTGCTGGGCAAGAAAACCGGAAAAATCCTGACCAAATTCGCGCAGACTGAAATAGCGCGATGGAAAGTGTTGAATATAGGCGTCCAGTAACTCGCTAAATGCATCATCGCCAATTGCTGCATTAACGGCGGGATAGTCTTCAGCGAGGGCTTCCTGCAAGCGTGAGCGATAGGCGTGGGTGTAAACCGAAATCTGCAAGGCCGGGTCAGCACGACCTGTAGCACTAACCCAGGCGGGGGCCTGACCGTTCTGGTTTTCCATCACATAAGCCTGAAAACGGTGTTGTAATTGCGCGAGCTGACTCATGCGACGTGTTGCTTCAGTTGCTGTTCGCCAATGGTTCGTACTCGAGCCAGTTCATCCAGCAATTCCGACAGGGGCGGAATATTGTCATCGCGTTCGATCATGGTGGAAACCTTGCCAAAGCGTGCGACGGCATGGGCATAGAGTTCGAATACGGGATCGACGATGGGTTGATCATGAGTGTCGATAATCAGATCTTTTTCCTGGGTGTGGCCTGCCAGGTGGAACTGGTATACCCGATCAATCGGTATGGCGTTCAGATAAGTCAATGGATCAAACTGATGATTGTAAGCACTGACATAGATGTTATTGATGTCGAGAAGTATCAGGCAATCGGCGCGTTGTGCGACCTCGCTGAGAAATTCCCATTCGCTGAGTTGCGAGTCACTATAAGTCAGGTAACTGGAAACATTTTCCAGTAGCATGCGGCGCCCCAGAAAATCCTGTACCTGGCTAACCCGCTCACAAATATGCTCAATCGCTTCCTCGGTGTAGGGCATGGGCATGAGGTCATGCAGGTTAATACCATCGACGCCGGTCCAGCACAGATGATCCGATATCCACATCGGTTCTACCCGTTGCATCAGTGCTTTTAACTGGCGCAGGTAATCCATATTGAGAGGTTCGACACTGCCAATGGACATGGATACACCGTGCATGACCATGGGGTAATGTTCACGAATACTGTCGAGGTAATACAGTGGCTTGCCACCCTCGACCATATAATTCTCGGAAAGGATTTCGAACCAGTCTACCTCAGGTTTCTGTGTCAGCACGTCCTCGTAATGATCCGTGCGCAGGCCGAGACCGTAGCCAAGATAGGGACGCGGACTAATATCGCTTGCTGACATATGGGGCTCCTGATGTACGACCTAAGAGCATACACCGGCACCCGTCGAAAACGGGTACCGGTGTTTTGCGTTTGAGACAGTTATTTCTTCGGCTTACCGACAGAACCGCCTTCTTTCTTGCATTCGGCCTTGCTCATGGCCTTGAAGCCCTGACCTGCACAGGAACCCATGCCCTTGCAGCTGTTTTTGGCAGTCTTGCAGTCATTCTGACCTTTGCACTTGTTGACACCGTAGCAGTGCACCTTGGCAGATTCGGCGTGGGCTGCAGTCATCGGCATGGTTGAAAACAGTGCCGCCGCGGTAGCTGCCATGGCAACAGTAGATAGTCTATTTTTGGTCTTCATGATGAACTCCTTGTTGTTTGAGGTTTGAAAGTATACCAAGTACTTAATAAATGTAATTGTTGTTGCACTGCCCACAGGGCGAATGTGCAAACGCCAACTTAGTGTATTAACATAAAAAAATATCACACACACATCACGAAAAAGTCACAAAATGTAACAATCTTTCAGTATGTGTGCGTGAAGTATACCTTCCCAGGCATGAGTTTGTTTTGACTGGAAATGAAAATCCAGGTTCAATTTCATCGGCTCGTGCACTGGGCGATGCAAGCATTGTCCCGCAAGCTTACTCCGGTTTTCATTATTTGATTGCACTAGTCAGCACAATCTATCTAGAGAAGAGATTAGTTTTTCATTCTAACGCACTAATTTTTATATAAAATTACATCTTCGTGGTGCATGGTGGACTGCTTAAGCTGTGCCAGGCCTGGGCCGCCTGGAATGCTCGTATTCAAGACGTTTTTATAAGCCCATCAAATTTTATGCAGCTCAGTAATGCCTATTTACAGCGAAGCACATGGCCTGATGAGTCCCATCGGATTATCTTGAGCGGCATGGTTTGTCTGTCAGGGTATGACGGGTAGAAATAACTGAAACAGGGAACTGTCAAAGCGTGAAGCCGGGCGGGAGATTACCTTAATAAAATAATGTAATTGGTTTTGCATCGTTACCGGACTGGTGATAGATTGCCCATCAGTGAGCATTCGCATATTTTA
>JARRNT010000057.1:0-20974 GCA_037384645.1 Gammaproteobacteria bacterium | reverse complement strand
GGCTATAAGCCGGGCATTATCAGCCGGGGTTATGGTGGCAAGGCACGCAGCTGGCCACAACAGGTCCGTCCTGATGCTGATCCCGTGATGGTGGGTGACGAGGCCGTACTGATTTCCCGGCGAACAGGCTGTCCAATGGCAGTTGGTCCCAACCGGATTGCAGATTGCCAGGCCCTGTTAGAATATGCCGATGTTGATGTCATCATCAGTGATGATGGTTTGCAGCATTATGCCCTGGGCAGAACGGTTGAAATTGCCGTAATAGATGGAGTGCGTCGTTTTGGCAACGGGTTTTGCCTGCCGGCTGGTCCATTGCGCGAGCTTCGCTCGCGCCTGGAAACAGTGGATTGCCGGGTGACCAACGGCGTTGCGGCCCAGGGCGAAATACCCATGCGCTACCAGGCTGATATAGCAATCAATCTGCTTAGCGGGGAACAGCGCCAGATAAGCGATTTCAGGAACCAGCCAGTGCACGCGGTTGCCGGTATTGGCAATCCGGATCGATTTTTTAATTTTATCCGAGGCCACGGGATACGCAGCAATACCTGCGCTTTTCCGGATCATCATTACTACACCGCCGACGAACTGGACTTTGCCGGTAACGATGTCTTGTTGATGACCGAAAAAGATGCAGTAAAATGTCAACGCTTTGCCCGGGAAAACTGGTGGTATGTCCCGGTCGACGCGGTCCTGCCCGAAGAATTCGGGTTAAATTTGATCCACCTGCTTGAGGAACGTCATGGATAAAAAATTGCTGGATATACTGGCCTGTCCGATCTGCAAGGGCCCTCTGGTCTATGACAAGGACAAGGCTGAACTAATCTGTAAGGCTGACCGCCTGGCATATCCGATTCGCGATGATATTCCGGTGATGCTGGAAGATGAAGCACGGCAACTGGCGGATGACGAGGAAGTTGCCTAGTGCCATATAGCATTGTGATTCCCGCACGATTTGCCGCGACTCGATTGCCCGGTAAACCGCTGAGGGAAATCGCCGGCAAGCCACTCCTGCAGCACGTCTACGAGTGTGCGCAACGTACGCAAGCCAGGCGCGTTATCATTGCAACGGATGATGCGCGTATTCATGAGACGGCGAAGGGCTTTGGTGCTGAGGTTTGCATGACATCCAGTCATCACCAGTCCGGGACGCAACGTATTAATGAAGTCCTGGATGTTCTTGCTATCGATGATGATGAAATCATTGTAAACCTGCAGGGCGACGAGCCGCTGATGCCCGCGTCTTGTATAGCCCAGGTCGCCGAATTACTGGCAAATAACCCGGACGCACAAGTCTCGACACTGGCGACGCCGGTCACTCAGGCCGGGGAGGTGTTTGATCCCAATGTTGTCAAAGTGGTGCTAAACAAGCAGGGCCGGGCGCTTTATTTCAGTCGTGCCCCGATCCCGTGGCAGCAGGGCAGTTTTGAACATGGACGTGTCAACGAGACCCAGCCAATTCCCTGTCTGCGTCATATCGGGATGTATGCATATCGTGCGGGATATATAAAGGAATACGTATTACTGCCGACCAGTCCCCTGGAGATGATTGAAAGTCTGGAACAGTTACGAGTTTTATGGCATGGCGGTAGTATCGTGGTTGCGCAGGCCGTGGAACTGCCCGGCCACGGTGTAGATACGGAGCAGGATTTTGAACGTGTCCGACTGATTCTCGAGCAAAATCAACGGGGAACATAACACCGGGCTACAACAGCAGGTCGAGGGCCAGAAAGCTCGCATGCAATTCAGTCTTGTCCTGAGTCAATACGGGAATGGTGATGGTTCCCGGCACCACGCGACGAGCCTCTCCATATTGATCCGGCTGGATCGTGTGTTGCTCCTCGATTTGCAGGACCAGTTCTGTATCCTGTTCCAATACCTCAATAACCAGGCAGGTCTGTCCCTGATAGATCACGCGCTGGCCGATCATACCGCGTAACTGCGAGAGACTGATAATAATCGTTTCCATGATAAAATATGGAGGCTTTGTGAATCAGACAATGAGTGAAATAGGATTGTAGTACATGAGTATAGATGAAAAAGTTCGGGTATTATTCGTTTGCATGGGCAATATTTGCCGTTCGCCGACCGCACATGGCGTATTTCGTGCGCTGGTTCAGGAACGTAATTTGCAGAAGCTGATTGAAATCGATTCAGCCGGTACGCATGCATACCATACCGGAGAACCGCCTGATAGTCGCGCGCAAAATACGGCCACACAGCGCGGTATCGACTTAAGTGATCTGCGCGCCAGGGCGGTCAAGGTACGAGATTTTGAGCGCTATGATTACATCCTGGCAATGGACGAATCCAATTATGAAGACTTATTGGAGCAATGTCCGGACGAAGCAAAACAAAAAGTCTATTTATTCCTGAATTTTGCCCCGCAACTCAATCGCCGCAGTGTGCCAGATCCTTATTACGGCGGTATCAAGGGATTTGAGAACGTATACGATATGATTGATCACGCAGCAAGGGGGCTGCTTGATGACATCGAGCAACGTTATTTTGCACAACCTGGGGTTATTGAATAATAAAACCGCTGAAATACACGTCATCAATGACAGGCCAACCGATCAATTTCTGATAAGCCTGTTGTATCGATTTTAATGCCGTTTAGCGCAACGCCTGTTTGCCTTTTACGCTGCGGATGTTCTCGGCGGTTTGAACGCGGAGTAACATTACCATGGTATTTTCGATAGCAGGCAGTTGCACATGGAATTTCTGGCGGAAGTCAGACGTTTTGAGTTTAAACTGCACGTTGACTTGCAGGTAACTCAAACCTGATTTGCTGGCGAGGTTCACCACAAACGGTTTGTCCATGGACAAAGTACAGAGAATTGTTCGTGCTGCCTTCACTCGCCGTGCTGTGCGGGGCATGCAGGCATATCAACAGGCACGGCAAGACCAACGCGGAATAATAACAGGAACATTCTCATGTTCCTGTTATCGGGAATCCTTTATGTCAATCAGTTGCTGTCGTCAGAGCCGGTCGGGCGGGGTGTTGTGGACTCTTGCTGTCGAGCCTGTTCCATTCCTGACGCTGCCTGTTGCGGCGGGCTGGTAGGACGTGGTGCCTCGTACACCTTCGCTGTTGCGCTATCCTCGCGACTCGACTTGTGTTCAGTAGCGGGATTGGCCGCCTGGTTGGCAGGCGCGGCTTGACCGGACTGTGGATTACTGTCGGGCTGATTTTTTGCCGGGCGCTGCTGTCCGCTTTCAGCCTTATCGTCATTAGTCGCACTCGTATTGCCCTGATTTTGCCGACGGGCGTCTTGGCGGCCATTGCCACTGTTTTGCTGGCGTTGTCCGCTGTTGTCACGACGGCGTCGGCCGCCACGGCGACCGCGGCGGCTGCTGCCTTGTCCTGAACCGGTATTGCCGCCCTGGCCGGCGGATTGTGTGCGTCCACCACTACCGCTATTGTTGGCATTTTGTTGCGACGCATTCCCCTTGTTTTGAGTGGATTTGGCAGACGACTGGGATTCGGTATTTTCCCGTTCCCGCCGTGCCTGGGGTTGCGAGGGACGCCGACGTTGTTGCTGTCCCTGACCCTGTTGTGAACGACGGCCGCGTTGCTGCTGACGGGGCTTGCCAGTGCCTTTACGGGCCGGACTGGTCGGCTTACGCGGTTTGTTGTTACCCGTACCAAACAGGGCACGCCATAGGCGCACGAAAATCCCGATTTGTGCAGCGGCCGGAGGAGGGGGTACCGGGGCCTCTGGCATGACTGTCTTGATGACCGGTTCTTCGACAACTTTTGATGGTTGACTGCTACCGGCGCCGGCGGCAATTTCTGTCACCGGTTCGGCCATCAGTTCGAAGCTCTGCTTGCCCTTCATTTCCGGCGTCAGGTCATTGGAGCGAATCCGGGTAATATCATAGTGTGGCGTCTCCAGGTGCAGGTTGGGCACCAGGATGATTTCAGTTGAATGGCGTTTTTCCACTTCTTCCAGCACGGTACGTTTTTCATTCAACAGATAGGTGGCGACATCGATGGGCAATTGCGCCATCACACGCGCGGTATTTTCCTTCATGGCCTCTTCTTCGATCATCCGCAGGACCGACAGGGCAAGGGATTCGATGCCGCGGATACTGCCCTGGCCGTTACAACGGGGGCAGACAATCTGGCTGGATTCCCCCAGGGAAGGGCGTAAACGCTGGCGTGACATCTCCAGCAGGCCGAACCGTGAGATGCGCCCGACCTGGACCCGGGCCCGGTCGAGTTTGAGGGCCTCACGCAGGCGATTTTCCACTTCGCGCTGATTGCGCGAGGGGGTCATATCAATGTAGTCGATGACGATCAGGCCGCCAATATCGCGAAGTCGCATCTGGCGGGCAATTTCGTCCGCGGCCTCCAGGTTGGTCATCAGGGCGGTTTCCTCGATGTCGCCACCCTTGGTAGCACGCGAGGAGTTGATATCGATGGAGACCAGGGCCTCGGTATGATCAATGACCAGGGCGCCGCCAGAGGGCAGGCGCACTTCCCGGTGGAAAGCCGATTCAATCTGGGATTCGATCTGATAGCGGGTGAACAGCGGCACCGGATCGGAATACAGCTTGACCCGGTTCAGGTTGTGCGGCATCACCTGGCGCATGAAGTCCCGGGCCTGGTCGTAGACCGTCTGGGAGTCAATGATAATTTCATTGATATCAGTACGGAAATAATCCCGTATGGCACGCACTACCAGGCTGCTCTCCTGGTAAATCAGGAAAGGGGCTACACGCTGGGCGGAAGCTTCTTCAATGGCTTTCCACAGGTTGACCAGGTAATCCAGGTCCCATTGCAGTTCTTCGGTACTCTTGCCGACCCCGGCCGTCCGTAATATCAGGCCCATATCCTCGGGAATGTTCAGATTGCTAAGCGCATCCCGGGCCTCGGAGCGATCATCACCCTCAATGCGGCGTGAAACCCCACCAGCACGTGGATTATTGGGCATCAGCACCAGGTAGCGGCCGGCTAGTGAGATAAAGGTTGTCAGGGCGGCACCCTTGTTACCGCGCTCTTCCTTGACCACCTGCACGACCAGTTCCTGGCCTTCTTTGAGGACATCCTTGATATTGACCTTGCCATGGGCATCGGTGTTGGGGTCAAAGTAATTCCGGGAGATTTCCTTCAGCGGCAAAAAGCCATGGCGTTCGGCGCCGTAGTCGATGAAGGCGGCTTCCAGAGAGGGTTCGATACGGGTGATACGGCCCTTATAGATATTGGCCTTTTTTTGTTCCCGATGCAGGGTTTCGATGTCCAGATCGTACAATCGCTGGCCATCGACCAGGGCGACACGCAACTCCTCTGGCTGAGTTGCGTTAAACAGCATACGCTTCATTGTAAAAACCTTTTTGTGCGGCGCTCGACCATGGTTGCCTTGCAACCTACGGGCTCGCCAGACCAAATTGTCAGCACGGGGGTAGGGGTGATTGACCGCCGTGTCTCTTCAGGTCTGCCCGCCATGTTCCACAGTGGACCATGGGAGCGCGGTTGTTCCATTTGTGTCTGTGCGGATCGAATTCTTGTTCTCGGTACGCGAGACACGCCTTGCTTTCGTGTTCTCACCCGCAATTGCGCAGATGGGAGAAAAACAGTCGTATCACCCCATAGTGGGGGTTGCCAGATTTTTGTCTAGCATTCAAACAACTATAACAGTCTAACCAGGTTACAGCAATCTTAAACAAAGCCGGGTAGAATCCGGCTTGTGACTGTCAGCAACGAACAAAACCCTACTAGTCGTGTGGAATGGGTGACTGTCGGCCCCGAACAGGGTGGCCAGCGAATCGACAATTTCCTGACACGACACCTCAAAGGTGTCCCCAAGACTCTCATTTACCGCATTTTGCGCAAGGGCGAAGTGCGTGTGAACAAGGGCCGGATCAAACCGGATTATCGCGTGCAGGCGGGTGATGAAATCCGTATCCCGCCGCTGCGGCGCAGCCAGACAGCGAAGCGTCCCCCGCCTGCGCGCAGCCTTGATGTACTGCATGAGCGTATCCTGCACGAGGATGAACGCATCATCATTATCAATAAACCTTCTGGCATGGCCGTACACGGGGGCAGTGGACTCAGCCATGGCGTGATTGAGGCGATGCGGCATTGGCGTCAGGATTTGCATTACCTGGAACTGGCGCACCGGCTGGATCGGGAAACCTCGGGTTGCCTGATTCTGGCCAAAAAACGCAGCGCCCTGCGCCAAATCCACGCCCTGTTACGGGACGGCGCCGTGGAAAAGCGTTACCTGGCCCTGGTCAAGGGTGCCTGGACGCATGGCAAGCAGCGGATAGAGATGAATCTGCAGAAAAATGTTTTACGCTCCGGTGAGCGCATGGTGAATGTCACGGAAGACGGCAAATCTGCCGTCAGCACTTTTATCCCGATAGCGGTGGGAAAGCTGGCGTCCCTGGTGGAAGTCCATATCGAAACCGGCCGCACTCACCAGATCCGGGTGCATGCGGCCCATCTCGGCCATCCCATTGCCGGTGACGAAAAATACGGTGACCGGGATTTTAATCGTAAAATGCATGAACTGGGTCTCAAACGCCTGTTTCTGCACGCACGCAGCCTTGCCTTTAGCCTGGCCGACCCGCATAAAGACATCGTTGTAAATGCACCCCTGGATAGCGAACTTGTTCAGGTACTGGATAAAATCGGTTTGAAGTTATGATGAAACAGTTTGAACTCATCGTTTTTGATTGGGATGGGACCTTGATCGATTCTGAGGCACGGATTGTCAATTGCATGCGTGCCGCGATTGAGGATTTGCAGTTACCCGCACGAAGCCCGGAGCAATTGCGCAATGTTATCGGTCTGGGCCTGCAGGAGGCGCTCGCCACGCTTTATCCTGACGCTCAAGTAGCCCTCCAGGAACTGGTGGAACGTTACCGTTTTCATTTCCTGTTCCAGGACGATACGCCGTCTGCGTTGTTTGCGGGCATTGAGGATCTGTTAATGGCTTTGCGTGAGCGGGGACATTATCTGGCTATTGCCACCGGCAAAGGCAGAGTCGGACTGGACAAGGCCCTGGATGAAACCGGTTTGCGCGGCTATTTCGATTATACCCGCTGTGCGGATGAAACCCGGTCCAAGCCTCATCCACAGATGCTGGAAGAGATCATGGAGCGTCTCGGCGTGAACAACAGGGAGACACTGATGGTGGGCGATACCGAGTACGATCTGCAAATGGCAAAAAATGCCGGTACGGCCGCCCTGGCAGTCAGCTACGGCGTTCACGAAAAACAGCGTTTGCTGGCCTGCCAGCCGCTTGCCTGTGTCGACGATTCCGTTTCCCTGCAGCAATGGTTGCTGAGCGATGCGACGGTGGCGGTGTAATTTACCGTTGTAATTTCGATTTGCCAGCACGCTATCCGCAAATCCAGACTTGATTGCCATGGACGGCGCTAACCATCCATGGCAATTGCGCGATCAGGCATGGGTGTGCGAGGTCATCAACCCTGATGAAATGAGTTTGCCGTACACGACGCCAAGCACGGCACCATAAATCCAGTGCAATACCAGGGTCGCAACAGGTGCACCCAGGCCAAGATGAAGTCCAAACAGCCCGGCACCGGCCATGGGCATCACCACGATCATCATGATCAGCCAGGCGAAAGTGCCAAATAATATGCCTTTTATACTGGCGGCTTGTCCGGGCAAGCGGCGATATAACCAGGCGAATAATATTCCCCATAAGAGACTGCCGATAGCGAAGTGCAGTACCCAACCAATTGTCGGGGACATGGGGATACCGAGGTAACCATGCGCCATACTGGCCAGCATCTTGATGGCATTCATTTTCGGCAACATATGGAGCAGGGATTTCAGCACCATCAACACAGACAGCACGATCGTGGCGACAAATCCGGCATAGATACCTTTGGAGATGTGATTTTTCATCATTCGTTCCTCCTGTTGGAAGTTTTTCGGTTATTAGTGGTGTGGCTTAGTCGTGATGGGTAGCGGATTCCTTACACGGGGGAACCAGAACTTTTTGTGGATTTTACTCGGACACAGGAGATTGACGACAACGTGAAATGGCTGGCATGCTCATTAATCGGGTATTCTGCCCCTGATTCATCCGTCAGTTATTTTAGTAAATACAGAGGATTATTCTGTTTTGCTACAATATCGAAGCGCACGTTAGAGTGACCACAGTCCAATTTACTAAGGGAAAATATAACCATGGCTGATTCGCACCCCCGCAATTCACAGGAACCCGAAAAATGGCAGCAGGACGCCATTACCAAACTGATGCTGGCCAGCCTGACAGAGCAGCGACGTACACGGCGTTGGGGTATTTTTTTCAAATCGCTGTTTGCATTTTATTTGTTTCTGGTATTGGTGATCTTTTTAACCTCCGGTAACAGCGGGCGGCATCCCTATGCAGAAGTCAGGCACACTGCAATGGTCGATATTAACGGCGTGATTTCCGCCTCCAGTCAGGCCAGCGCTGACAATGTGATCGCCGGGCTCAAGCAAGCATTTAACGATACGAATACGGCGGGTGTAATTTTGAACATCAACAGTCCGGGTGGCAGCCCGGTTCAGGCTGGTTATATTTATGATGAAATCAGGCGATTGAGAAAGTCACATCCAAAGATAAAAGTCTATGCAGTGATTGCAGATATTTGCGCATCCGGCGGTTATTTCATTGCATCGTCAGCAGATGATATCTACGCTGACAAGGCCAGCCTGGTTGGATCCATCGGTGTCATCATGAATGGTTTTGGCTTTGTTGATACCTTGAAAAAACTTGGAATTCAGCGACGACTCTATACTGCAGGCAAACACAAGGGTTTCCTCGATCCTTTTTCTCCGGTCAAACCAGATGAAGTGGCACATGCCCAGGCAATGCTGGATAATATCCACCAGCAATTTATCGATGCAGTCAAGGCCGGGCGTGGCAAGCGTCTCACGCAAAATAACAAGAACCTGTTTAGTGGACTGATCTGGACTGGAGAGGAAAGTCTCAAGCTGGGCTTGATCGACGGCTATGGCAGTACCCGTTATGTGGCAAGAGAAATTATCAAGGCACCTCATATCGTCAATTACACCCATCGGCCCAATATCTGGCAACGATTCGCTGACCGCATCGGAGCATCCGCTGCCACCAAATTGGCCACCATGCTGCATCTTGACGGTATGCTGCCGCAATAAGCGCGGGCAGTTGCAGGGCAGTATCTCCAAAGCGGTGTATACTACACCGCTTGTTTATTTTATGTAGTCAGTATTATGCAATTATCACAGGAAGACAGTCTGCGCTTGAACGTGCTATTGAATCAGGCGCTGCAGGCGATACGTATCGATGAAGGCAAGATGATTGTCTACGGCCTGACTGAACGTGGTGAGGCCAAGATTCAGCTGAATCCGAATTGCAAAGATGAAATGTATATACGTCGGGTCAAGGAAGCGATATCCAGTCATATCCTGGGCTCACCCGGCGGCTATCCAGTCTTCCTCAAGCGCTGGACGCGCATGGGCCAACAACGCGCAAATAACCTGGAAAGCCTGCTCAAACTGGGCGAGCCCGAGGCCGTGGTCGCCGTGGTGGGTGCCGAAGGAATCACCGACGAAATTGCCCGCCGGGCCTGGTGGGCCATGCCCAATGCTGATAATGCGCGGCGCATGCTGTCTCGCCAGGACGTCGTGCAGGGCAGCATGGGGAAAACGCTGGCGGATTTTCTCCTGGAATTTCTGCCCTTTGAAGAAGAACCGCGTAACATGATCGAATCGGTACGCCTGGTATTGCAACCAGGTCTGATTGACGAGGAGACACGTAACGGTTTATGGAGTAAGGGGCAGCGCCGCAATGCCTACCATGTTGGTTTCCTGCTTGCCTGTGCGGACGATTTACCACAGACAAGTACAGCTCATCGAGAATTTGAAGAGCACAAGTCTGCACTCACACAACTGGCAACACAGAACAATGTGATAGCAAAAATGTTTCTGCGTATCCTCGCTGAACCCGGCCAGTCTTTTTTAAAGACTGTCGAGTCGGTATTATCCAAGCCGGCCAATCAGGATGTGGTTGTGGCCCTGTTCGAAGCGATTGAAGCCTATTTTAACGAGATACGGCCGCATGGTGAACGCCGGCGCGATATCGAGCAGATACTTGCCGAAGCCAGACAGTTTTGTGAAGTCAGCGAGAGCTGCATTCACCGGCAGGCCATTGATGAATTCAAATCACAATTACCGCAGGCAATGCCGTTACTGGAAAGTCTGTTCGTATTATCCTGTGTGGGCGAGCAGCTGATCGCGCCTGTTTTTGCCACAACCGATGCGGTCGGCAGTGTCATGCGGCGCAAGATAGAGCCAATCAGCAAACCGATCGTGCAGCACATCGGAAAACTCATGGGCAAGCCATAGCCTTATGCCGATTAATTTCACCCGAGTTGCCGTATCGATGCAGGTCAGCGTTCCGGAGACCGCCTTGGAACGCCATCTTGCGGCCTCGCCACATGTTGTTGCCGAGAACCTGGCTGAACAGGTTATGGCGTACGAACGCGAACATCAGCTGGGCTATTACCCGGCGATTGATTTTTTTCAGCAACACGGCGGGGTCGAGCCGGAGTTGATCGGCGCACTGGAAAATATTTCCTGGGTCCTGACCAGCATGGTGCGCAACGAAATACGACTGCGCCTGCGCCCGGTCTTTTCACAATTAAAAATCGAATCTCTCAAAACACTGGCTTTTACCATGCCCACGGTACGTCCCGGACAACAGAACGACCACTTAAAACTGGTGGAACATTTTAGCGCCTCCAGCGTCAAGGTGAACCTTATCGCAACCCTGTTACAGAAAATCGTGGACAACCAGGCGGCGGCAAAGATGACGAAAAGTATGTGTTATCGCTGGTTAAAGGAACACTTCAGCGCTATTGAAGTCACCAGCGTGCATGTTTTGACAGAAGATGGGTAGTTGTATTCAATGCCACCTTATCCTGACAACAAGCTTGTCAGTGTAAACCTGTTATTTCGACTCTAACCAATGCTTGCGGGTTTTCCGCTTTATGTCGTCTTCGACAAGCTCCAGATACCAGCTATCGGTTCGGGCCTTGCCAAGCTTGACATCAAATTGCATCAATTCATCGCGTCGAAAGGCATGAATCGAGATGCTGTCACCAGCCTGATACGGGCCAAGCAGGCCGAGCATATTATCCTTGCCGGCCTTGATGTCATTAACGGCAATGATAATATCATTTGCGGCAAGCCCTGCATTTTGCAGATCGCCATCTTCCAGGATGAGCTGAATCTTTGCACCCAGCGGGTCAGCAATAAATTTTGCACCGAGATTAAATACGCTTGACGCACCATTATTTTTAGGTGCGGTACCACCCGGGTCATCGACTGATTCGATCGCGCGGGATTTCAGCGCAACACCCACTTGCCCGAATAGCTCGTCCAGCGGCAGATCCTCGGTCGTATCCAGGTAACGGCTGAAGAATGCTTCCAGCTTATGTCCACTAACTTCTTCTGCCAACGTAAGAATGGTATCGTCGTTGACGCCGATCCCGGGTTTGCCATATTCCTGCCATAACAGGCGCATGATGTCATCCAGGCACTTATTATTGGATGTAAGCTCACGCAGTTTGAGGTCCAGTGCCAACGCAAACAACGACCCTTTGGTGTAGTAACTGACGATAGCATTCGGGGCATTTTCGTCCTGCTTGTAAAACTTGGTCCAGGCTTCGAAGCTGGATTCGCGCAATGATTGCTTTAGCCGTCCGCTGCCACGCAGGACACGGGTAATGGTTTTGCCCAGCAATTCAAAATATTTTTTCTCATTGATTACGCCACTGCGCACCAGTCCGAGGTCATCGTAATAGGAAGTAATCCCTTCAAAGGCCCACAACAGACGGGTGTAGTTTTCCTGGCGCAGGTCGTAGGGCAGAAATTCTGCGGGTTTGATGCGTTTGACGTTCCAGGTGTGAAAATATTCGTGGCTGAACAGGCCCAGCAAAGTCACATAGCCGTCACTGGGATCGCTCATGCTCCTGACCGGCAGATCCTTACGACTGCAGATCAGACTGCTGGAGTTGCGGTGCTCCAGGCCGCCGTAGCCATCGCCGACAACCTGCAACAGGAACATGTAGCGTTCCATGACCGGCAGTTCTTCGAAGACAGCGACCTGAGTCTGGCAAATCTGCTGGACATCCCGGGCCAAACGCTCGAGGTCAGCCTGCTGACGACCGCTGATAATGATATGGTGGGGTGTCGCATTCACCTGAAAAGTGATGTCTGCGAAGTTTCCCATTTCCACCGGATGGTCTATGAGTTCTTCATAGTTGGCAGCAGAATATTTACCCGGTGAAAAGAGTTGCGTATCGACGCAGGTGAGGGTGGTTGCCACCCGCCATTGACTGGCAAAATCTTGCGGCGGTAGCTGAATATCAATCTCGACAGCCTGATCTTCCTGACCCTGGACAGCCAGAAATACGCTGCTGCCATTAAAAAAGCCATGGGTTGTGTCCAGGTGGGCGCTGCGTACAGACAGGTCAAAAGCATAAACCTGGTACTCAATCTCCAGGGTGCCAGTGCATGGTGCACACTGCCAGGTTTGTTTATCCAGTTTGCGAACGTCAACCTGGCCGTTTTCGTCACGGGCCCGGAGGGTCACGATATTTCTGGCAAAATCCCGAATCATATAACTCCCGGGAATCCAGGCAGGCAGCCACAATATCTGGCCGTTTGCGTCAGGGGCAGCGACAGTGCAGGTGATGGTAAATATATGGGCGGCAGGGTTGCTCGGGATAATCCGGTAATGAATCTTCGTGTTACTCATGGTTTGGCCAGTTCGACTTTGACAAAGAGCTGATTGTATTCACTGCGATGCTGATCGGTTTGATAGGTAATGCCTTTGCCAGTAGTTTGACTTAACTGAGAAACTCCCCCCAGGGCGATCCACTGGCCAAGCTTGCCGCTCACCGTCGTCTCCAGTTCAGTGGTGTCGAAACTTCCTGCATTGCTGTTATTAACTGCCTGGGCCTGCGGTCGAATCTTCAGAATAACCTTATCGCCGCTGACCCTGGGCAGCACCTGAAAACCTGACGCAACAGCCTGGTAGGTATAAGTATCCGTCACCGAGCCATCAGGATTACGTGTACGTGACACGATGGGGACAGCCTGTCCGGTCTTGATGGTAGCCCACATGCCTTCGCTGACGCGCACAGTTTGTGCCTGCGGGGCGCGTTGCGTGTGCATTTGTGCCAGCAGGCGGGCATCATACATGATATGACGTCGCGGTTGCCGTTCATGCTGGGGCGATTTGCTGTCCGACGAGCCAAGCTGGATACGGTGATGATCATCCTGGATATGGATGCGTGCTGACGCTTCGCTGTTCTGTTGTATAACCGCAGGATCCATCGAGACAGACACCAGCAGGTTTCTTGCTGCTACATCAATATTGGCCAGCATCTGGCGTAGTTGCGCAATATTGTCGGGAGTGCTTCTAATGAATAATTTATAGCCGCTGCCGGTAATACTGCCATCCTTATCGAGCATGGGCTTCAGGATGCTGATAACTTCCTGCGCAGTGCGGTTGTGCAACTGAATGGTTTCCAGCGTCATTTCCGCATGGACAGGGAGGCTGAGGACGAGCAACAAGACTAACAGCGTGTATCGCATCAGATATAAAGCCTTTTGAAATCCATGTATTGTTTGCTGCGATCCCAGATCTCGGTGAACTGATTATGCAACTCGGTCGCGGTCATGGGATTGTTGAAATTCACCACGGCTTCATAACGTGTTGCCAATTTGCGGTGCAGCAGGCCACGTCTGTCAACAATCAGATAGGATTCCGGGTTGTTACAATAATCTTCGTGGACCTTGCGAATTTCCATGTGGCTGGTGAGCCGCCGAGCCAGTTCAATCAATCGATGGCCGTGCTTGATGATGTAATCCGGATCTATCACCAGGATCCGGATATGGGCCTAGATTTCAACCCCATGACTATCCAGATCGAGTACGATATTATTGAGACTGCGATCACCCTGGTTGACCAGGTGCACGGCGGCCGCCTGGTTATCTTCGCTGGTATCGATGGCGATGTCGTTCGAATGTTCCCCAAGTTTGTAACTTGACCATTCAGGCATATGGACTCCCGTTTGCAATGGATGCTATTACATTATAAGAAATGTTGAGGGTCTTGCCAGATTAGAGCATAAGCTGCATATTCTGATGCGGGATGCCGACTTCCTCATGTGGCGGACCGATCGGCACAAACCCCTGTTGGGCATAAAATGCGATGACGCTTTGTTGGGCGGATAACTGGATGCGGGTGTAGCCCTGTTGTCTGGCAATCGCCAGCAAATGTTGCAATATTGCCCTGCCGACGCCCTGGCGCCGATATTCCGGCAGTACGGCCATTCGCCCAATTTTCCCGTCTTTGAGTAACCGAGCGGTACCGATAGCCTGATCCCTGTCATCAAGCGCGATGCTAAATATAGCGCTCACATCATGAGCATCCCATTCTTCAGTCGGATCGATTCCCTGTTCTTCAATGAAAACCCGGCGTCTCACTGCCTGGATGCCGGTCTGGTCCTGTTGATAGCTGGTTGTAACAATCCGGTAGGACACGTTTTTACGATGAAGACCTGGTGAGTGAAATGGCCAGGCCAATATACCCGGCCGGGGTCAGTTCTTTTAATCGCGCCTTCTCTGCGTCCGGTATCTCCAGTGTTTCGATAAATTGCTGCATGCTTTCCTTGCTGATACGCTGGCCGCGTGTCAGTGCCTTTAATTTCTCATACGGTTCGGGGACAGCATAACGCCGCATTACCGTCTGGATCGGTTCTGCCAGCACTTCCCAGTTATCATTCAGATCAGCCAGCAGGCGCTCATGGTTTACTTCCAGCTTGCCCAGCCCTTTGAGCGTGGAGTGATAGGCGATTAACGCATGGGCGATACCGACACCGAGGTTACGTAACACGGTGGAATCGCTGAGGTCGCGCTGCATGCGGGATACTGGCAGCTTGTTGGCCAGATGATCGAACAGCGCATTGGCAATCCCCAGGTTGCCCTCGGAGTTTTCGAAATCGATCGGGTTAACCTTGTGGGGCATGGTGGAAGAGCCGACTTCACCGGCGACAGTCTTTTGCTTGAAATAGGCAAAGGCAATATAGGTCCAGATATCACGATTCAGATCGAGTACGATATTATTGAAACGTACCAGGCCATGAAAAAATTCGGCCATGTAATCGTGCGGTTCGATCTGGATAGTCATGGGGTTGAAATCTAGGCCCAGGGAATTCACAAAGGCCTTCGCCTCGGCCGGCCAGTCGATTTGCGGATATGCCGCGGTATGTGCGTTGTAGTTACCGACTGCACCATTGAACTTGCCCAGCATGGGGACCGATTTTATCTGTTCGCGCTGACGCTTGAGGCGAAACACCACGTTGGCAAACTCCTTGCCAATGGTGGTGGGGGAAGCAGGTTGGCCGTGGGTATGGGCCAGCATGGGCACCTCGGTATTTGCCTCGGCAATATGCTGGATACTGGCGATGAGCTCGTCCATCAGCGGTAGCAAAACCTGGTTGCGCGCCGTCATCAGCATCAGGGCATGTGACAGGTTATTGATGTCTTCCGAGGTGCAGGCGAAATGCCAGAATTCACTGACTCTGGCAATCTCATCGTTGCCGGCGGTCTTTTCTTTCAGGAAATATTCAACAGCCTTTACATCGTGATTGGTGGTGCGTTCAATGTTCTTGACACGCTGGGCATCTTCGATGCTGAAGTCATCAATAATGGTATTAAGGATCTTCAGTGTATGCGGGCTAAATGCAGGAACCTCTGCAATGGCCGGCGTTTGCGCCATGTGTTGCAGCCAGCGTATTTCTACAATGACGCGGTGTTTGATTAGGGCATATTCACTGAACAGGTCACGCAATTCGGCCACGCGGCCGGCGTAACGTCCGTCAACGGGGGAGATGGCTGTGAGAGACGAGAGTTCCATGGACTATCCGCTTGTTATTTTGAACAGGCGGGTAGTCTACCATTCTCGCTCAGTCAGGGCGACGTATGCATCGCCGATGCAGTTTGCTTATCGCTTGCGCAGGCGTGAGCCAGTTAGATTAGCTCATACCCGCCGATTTTCTCAGGCGGCGCGATAGATCAGGCCGGGGCGAAACATCACTTCGTTTTTATCCAGCTGATCCAGGGGACAGCCTTCATAATCACATTCAGCGAGGCGATCGAACACGTATTTGTGTCCTTCTGACTCGATGGTTTCGTAGATGGTTTTACCCAGGTGTGTACCTATGGGCCTGCCGTACACTGGATTTTCCACGCTTAGACTCCTTAACAAGTTGTTACTGACATGGGATTGACATATAGGCGTATCGGCTAAGGTTCAAGGCGCTTTAACTGCGGTTGTGATCGGGATAGCAATACCGGCAGTCGACGATAAACGCCGCTGCCGGTCGCAGTTTCTGGATGCTTAAGCGGCCAGTTGCCGCAAGACGTAAGGCAGGATGCCGCCGTGGCGGAAATATTCCAGTTCCTGTGGGGTGTCAATTCTGACCAGGACCGTAAACTTTCGCTTATTACCGTCCGGGGCAACCGCAGTAACGGCCAGTTGCTTTTGCATCTTGCCGCCCAGTTCCTCAATGCTGAAAACCTCATGCCCGGTTAGACCAAGTTTTTGGGCATTTTCTCCATTTTTGTATTGCAAGGGCAGAATACCCATGCAAACCAGGTTGGTACGATGAATGCGTTCGTAGCTCTCGGCAATCACGGCGCGAACACCCAGCAGGTTGGGTCCCTTGGCCGCCCAGTCGCGGGAGGAGCCGGAGCCGTATTCTTTGCCGGCCAGAATAATCAGCGGAAATCCCTCCTGCCGATACCGCATTGCGGCGTCATAGATCGACATTTGCTCCTGGCTGGGCAGGTGCAGGGTCACACCACCCTCGGTCCCGGGCGCAAGCAGGTTGCGCAGACGGATATTGGCAAAGGTCCCGCGCATCATGACCTCATGGTTGCCCCGACGTGAGCCGTAGGAGTTGAAATCCGCGGGGTCGACTCCGTGAGCCATCAGGTATTGACCCGCCGGGCTATCCTGTTTGATGGCACCGGCGGGGGAGATGTGATCGGTCGTGACCGAGTCGCCGAGCAGGGCCAGGACCCGGGCGCCGTAGATAGGTGCCAACTGCCCCGGGGCTTTGCGCATACCTTCAAAATAGGGCGGGTTGCGCACGTAAGTGGAATCCTCCTGCCACTGGAACTGCTTGCCACCGCCGGCGGCCAGGTTTTGCCAGTGTTCCGTGCCCTGGTAAACAGACTTATAAGTCGTGCTGAACTGATCACGGTTAACGTGGTGCATGACGACGTCGTGCAACTCTTTCTGACTGGGCCAGATATCCTTGAGGTAGATATCGCGGCCATCGATCTGGGCCAGCGGTTCGTTATACAGGTCAATATCCATGCGCCCAGCAATGGCATAGGCCACCACCAGCGGAGGGGAAGCCAGGTAATTCATGCGTACCTCGGCGTGGACCCGACCTTCAAAGTTACGGTTACCCGACAGGACCGAACAGACCGTCAGGTTGCCGTCCTTGATGGCCTGGCTCACCTCAGGGGGTAGCGGGCCGGAGTTACCGATACAGGTGGTACAGCCATAGCCGACCACATTGAACCCCAGCGTATTGAGATCATTCATTAACCCGGCGGATTCCAGATACTCGGTTACCACCCGGGAGCCGGGACCCAGTGAGGTCTTGACCCAGGGTTGAACCTGGAGTCCCAGGGCAACGGCCTTTTTGGCGACCAGGCCGGCGCCCAGCATCACGGTCGGGTTTGAGGTATTGGTACAGGAAGTAATGGCCGCGATCACGACGGCGCCATCTTTGAGTTCGGTTGCCTGACCCCTGATGGTGGCAGCCACCGGGCTCCTGGATTCAATATCGCGTTCTTTTTTCAGCCCATCGAGGGCGGAAAGAAACAGTGGTTTGGCCTGGCGCAGGGGGACCCGGTCCTGTGGTCGCTTGGGTCCGGCCAGGCTCGGTTCGATCGTGGCCAGGTCCAGTTCAACGACCGAGCTGTAGTCAGCCGGCTTTTGCCCGTGGACACGGAACATGCCCTGGGCCCTGGCATAGGCTTCCACCAGCTGGATTTGTTGTTCGTCACGGCCGGACAGACGCAGGTAATTGAGCGTTTCCTCATCGATCGGGAAGATGCCGCAGGTCGCCCCGTATTCCGGGGCCATGTTGGCGATGGTGGCGCGATCCGCCAATGGCAGGTGGTCGAGGCCGTCGCCGAAAAACTCCACGAACTTGCCGACCACGCCATGCTGGCGCAGGATTTCCACCACAGTCAGCACCAGGTCGGTGGCAGTGGCGCCTTCGGCCAGATCACCCTTGAGGCGGAACCCCACGACCTGGGGGATCAGCATGGAGATAGGCTGGCCCAGCATGGCGGCTTCGGCCTCGATACCACCGACGCCCCAGCCGAGCACCCCCAGACCGTTGATCATGGTGGTATGCGAATCGGTGCCGACCAGGGTGTCCGGGTAGGCATAGCTGTGTTTGCCATCCTCGCGCGTGAATACGGTGCGGGCCAGGTATTCCAGATTCACCTGGTGCACGATGCCGGTTTCCGGCGGCACCACCTTGAAGTTGGAAAAGGCGTTCTGGCCCCATTTGAGAAAGCTGTAACGTTCGGTATTGCGCTGGTATTCCAGCTCTTCATTCTCGGCAAAGGCGCTGGCGCTGCCGAATTTGTCCACCTGCACCGAGTGGTCGATGACCAGTTCGGCCGGTTGCAGGGGGTTAATCTTTTCCGGATCACCACCGAGTTTCTGCATGGCGTCACGCATCGCCGCCAGGTCGACCACGGCCGGGACACCGGTGAAGTCCTGCATCAGGACGCGGGCCGGGGTAAAGGCAATTTCCTTGCTCGGTTCGGCCTTGGCCTTCCAGTTGGCAAGTGCCTGAATATCGGCCTTGCTGACGACCTTGCCGTCTTCATGGCGCAGGAGGTTTTCCAGCAATATTTTCAGGGAGAAGGGCAGGCGCGCTGCGTTCTTGATTTTATCGAGGCGGTAAATCGTATAGGACTGGCCGTCGACCTTGAGCGTGCTGCGAGACTTGAAACTGTCAGCCATGAAAACTCCTTACATCGTTTGCTGTGTGGACGTTTGTGCCACAAAGTCATGATTATAACGAATTGTCGCGGCTTGCGAGAATTTGATTTTGCGCTTAGTGCAATTGCGGGTTCATTTCGCTATCGAGCAGATGCCGCGCTTGCTCGATAAAGGTGCGGCGTTTGAACAGGATCTGCCAGCGATTGCCGCCCAGTTGTGCCCACAATACTGCCGAACGGATCCCGGACAGCAGGATTGCCCGGATCTTGTTCGCATTATCCGGGTTGGACAAGACGCTGCTGTCGCCACTGACCATGATCTTCGGTGGTATGGTGCTGATCGTATCCGCGTATATACCCGCCAGGTTGGCAATGACATTGTCATGGGTCAGGCCGAATATTTCGCTTTGTTTTTTCGCACGCTGAATACCTTCAGCGATTTCATCCAGCATTTTACCGCGCTTGCGTAATTTACGTTGCAGGTGCAACAGGCTGATCACATACCTGGCAACATTGGGATCCCGTTGCCCGGGTTGTTCCCCCAGGTATTGAATGAGCGTATGCAGACCGGTGCGCAGGTTCTCCAGTCGGCCATAGACGGATTGGGTCGATAACGGATTGAGTTCCAGGGTGCTGCTGATACAGGTGGTCATGTCGTGCAAATCCAGAGTGCCCGTATTGGCAAATTGATGCACCAGGCTTGCGCTTTGAAAAATTCCAGCCAGTGCCAGGGTTTTGTCTCGTAGTTTTTCCATTCACTGTTCAATTCAATAGTTTTTCAGTGGCCGCAATGACACCACCGCCCAGACAGACGTCATCCAGATAAAAGACAACGGATTGCCCCAGAGTAATGGCCCATTGCGGCTCATCAAAGACAACACGGACACGGCCTTGCTTGACTGCGGTGATGGTGCACGGCGCATCGTGCTGACGATATCGAGTCTTGGCCGTGCAGCGCAAGGGTAAGGCCGGTGGATTATCTGATACCCATTCCAGTTGTTCAGCTTCTAACCAGTTACCCATCAGCAGGATATGATCATGGCCTTGCACGACGATTAATATGTTATTCGCCAGATCCTTATCTGCCACATACCAGGGTTCGGGTCCGAATCCCGCCAGCCCCCCGATATTCAGGCCCTGGCGCTGGCCGCGTGTGTAATACATCAGACCATCATGACGGCCGATAGTTTGGCCATCCACTGTCTGGATGTGTCCCGGTTTAGCTGGCAAATAGCGCTGCAGGAATTCCTTGAAATCGCGTTCACCGATAAAGCAAATACCGGTACTGTCTTTTTTGTTATGCGTCACCAATCCATTTTGGGCAGCGAGTTCACGTACCTGCGGTTTGTCCAGATGCCCAATCGGAAAAAGTACGCGTGCGAGCTGGGATTGCTTTAGTGTATAGAGGAAATAGGTTTGATCCTTACCCGTGTCTGCGGCCCGTAGCAGGCAATACTCACCATCACGACGTTCGCAACGGGCATAATGACCTGTCGCAATCTGCTCAGCACCCTGCGCCAGAGCATAATCGAGAAAGGCGCGAAACTTGATTTCCTTGTTGCAGAGCACATCCGGGTTAGGAGTGCGACCCGCGGCGTACTCCTGCAAAAAGTAGGCAAACACGCGATCCCAGTATTGATCGGAAAAATTGACTCCCTGTAACGGAATATCCAGTTGCCGACAGACATTCCTGGCATCAGCAAGGTCGTCTTCTGCCGTACAGTGTTCTTCCGTATCATCGCCTTCCCAGTTTTTCATGAATACGGCGCGCACATCACGGCCTTGCTGTTTCAGCAGCATGGCGGTGACCGAGGAGTCCACCCCACCGGAAATGCCAACAATAATCGGCGCGGAATTCGTTGTCTGAGACATCAGCTGATATCTTTGATGACGGACAGGTCGATACGGACACCGGCC
>JARRNT010000056.1:0-14196 GCA_037384645.1 Gammaproteobacteria bacterium | reverse complement strand
CGTTGAAACAGCGCAGATTGCGACTTCGGTGCGATCAGAATCACGATAATCTGCTCGTGACAAATCCAATTTTCCTTCCCCATAAAAAAACACCCGCCAAATAGCGAGTGTTTTTCAACATCCCAACAAACAAAATAAAACTAGCTGGCTTGTTTCAACTGCTCAAACGCCGCCTTGGCGGCATCCACGGCCACACCGGATTTGATCCTGGCACCCATGCCGGTGAGTACCTCGTCCAGGGCCTTGAGGCAGTATTTCACATGCCACATGCTACAGCTGCTACCCATCAGGCCGATGCGCCAGACCTTGCCGGCCAGTGCACCGAGTCCGGCACCGATCTCGAGATTGTAATCCTGCAGTAACTTGTTGCGTACTGCCGCATCGTCCACACCTTGCGGGATGGTCACGGCATTGAGCTGTGGCAGGCGATCCTTTTCAGGCACGACAAATGACATACCCATGGCCTCCAGACCAGCACGCAAGGCCTGGTGGTGTTGTGCATGGCGTTGCCAGGCATTTTCCAGGCCTTCTTCTTCCAGCATGATCAGGGCCTCGTGCAGGGCATACAGCGAGTTAACCGGCGCGGTGTGATGATAGGCACGTTTGGCTCCACCACCCCAATAGCCCATGACCAGGTTCAGATCCATAAACCAGCTTTGGACCTTGTGCTTACGCTGCTTGATGATATCAAGGGCACGCTCACTGAAACTGATTGGTGACAGACCCGGCGGTGCCGACAGACATTTCTGGGTACCGGAGTACACGGCATCGATCTGCCACTCATCCACCAGCAAGGGTGTACCCCCCAGTGAGGTCACGGCATCGACGATCGCCACGCAATCATGCTTGTGCGCCAGTTCCACCAGGGTTTTGGCATCGGATTGCGCGCCGGTGGAAGTTTCGGCATGCACAAAGGCAACCAGTTTGGCATCCGGGTTGGCCTTGAGTGCATCTTCCAGTTTGTTGGGGTCCACAACCTGGCCCCATTCGTCCTCGACCATGATCGGGCTGGCACCACAGCGCTCGACGTTTTCCTTCATGCGCCCACCGAAAACACCATTCTGACAGACAATGGCCTTGTCACCCGGCTCAAGCAGGTTCACGAAGCAGGTTTCCATCCCGGCAGAGCCCGGGGCCGATACCGGCATGGTTAATTCATTTTTGGTCTGGAAGGCATACTGCAGCAAACCCTTCATATCGTCCATCATCCCGACAAATGCCGGATCGAGGTGGCCTATCGTCGGTCGCGCCATAGCCTCGAGCACGCGCTGACTGACATCGGACGGTCCTGGTCCCATTAATGTACGCTTTGGTGGCAGGAAAGATTTGCTGCTCATATGAATGACCTTTTAGTTTATCTGAGTTTTCTAGCGGAATAACAAAGTTACACAGTATACTTTGCGCCCCTAGTCTTGTTAAGCCAGGTGAACATGAATTCGACAGAAATACCCCTCATCCTCGAACCCGAGGCACTGACTCCGCTCATGGGCCAACCCGACATTCTGCTGATTGATCTCTCACAGGGCGAAAGCTATGTCAAACAACACCTGCCCGGTGCCGTGTTTCTCGATTACAGCTGGGTGGTCGACAGCGACAAGCCCCGTGTAGGCCTGTTGCCCGACGAACAGCGCCTGTCACACCTGCTGAGCGCCTATGGCATCGGTGAAAACACGCATGTTATTGCTTACGATGACGAAGGCGGCGGGCGCGCCTGTCGCTTCCTGTTCACCCTCGATTGCCTAGGCCATCAGCGCTTTTCATTGCTAAACGGCGGACTCTATGCCTGGCTGCATGACGGCCGTGACACCGAACAGGCAATCCATTTCCCGCAGGCAGTACAACGCACGGTCAGCTTCAAAACAGACCCTATCGCCGACAAGCAGTTCATTCTGGAACACCTGCAGGACAACGCGGTCGCTATCGTGGATACCCGCAGTCCGCAGGAATTCATGGGTACCAAGCTGTTTGCCGCCCGTGGCGGGCATATTCCGGGCGCCATCCATTATGAATGGACCCGCGCCATGGATGAACAGCGTAAGCTGCGACTCAAGCCCGCAGACGATCTCAGGCAGACCCTCAATGCAGAAGGCATTACCCCGGACAAGACCATTGTCTGCCATTGTCACAGCCACCACCGTTCAGCGCACACCTATATCGTGCTGAAGTCACTGGGGTATGAAAAGGTCAAAGGGTATCCCGGGTCCTGGTCCGAATGGGGAAATGATCCAACGACACCGATCGAAAGCTGACCTGCCGGATCAGCGGCTTACACTGTTGCCAGTTTGCTACCCATGCGAATCGCGGCCCCCGGGCTTATCGCCGATTCGAAGACCACGCGGTCGTTGGCAAACAGGCACACCACCGTCGATCCCATGTTAAAGCGCCCCATTTCCTCACCCTTTTCCAGGCGAATAGCCTGCTGATCTTTGTAATCCCAATGCTCTACTCCATGGCGATGAGGCGGGGTCACCACGCCATGCCAGACGGTCTCGATACTGGCAACATTGATGGCACCAACCAGAACCATGGCCATGGCACCAATATCGGTATCAAAGATCGCCACGACTCGTTCGTTGCGGGCAAACAGTCCCGGAATACAACGCACGGTCTTGGGATTAACACTGAACAGGCGACCGGGGACATAAATCATTCGTCTAAGTGTGCCAGTCACCGGCATATGGATGCGGTGGTAATCGCGTGGAGACAAATACAGGGTGGCAAAGCGCCCGTTGTTAAATTGTTTTGCCAGTTCAGCATCGCCACCCAACAGTGTCGTCGCCGAATAGTCATGGCCCTTGGCCTGAAAAATGGTCTCCCCATAAATGGGGCCGACCTGGCTGACCGCACCGTCAACGGGGCAGGCCACGCTGTCGTCACCCTGTACCAGTGGGCGCGCGCCCGGCTTCAGGCTGCGGGTAAAAAATGCATTGAAGGTTTCGAACCGGGTGTATTCTTCCTGTTCGGCTTCATGCAAATTGACCTGAAAACGCCGAATAAACCATTTCATCAGGCCGTTTTTAAGCCAGGGTATCCGACAACGCGTTAACCGCAACACCAGGCGGGAAATCGCATGATGCGGCAACAGGTATTGAGGCAGCGCAAAGAGATAATCAGCCGGCGAGGCTGACTCGTGCGATTTGTTCATGCTCGTTGCTTAAGCGTAATGAATAAGCTGCTAATCATTACCCAGGGTTGCAGCTTTGACAACGGCGGTAAAATGAATTTTATGCTTGTCTGCGGTCATCAGGGTAATTGCCACCTTATCGCCTTTCTTAATGGCATGCTTGGGTTGCATCAGCATGAGATGCATCCCGCCACGGCGGAAAGTCACACTGGACTTCGGGTCCACGGTCAGACTGTCGAGGTGCACCATGCGGCTCATACCGTCCTTTTCGATGGTCTTGTGCATCATGGTATTCTTGAAAGCCGCACAACTGGCGCCAATAATCTTGACCGGCTTGTTGCCATGATTTTCAATCTTGAAATAGGCCGCCATGACGCCGGCCACCGGCGGGGCTTCCGGGATCCAGGCATCACGCACCTCCACCTTGCCCGCCGCCATGGCCAGTGAAGCCAGAAACAGCATGCTGATTCCCAGCAGTATTGCATTCAGATGTTTCATGAATTTTTCCTTTGCTCGTAATAATTTCGTATCTTTATATAGCCGTTTAGCAATTCTTCAACCTTGTGTGGTGGGGAAAACACCGCCCGCATCTCCCCTTTGGGGTCAACCAGAATAATCTGCGCACTGTGATTGACGGTATAACCGCCATTCGAGTTTTTCGTGAAACTGTATTGTACCCCAACCTGGTGGGTAAGCTTGTTAATCTCTTTCGCTTTACCCGTCACCCCAAGAAAGCCCGGGTGATAAAACGTCACATATTTTTTAAGCCGCTCGGGTGTATCCCGCTTTGGATCGACAGACACGAATACCATTTGCGGCGCGGGTTTGGCCCTGGCCGCTGCCGGCAGCTTGTTCCAGACCGATTTCATCTTTAGCAGGGTCGTGGGACACACATCGGGACAGTTGGTGTAGCCAAAGAACATAAACGTCCACCGGCCCTTGAGCCGATCCGGGGTAAAAGGCTGATGGTCGTAATCGATTAATGCGAAACCCTTGAGCGGTTTACCCGGCTGGAGGTAATGCGCCGGGGGTTTGCGAGAATAGGCCGGCGAATGTGGCGACAGGACATAACGCGCTGCCAGCACACCGAATACCAGCAGGACCAGCCCGGAGAGTATGACCGGTAAGGGTAATTTAGATGCAGGCGAGGTTTCTTGACTCATAGGGCGCTCGATTATAAATGGGAAATGGCTGAAATTGTTCAGTTAGTCTCCCCCGGGCAGGTCAGGTTCCCAGGCCTGTTTGCAAAACCCCTGAAAAACCGCTAAGGTTTGAAAAACTCTTAAAGAGGTTTATCAATGTCTAGCGTCAGCCTGCTGATTTCCAAGAATAAACGCCCGATTTGGACCCCCGAACTCGAAACCGTGGATCTGCTGCCGGAGATGTTGACCGAAATTCCATTACTTGGCTTTGTCCAGGCTGGTCAGCCCATTGACCTGTGTGAACAGCAGGAAACCGTGCGTATCCCGGCCGATATGGTGCGCAAGAACACCTACGCCCTGCGGGTTCGCGGTAATTCCATGATCGACGATAACATCCAGGAAGGCGACATTATCGTCATCGAGAAGCGCGAGAGTGCAGAAAATGGTCAAACCGTGGTGGCCATGATCAACGGCGAGCAAGTCACGCTAAAAAAACTCTACATCGAGCGAGACGGCATCCGCCTGCAGCCGGCAAATTCCGAGATGGCACCGATCATCCTCAAAAATCAGGACGTCCAGATTCTGGGCATTGTGACCGGAGTGATACGATCGCTGGACTGAACATTCCTGGATGACCAGAGATACCCCCAGATTCCTGGTCGATGAAATGCTACAGCGCCTCGGTCGCTGGCTGCGTGCCGCCGGATACGATACCCGCATCGCACAAGACGCCCATCCTGACTACTACCTGCTGCGCCAGGCCATCGCTGAAGGCCGCCTGCTGATTACCTGTGATCGAAAAATCCTGGAACATCGACGTGCAGCCAAGCACGTCATCCTGCTCGAATGCAGCTCACTGGAGGAATGTGTCCAGGCACTGAGCCGACAACTCCCCATCAACTGGCAATACAGGCCATTTACCCGCTGTCTGGTATGCAATACCCCGCTGCACCAGGCAACTCCCAGCCAGGAGCGCGAAGCTCCTGCCAGTGTCCACGAGCGCCAGTTGCCAGCCCGTTACTGCCCAACCTGCCAACAGGTATTCTGGACAGGCAGTCACGTCAAACGTATGCAGCGACAACTGGCTCACTGGCAACAGTCCATGTCGGAGCAGCACGCGTAAGGAATAACCGGTCCGAGTCGTTAACGCTGTTCAGCCCCCCCATCAACGTGACCCATGCACGAAGGGAACCCGCAATGTCATTACCTGAAGCCAGAAACACCCCATCCAGGGCCACCGATCCGGACCAGGAGTGGTGTCAGGTAGGCGAAATCATGCAGATGCTGAACCAGGAAAAAATCAAATCACGCTACACCCTGGAAAGCGAACACCAGATGTTTGATGCCATACTCTAATGGCACCAGCGTCGAAACGACGATGCAATTGATAGCCGAATCGGAAAATAACAGACCGGAGGGCGAGATCGAGCTGTTCTGAACTGTGCCGGACTCTCACGCCCGCGCAAAATCAAAACTCAGAACCCTGGCAATCTCATCCTGTCCACAGGCTAGCATCACCACCCGATCCACTCCTACGGCCACGCCACTGCAAGGCGGCAGACCTGCCTGTAACGCCGCCAGGAAACGCACATCACTGGGCAGGCACGGCAGGCCACTCGCCTGGCGCGCGGCCTGTTCGGCTTCGATCCGTCGTTGTTGTTCGGCACGGTCAGTCAATTCCTCAAAGCCATTGGCCAGTTCCAGCCCGCCGAAAAAGGCCTCGAACCGGCACGCCAGTTGCGGGTTGTGCGCATCCAGTCTGGCCAGCGAGGCCTGCGCCGCCGGAAAATGGGTGATAAACACCAGCCTGTCTGCCGGCAGGCGGGGCTGAACGACCCGGCTCAGCAGTAAGTCCGGCCAGTCGGCTTCGCCGACGCCCACCACATCCTCATTCACGTGTGCGCGGAATGCCGCTTCCATCTGCGCCGGACTCGCGGCAAAGGGATCGATACCGGCATAATCCTGAAAGGCCTGTTGATACGTGATCACCCGGGGTGGCGCAGCCAGGCGTGCAGCGAGCAGTTCGGTGAGTAATTCACCCACTTCCGACATGAGCGCCTGCATATCAAGGCCAAGCCGGTACCATTCGAGCAGGGTAAATTCCGGGTTATGTCGCTTACCCCGCTCACCGGCACGAAAGACCTTGCACAGTTGAAAAATGTCACCACTGCCTGCGGCCAACAGGCGTTTCATTGCCAGTTCGGGTGAGGTGTGTAAATACGCGGTCGCCATGCCCGGCCCGCTGACCTGCATACTTTGCAGGTGGGGTTCGCTGCTGGCGGCATGGGACAACGCCGGGGTTTCCACTTCCAGCACCCGGCGCCCGGCAAAAAACCGGCGAATATCCTGGATGAGTTCGGCCCGCCGCTGCAGCGTGGCGATGCTGGCGCTAGGCCGCCAGGTGTCGTCCTGAGTCGGGTCGTGAGGCGCCAAGCTTAGTCTTTGGCGCGGCCCAGGTATTCGCCCGTGCGCGTATCGACCTTGATCGTTTCGCCTTCTTCCAGGAACAGCGGAACCTTCACGACCGCACCGGTTTCACACTTGGCCGGCTTGGTACCGCCGGTCGCGGTATCGCCACGCAAGCCCGGGTCAGTTTCGACGATCTTGAGAATGACATGATTGGGCGGGGTCACGGCAATCGGCACGTCGTTCCAGAGGGTAATGATGCAGATATCCTGTTCCTTCAGCCACTGGGCGGCATCCCCCACGGCCTTCTCATCGGCCGCAATCTGTTCGAAGGTTTCGGGGTGCATGAAGTGCCAGGCCTCACCGTCGTTGTACAGGTACTGCATATCGGTATCGATGACGTCGGCGGCCTCCACCGATTCTCCCGATTTGAAAGTCTTTTCCAGTACCCGACCGGTCTTCAGGTTGCGGACTTTCACCCGATTGAAGGCCTGGCCCTTGCCCGGTTTGACAAACTCATTCTCGACGATGTTGTACGGGTCGCCGTCGAGCATGATCTTCAGGCCGGAACGAAATTCATTTGTACTATAGGTTGCCATGTAATAACGTCTCGCTGTTTTATCCGGGACCACCTCATGTGGTCCAGCTCATGAAAAGGCGCCTATGATATCGAAAACCGCCGGTACTTGGCATCCCACGGCCTGGCAAACCGCCCTGGCCCAGGCTATCCGTGACCCTGCCCGGCTGCTGCAGGAGCTGCGCTTACCCATCGCCTTGTTACCGGCAGCGCAGGCCGCAGCCCGCCAGTTTCCGTTACGGGTCACCCGCAGTTATCTCCGGCGCATTCGACCGGGCGACCCGCAGGACCCGCTGCTACGCCAGGTCCTGCCCCTGGCTGAAGAGTGCGTTAGCGCACCGGATGCCGTCACAGACCCGGTCGGTGACCTGAACGCCATGCCCAGCCCCGGACTGTTACACAAGTATCACGGCCGGGCCCTGCTGGTCGCCACCGGGGCCTGCGCCATTCACTGTCGCTATTGTTTTCGCCGGCATTTTCCTTATGCGCGCAGCAACCCCCTGCACCAGCATCGCCAGGCCAGCCTCGACTACCTGCGCGAGCATCCGGAGGTGGAGGAACTTATTCTCAGTGGTGGCGACCCGTTGAGCCTGTCCGACGCACAGCTCTCATCCTGGATACGTGACTGCGAGACCATCCCCCACCTGCAGACCCTGCGCCTGCACACCCGCCTGCCCGTGGTCCTGCCGGAGCGGGTGGATGATGCCTTGTGTCACTGGCTGACGCATACCCGGCTGCAGAAGGTCATTGTCCTGCACGTTAATCATGCGCTGGAAATCGACGCCGAAGTGGTAGAAGCGATCCAGGCCCTGCACCGCTGCGGCGCCACCTTGCTGAATCAGAGCGTCCTGCTCAGGGGCGTCAACGATAGCATCGAGACCCTGGCCCAGCTGAGTCGAACATTATTTAACCATGGCATCCTGCCGTATTACCTGCACCAGTTCGACCCGGTACAGGGGGCCATGCACTTTGCGGTGCCTGCCAGCGAGGGACAGGCCCTGATGTCACGGCTGCGCGATCGCCTGCCTGGCTACCTGGTGCCCCGATATGTACAAGAAATTCCTGGAATGGCCGCTAAAAGTCCTCTATAAGCCCTTGAAACCGCTTATCTTTGCGTTTTGACCGCCAAACAGGGCAAATCTGGCGAGTCTGTACGCAAATCAGCGATAATACATATACCCAACACAGGGCATGGGAATATAAGGAAAACGTAGACAATGGCGCGCGCGCTGGGACTTTCGATCCCCGAATTAACCAAAGCCGACAAAGACGCTTTCGACCTGCGGCCCCGCAAGGTGGATGAGTGGCTGAATAGCCTGCCCCGTGCCAATGTGGGCGAAACCGCTCGCCAGGTATTTGAGACCCTGGTCGAGGTGAATCGCTACCAGTATTCCTACCAGCACCGCATTCACTTCCTGGAAGCGCTGCGCGAAACCGCCCTGTATGTCACAGATTCCATGAAGCGCCATTTCGTGGGGGTCAACGCGCCTTTGCCGGCCAAAAGTGAAAAAATCGCCTCCGCTTCACGCGAAATCCATTACGCCATGGCCATCGGCTATATGATCGCGATTGAGGACCTGTTACAGAGCAGCCTGCTGTTTTCCGATCACAAGCTCCTGGCCATGCTGATTCAGCGCGCAATCAGTGCCCTGGGCATGGTCCTGCTGACGTCCTATCAGACCTTCCACCTGTATCCGCCGGGCATATGGTCAGCATTACACAAGCTTTATGCCGCCGCCGAGCAACGCAAACTGTTACAAATGAGCATTGTTGATGAGCAGCATGCCTATTCGGCCAAAACCACGATTAACGCTGATTACATTCGTCTTTTTCTGTTAGCACTCACTTCACCTTACCGATTACGCCACGGCGAAGTCGGTAAGGTTTTCGATGTACTGGCACGTTGGGTGGGAAAATGCCGACTCAACACCGTCGACACGAGAGATCCCGCTGCCAGCGCAAAATTTGGAGTCGACCTGTCATCTGATGCCCCCCCGCGTGCCGCAAGCCTGGTGACCGACCACTGCAATCATGAATTCTGCCGGATCATGGACAGTATCGCCCTCACCAACGCGATTCGCAAAGATATCAAGCACGGCTTCAAGACCGGTGACACCACCATCACCGGCATCGAAATGACCCGTTCCGATCTTTCCCAGGAACTCATGAAACGTCTGCTGGTTGCCTGGTGTATCGTGCCCAGGCGCAGCTTCCCCCGGAACGACAAACAGGAAAACGTCCAGATCACGCTGGGGCTGACCGCCACCCACCAGATTATTATCACCGGCACCCGTAAACTCGCTGATGTAGAAAATTTATACAGCAACACAGCGCAGTACCACACCGATGACGTCAGCCGCAGCATCAACGATACCTCGCCGGACGTCTGGGACATGATTTACTTCCCAACGGATACCGAAGGCTTTGAAAGCCTGGAAGCCCAGCTGGAGCGGGACCAGGCAAACCAGAAAGCGAAAAAGCCGCTGTACCAGGCCGAAACCTGGCTTATCCTGAATGAAAGTGCCCGTGGCTACTGCATCAAGACTCTCGATACCACGGCAAACCGGGCCCAGGTCGGTGAAATTGTTGGGGTCCGCCGCGACGCGGATGGCAAGACCTGGAAGTGGGGCATCGGTGTTATTCGCTGGTTACGCGCTGATGATAACCACGGCCTGATGCTGGGCATCGAAATGTTAACTCCCGATGCGGCAGCCATCGGGATCCGGGCCGTCAATAATGCCCGCCACGACTACCAGCGGACCCTGATGCTGCCGGAATTGAAGGCCGTTAACCAGCCAACAACATTGATTACCAGCACGCTACCATACCGGGTTGGCCAACAATTCGTCATCAATATCCTCGGCAAGGAAATTTTGGTAAAACTAACCAAGCAATTGCAAAATACGGGTTTGTTCAGCCAGTTTCAGTTTGAGATCACCGAGACACAAACTGCGGTGCAAAAGCCCGATCCGACAAACGACGAACCCGACACCGATTTCGACGGTGTCTGGAATTCTATCTAGATTTAGACTGAATATCGGGTTAAGCCGGCTCCATCATGGCCGATAAATCATGCACTAAGTATATGTAAATGATGGTGTTGCTTGTCTGCGAAGCGCAGGATAGGTTAGGTTTTAGCCATGCACTGAGTAGGGAATGAACAATAACAAGTGATACCAACAGGATGGTTCAGTGAGTAATGAAAATCTGCTAAGAGTCCTCACCGTTTTCGATGCCTCGGAAGAGGCCGAAACGCTGATTAATGCGTTGCGCAACGCAGGTCATATTGTGCGCGATATCCGTGTCGAAGACGAAGAAGACATGTCGACAGCACTGGAAGAGAATCCCATCGACATTATCTTTGCCAAACAAAAAATGGCAGCCTTCACCGCCAAGCAGGCTGTTGAGGTCTTGCTGCGCTTCGGCCGTGATATCCCTCTGATCGTGATCACCCTGCCCGGCAAGGAAAGCACTGCCATCGAGACACTCAAGGTCGGCGCCCGTGATGTGGTCGCCGAGGACCAGCTGGAAAGACTCAAGCACGTGGTTAAACGCGAGGTCAGTGACCTGCATGAGCGGCGTAATCACCGGCGCTGCGAACAAATGCTGCGCGAAACCGAAAAGCGGGCCAAGGCCCTGATCGACAGTTCCCGCGATGCCATTGCCTATGTCCACGATGGCATGCACATTTACGCGAACAATGCTTATCTCAAGATGTTCGGCTACGAAGACATCGATGATGTGATGGGCATGCCCATCATGGACATGGTCAACAGCGATGACCATCCGCGCCTGAAAGAATTTTTACGTGGCTACGCCAAGGGTGAATCCATGGATAGCCAGCTGACTGTACATGGTGAGAATAGCGAAAACCAGAAATTCAAAATCAAAATGGAATTTTCACCGGCCAGCTACGAAGGTGAATCCTGTACCCAGATCATCATCCGGAATCAGGCCAGTAACAAAGAGCTGGAACAGAAACTCAACGCCATGAGCCAGATGGACCTGCTCACCGGACTGTACAACCGCAACTTCTTCATGGACCATCTCGATCAGTACATCATCCGCGCAGTTGAAGGACAGACACGCGGTGCACTAATTTATATTTCGCTGGATAAATACCAGGAGATACGCTCGGAAAACGGCATCGGCGCCAGCGATCACCTGCTGACCGATATCGCCGGTCTGCTCCGGGAAAAACTTGCCAATATCGGTATGCTCGCGCGTTTTGAGGGGCCGGTGTTCACCCTGCTGGTACAGAACGCCGATACCAAGCAGGTGGAAAAAATCACTACTGCCATCCTGCATCTCATCGGTGAACATTTTGCCGACATCGGCGGGAAAACGGCACAAACCACTGCCAGCATTGGTATCACGCTGCTGAATGAAACCAGTAGCAACGGCCAGGAATGTATCAGCCGGGCGGAAAAAGGCTGTCTCATCGCTGAAAAAGAAGGTGGTAACAGTTTCCATACCTATAACCCGGCAATCGAGGAGATGGCAGAACAGGAACAGGCCAATGTCTGGAACAGTCGGATTAAACAGGCGCTCAAGGAAAACAAATTCAAGCTGATGTTCCAGCCTGTCGTCAGTCTGCATGGTGAGCCGGGGGCGCATTATGAAGTATTGTTACGGATGCTGGATGAAAACGGTGAGGAAATCCCGCCATCGGATTTCATTCCCGCAGCGGAACAGGCCAATCTCATGCACTTTGTCGATCGCTGGGTAATGGTAAACTGTTTCGTCATACTCTCGAAATTATTACGTGAGGGCAAGAAGACCCGCCTGTTTATCAAATTGTCCAACGCCTCCATTTGCGATGAAGAATTCCTGCCATGGCTGCGTGAGCGTATCCAGAGCCTCAAACTGGACCCGGACTCGCTGGTGTTTGAAATCAGCGAGGACAGCGCCCTGAATTTCCTGAAGCAGGCCAAGGCGCTGGTTGCAGGACTCAATGAGCTGCATTGTCGTACTTCACTCAGCGGTTTCGGACTTGAGCAAAATACCTACCAGTCTCTAAGCCATCTGAAAGTGAATTACATCAAGATCCACATGAAACTGATTCATGGGCTGGCACAAAATGTGGAGCACCAGGACAAGGTCAAGGAAGTCGCCGAACACGCCAATGGCCAGAACATCCAGACCATTGCCGCCTTTGTCGAGGACGCCAACAGCCTGGCAGTCATCTGGCAGTGCGCCGTGGATTTTATCCAGGGACATTTCCTGCAACAGCCAAATACAGAAATGAATTACGATTTCGAGGAAAGCGTCTAACGCGATATTGTCTACACGCTTCCTGCAGGCAGCGCAGGATTAATCGAGCACGTTCGATACCAGCCCGTCCGCCAGCTTGGGTTCAAACCAGGTCGATTTGGGCGGCATGACTTCTTCCGCATCGGCAACCGCCATCAGGTCTGTCATCTGGGTCGGATAAAGCGCAAAGGCGACTTTCATCTCACCGCTGTTTACCCGTTTTTCCAGTTCCGCCAGGCCACGTATTCCACCGACAAAATCTATTCGCTTGTCACGCCGGGGGTCGTTAATCCCCAGCAAGGGCGTGATCAGGTGATTTTGCAGCAGGCTGACGTCCAGCCGTCCTACCGGGTCATCTGTCGGGATACGCTCCGGCCGGATTGTCAGGCGATACCATTGTCCTTGCATATACATCCCGAACTCACCGGCACGCTGCGGCCGGACAGCATCAGCGGCTGCCTGCACGTCAAAGGCCTCGGCCACTTTCGCGAGGAAGGCCTCGGGTTCCAGCCCATTGAGATCCTTGATCACCCGGTTGTAGTCGAGGATCTGCATCTGATTATCGGGAAAAATTACAGACAGGAAATAATCATGATTCGCGTCGCCTTGTCCCCCGCGCATTGCTGCCACCCGCGAGGCAGCTGCGGAACGATGGTGACCGTCGGCAATATACAGGCAATTCATCGCGTCGAATGCATCTGTCAGGCTGGAGATATCCTTATCATCATCGATTAACCAGATGGTATGTTGTACCCCGTCATCCGCGGTAAGATCATATTCTGGAGAATGTTGCATGACTCGCTCAATCACGGCATCGACATTTGCATCGTGACGATAAGTCAGGAATACCGGCCCGGTCTGGGCATTGAGCGCATCAATCTGGCGCACCCGATCATCCTCTTTATCCGGACGCGTAAACTCGTGTTTGCGAATGCGGTTGCTGTCATAATCCTTGACGCTGGCCACAGCCACCAGTCCAACCTGCTGATGCTCACCCATAATCAGGCGGTAGGCGTAATAGACCGGTTTTGCATCCCGCATCAAAATCTGTTCAGCAATCAGCTTTTGCAGATTCTCGGCGCCCTTGGCATATACCCTGGGATCGTATGGATCGGTATCGGGCGGCAAATCGATTTCCGGTTTGGAAATATGTAAAAAACTATACGGTCTCCCCTGCGCACGTACACGCGCCTCTTCGGTATTCAGCACGTCATACGGTGGTGCTACCACGTCGGCGGCGTGTGCGGGTGTCGGACGTAGTCCACGAAACGGTTTGATCAATGACATATATGTTCCCCTGATTCAGGCTGCGCATTGTAAAGAAACTGTGGAAACTAGCCAAGCTCGCGCAGGGCCTGGATCCGCTGCTTAAGCCGCGGATGGGACAGGGCCCACTGGTCATTTTCTGCCGCCGTCCGATTGCTGGTGAGATTCAGCAGATCCGGTTGATGAAAAAAACTCCCATGCAGACATTGTAATGCGGCGATATATTTCGATTTGCCGACCAGACGTGCAGCCTGGGCATCAGCCGTGTACTCCCATTGACGCATAACCAGCGCGATCAACAATGAAGTGATCGGGAATACCAGGACACTCAGCATATGGTATATCTGAATGAAATGCTGACGCAGGCTGCCAATTCCGAACAACACAGACATAAACAGACTGGCGCAGGCGGCCACTGGTGCCAGCAA
>JARRNT010000055.1:0-14431 GCA_037384645.1 Gammaproteobacteria bacterium | reverse complement strand
GGTAGGCTTTATTACCCTGTTCGGCGTGGCAGTGTTAAACGGTGTGGTGATGGTGACCTATTTCAATCAGCTGCGGGATGCCGGGCGTTCCCTGCAGCAGGCCGTCTTACAGGGGGCAGAGCGTCGCCTGCGACCGGTATTGATGACCGCCATGATCGCCAGCCTCGGCCTGGTACCGATGCTGCTGGCCACCGGGCCGGGTTCAGAGTTACAGCGGCCTCTGGCAGTGGTCGTGATCGGTGGCCTGATTACCTCTACGCTGCTCACTCTGGTATTGCTCCCTACCATATATAGTTGGCTCGAGGAGCGGATGAGTGCCAGACAGACGTCACTGGATAAAGGAGATAACGCATGAAGCAGCTGGTCATGATGGTGCACGCCAATGTGCAGCAGGATCTGGCGGACCGCTTACGTGCCATCGAACAGGTACAGGGCTTTAGCTTCAGCCACATCGAGGGTCATGGCCGCCATACCGGTGAGGACCGCAATCTCTCACCGCGGGACAAGGTGGTCGGTTATGTCCCGCAGGTTCGGGTGGATATTATGCTGGATGAGGCCGATATTGCCCCGGTGCTTGAGGCGCTGCGTTGCGCGGATTGCGGGCTTAACGGTCATGGGTTTTACTGGGTCGTCCCTGTTGAACAATACGGTCAGTTATAAGTGCGCGAGGCTAGCTGGCCCGTTTTCTCCTGTTTGTCGTTGCCAGTCTACTTCTGCGGCACGATGCTTATCTAATCCTGTGCATTGCCGATTATAATGTGCTTGTCTATCCTTTGATTTTTTATTTTTCATATTGGCGCACCCGGTATAAAAGTATATAGGTAATGGCATCATCGCGCTTGCGGCGCTGGTGCTGCTGATAAGCGTGATGGTGCCAGTGCAATTGCTCGGTATCCTTTATCTGGATGATTTCCGATTGTCTATGCTGTTACTTTATTGGAAGTGTAACCGCATTTGAGTTGGCAGGAATTAGCTTCCTGACTTTTATGCTGATTAACGAGCCAATAAACCTGCCTCGCTGACCCTGAAAATTCTGTTGACCGGGTTATTAAACCGACGTGGTCTGGAACAGGCTTTACAGTTTATCTTGTCTCAGGCGTGCGCGCGCAAAATTGTCAGCGCTATTCTTCCTTGTTCACCACCACTTCCTTCCAGCAGCTGAACCACTGCGGACAGGGAGGGACTCAGTAGCACGGTGTTTGGGCTGACCGCTGAGCATCTGGTCGGGGTGGCGGTGCCGGATGGCGAGGCCGGGCGCACGGCTGGCGCCTGCACATTGACCGTGTTTGATGCTGAAACTCCTTTTATTTCCATAAGTGCCTTGGCCCTGGCTCAAGCAGAAGCGTAAATTTGCCGAAAATAGACTGTTATAAGCACTATCGTCCGCAAACACAGGGAATTGAGGGATGCTGTGGTATGTCCGCAATAAAAACAAGGTAATAGGTCCGTTTCCGGCCGGCCAGATCCAGCAATCTGTCTTACTGGGCCGAATTTCAGCCGTGGCGGAGGTTAGTCAGGACCGGGAAGAATGGAAGCCTCTGCGTCAGTGTCCGCAGTTGATCCCGGAGGTGATGAAAAATGATGCCATCGATGAGCATGAGCGTGAACGCCTGGCCGCGGCGCGACGCTGGGCGGATGAAAGGCGTCGGGAACGACGGGCGGGAGAAGACGATCCGGAGCGTAAGGGGCCGGGGCGTCGCAACCAGGAATCCTACCGTACCCTGGAATACCGCGACCATCGCGAAGCGATAGTGCAGTCGTTGCAGCCCTCCAGGGAGAAAGCATTTCTGGTCACGCTGTTTGTAATCATCCTGCTTGCTGCAGGTGTCTATGCCGGATTTCACTGGGTGCCAAAGCCGCCTGCAACGCCTCAGTGCGATGCGAAGCCGGCACCGGGTATCAACTGGCACTTGTGTAACAAGGCCGGAGTGCATTTGTTGAAAACCGATCTGAGCAAGGCCAGCCTGAACAGCAGTAATCTGCAGGGCGCCAATCTGTTTGGCAGTGTGTTTGTCAGGGCGGACCTGTCGTATGCCGATCTCAGCAGCAGTAACCTCAGTTTTACCGATTTCCAGCAGGCGCGGCTTAAGGGGGCCAATCTACGCGCGGCGGACCTGAGCAAGGCTAATTTTTCCGGCGCTGATCTGTCCTATGCCGACCTGCAGGATGCCAGGCTTGCTGACACGGATTTTAGTAATACGGATTTTTCAAATGCGATCTGGGTGGACGGGCGGACCTGTCTGGCCGGGTCGATTGGCAAGTGTCGGTTTGCGAAATAGCGTTTTAACTCTAAAATTCCTCCACGCTATACCGCTCCACCTTGAGCGTGTTTGACCAGTAATTCGGCGGCAGACCGGCCTTTTGCTTGAGATGGGCCAGAAACTGTTTCGGGTCAGGCAGGCTTTCCCAGACCTGGGGCAGGAAGGTGCCGCGGTGGCGGCCATCTTCGAGGACCAGTCCATCCACACCAGGCTGCAGTTGCGCCAGCAGGTCCTGTTCGTCCTCAAACCTGATCGGCTCGGGCGTACTCAGGATGGAGATGTGATAATTCAGACGTTCATATTCCTCTGTGGTGAGGCGCGGGAAACGGGGGTCGTGAAATGCCGCTGCAAACGCATTATTGGCGACGTCTTCGACCAGGGGCCGATAAGCCTGCAAGGTCCCGATGCACCCACGAAGCCGGTCGCCAATCTGCAGGGTAACAAAGCTGGCCTTGTTGACCTGCAGGGACGGACTGTAATCACTGGCGGTAACCGGCGCCGGTTCACCGTATTGCAGGCCGTAGCCAATCGAGTGACGGGCGATTTCCAGAAGTGTTGTGCGTTCAGCCTCCGTCAGCATATTCAGTGAACAATATAGGCGCCGTAGCCCACGACTTGATCGCGCGGCCCGGCGGTATCGCCGGAATTACGCAGGTCAACGGTTTGTGCGTGCAGGTGCTTTTGGCGTGCCAACTGCAACAGGCCATTGACCGGATTGCGTCCGCAGGCATCATCATAGTGAATCGATTCCGGTTCCAGTTCCTCGATAGCATGGGAGGTCGCGCGATCCATCTTTTGCGCGGTGGCATAGTCATGGTAATGACTCAGATCAGAGCTGATGACAATCAGGGTTTCGTCGCCCCCCCAGCAGGTTTCGATGACCCGCGCGACCTCTTCGGGTCGGGCATCACCTACCACCAGGGGCACCAGGGCAAAATTGCCCAGCGTCTTTTGCAAGAACGGCAGGTGGACCTCCAGGCTGTGCTCCATGATGTGGGCCTCATCCAGGAGTTTGACCTGCTGTGTTTCGACCAGGTGATCGATGAGTTTACGGTCCAGCCGGATCAGGCCCAGCGGTGTGGCGAATTCCGTGGCGGAGCTGGCCGCGATACCATAAAACGGCACCCGGTGTGAGGGTCCCAGCAGAATGACCCGCGTGATCTGAGAGGCCATGGCCTTGATCCGGCGATAGGCGGTGGCGGCTATCGGGCCGGAATAGACGTATCCGGCGTGCGGTACGATGATGGCCTTGGGGGGCGGGGAGTCAATGGTTTCGGCCTCGGCCAGCATGGTATCGACCATTTGCTCGAGTTCGGCCGGGTCTGCGGGATAAAACATGCCGGCAACAGCAGGGCGTCTGATGATCTGGGTCATTGTCTTTACCTCCGTCACACCTTATATATTTAAGTATAAACATTTCATATGACTCTGCTATCAAATATATGAGCGATACACCCATTACCCAAGATCAGGCCCGACCGGTGCAATACTGGCATCGGCTGGAGGATGGTCGTATCCAGTGCGACCTGTGTCCCCGCTTTTGCAAGTTGCATGAAGGCCAGCGCGGCCTGTGCTTTGTGCGCGGTCGGCTCAATGACACCATGGTTTCAACCACGTATGGTCGCTCCAGCGGTTTCTGTGTGGATCCCATTGAGAAAAAACCGCTGAATCATTTTTACCCGGGTACCTCGGTGTTTTCCTTTGGTACGGCGGGTTGCAACCTGGCCTGTAAATTCTGCCAGAACTGGGATATGAGCAAGTCCCGCGAAATCGATACCCTGGCAGACCGCGCCAGTCCGGAGACAATTGCCCGGAAGGCCAGGGAGCTGGGCTGCAAGAGCGTGGCGTATACCTATAACGATCCGGTCATCTTTCATGAATACGCTATCGATGTCGCCAGGGCCTGTCATGAGCTGGGAATTAAATCCGTGGCGGTGACCGCTGGTTATGTCTGCCCGGAACCACGCAGGGAATTTTACCAGTACATGGATGCCGCCAACGTGGACCTGAAGGCGTTCACGGAGAATTTTTACCACAAGCTGACCGGGGGCCATATCGAGCCGGTACTCGATACGCTTAAATATATCAGGCACGAGACCCAGGTCTGGCTGGAAATTACCACCTTGCTGATCCCCGGCCATAATGATAGCGACAAGGAAATCAGCGAAATGTGCCAGTGGCTGGTGGATAACCTCGGTGTTGATGTGCCCTTGCACTTTTCCGCATTTCATCCGGATTATAAAATGCAGGATGTGCCGCCGACACCTGCCGCGACCTTGTCCCGTGCCCGGGAGCTGGCGCTCAACAGTGGGCTGCGTTATGTGTATACAGGCAATGTTCACGACGTAGCCGGGGGAAGCACTTATTGTCATCATTGTGGCACCCGCGTGATCGAAAGGGACTGGTATGTCCTGCGTGACTGGCAGCTTGATGAGAAGGGTAATTGCCTCAAATGTGGAACACCCTGTGCCGGGCGTTTCGAGGGAGCGCCAGGAAACTGGGGGGCCAAACGGCAACCTGTCTACCTCAACGATAGCCTGATTACCTGATACACTAGCGACTCGCCGACGCGACCAATGCACTTGCTGGTTGCGCGGTTTTTTCGATAGTGTTCGGGAGATGAAATGGTTATTGGGAAATATTTCAGCGCGATATGCCTGTTGAGCCTGGTTTCATCCGCAGTGATGGCGGCTACAACTGCTGACAAGCCGACAACACCGACTCAGCAATCGACGGCCAAACCAAAATCGCCCTGGAGCGGTGAGGCTGAAGTGGGCATCTTAATGACACGTGGCAACACCCATACTGATACGCAAAATATCAAGCTGGGTGTGCAATACACAACCGGGCCGTGGCAGCACCAATTAAAACTGGAATCCCTGCATGCACAGGATAACAACGTTGTCAGTGCCGATCGCTTTAGTGCGGCATTTCGCAGCACCTACCAGATTGGTGAAAAGGCCTATGCTTTTGGTAACCTCAAGCATCTGAATGATCGATTTTCCGGTTTCGAGTCGCGTAATACCGAAGTGGTTGGTTACGGCCGTAAACTTTATCGCCTGCCAACGTTTACCTGGGACGTGGAGGTGGGGCTTGGTGCCCGGCAAACGCATTATACCGATGACACCCAAGCCAATGATGGTATCGTACGCCTGGCGACGGAACTGAACTGGAAATTCACACCGACCAGTGAATTCAAACAGCACATCAACGTTGAGTCGGGCAGCGCTAATACCTCTACCACCTCATCAAGTTCGCTCAAGCTCAAGGTCAATTCCTCGCTGGCCATGAAACTGGGCCTGAATGTACAGAATAACAGTACGGTGCCGCCGGGCAAAAAACATACGGACACCATCACTTCAGTGACACTGGTTTACGATTTTACAGGGTAAACAGATGCAGAACTCGCAAATTAGAATTGGCATCCTGACGGTCTCTGATCGTGCCAGCCGCGGTGATTATGAAGACCTCGGCGGACCTGCGATGCGGGAATGGTTTGAGCGAGCTCTGGCGAGTCCCTGGCAGGCAATCAGTCGCATCATCCCGGATGAACAAAGCCAGATTGAAGCTGCCTTGTGTGAACTGGCGGATAAGGAAGCTTGTTGCCTGATTGTTACGACCGGCGGAACCGGGCCGGCCAGGCGTGATGTGACCCCTGAAGCGACCGAGGCGGTATGTGACAAGCTGCTGGACGGCTTCGGCGAGCAAATGCGTGCAGTGTCATTGCAGTATGTGCCCACGGCGATACTATCCCGGCAAATCGCCGGTACCCGGGGTTCGTGCCTGATTATCAATTTGCCGGGCAAACCCTCCGCAATCGCAGAATGCCTGGATGCGGTTTTTCCGGCCGTGCCATATTGCATCGATTTGATTAATGGGCCATATATTGAAAGTCGTGAGGATGTAATAAAGGTTTTTCGGCCTAAACACGCCAGGAAGCCGGCGGAAAAATAAGCATGACAACATCACAGGCCAGTACCCTGCGCCAATGGCTGGAATGGGCGGAGCAGCATTTCGCCGAGCATGGTCTGTACTACGGTCATGGAACCGATAATGCTCAGGACGAAGCTCTGTATCTCATCCGCTATGTACTCAAGGATGACTTTGATCATTTTTGTGAACACCCGAACCAGGATCTGTCATCCAGGCAAAATCAGGCGATTCAGGCCTTGCTGGAAAAACGCATCAGTAGTCGAAAACCGGCTGCTTATCTGGTGCAGGAAGCCTGGTTCGCCGGTTATACGTTTTACGTCGACGAACGGGTTCTGGTACCACGTTCGCCACTGGCAGAACTGATCGAAACGGAATTTGTGCCCTGGATCGATATCGACAAGGTCACAAACATCCTGGATATCGGCACTGGCAGTGGTTGTATCGCAATTGCCTGTGCGCTGTATTACCCGGATGTCAGGGTCGATGCTGTTGACCTGCATCAGGATGCGCTGGACGTGGCAAAAATTAACGTGGCGCGTTATCAGCTGGAATCCCGTGTACGCCTGTATCAGGCGGATATTTACGATGGCTTGCCGGCCGGGCAATATGACATCATTATCAGTAACCCACCTTACGTCAGTCAGCAGGAAATGCAGGATTTACCCGAAGAATATTGTCATGAACCAGAAACGGGACTTGTCGCAGGTGAAGATGGGCTGGATTGTGTGCGCAAAATTCTCTATGGTGCGGCCGATTACCTGAGCCAGGACGGAATCTTGTTTGTGGAAGTCGGGAACAGTCAGCAGGCGGTTGAGCAGACCTGGCCCGATGTACCTTTCGTCTGGCTTGAGTTTGAATACGGGGGTGACGGTGTCTTTATGCTGGAGGCACGGCAGTTATCCGATTTCCGTGAACTATTCAAACTCAAGTCGCCCGTATGATTTAAGCGTTCACGCTCCCCCGGAGGCCTGCGTTGATTTGGCTAACAGGCTTGATTCGAAATCGAAGAACTTTGCTCTGTAATTGCGGGACCTGTTAAATCTGATTAGTGATGACTGGCGCTGGGGCCGGAAGTCGAAGAGTAAGATTAACCCGCTTCTGAATTTTCATGGCGCGCCTGCGCCTTGTTAAGCAGGGAGTTAAAGGGCTCAGGCCTGGCAACACCGTATCCCTGAGCATAATCGATACCCAGCTTGATTAAACGCTCTTCTATTTCCTGGGTCTCGACGAATTCGGCGATAGTGTGTATCCCAACCACGTGACCAATCTGATTGACTGAACTCACCAGCGCGTGATCCAGTGCGCTGGTGAGCATGCCTTTGATAAATCCGCCATCGATTTTAATGAAATCGACGGGCAGGTTTTTTAAATAGGCAAATGAACTCAGGCCACTGCCAAAATCATCCAGCGCGAAATAACAGCCTTTTTCTTTCAGTGTCGTAATAAACTGGGTTGCTTTGACCAGATTGGAAATGGCAGCTGTTTCGGTGATTTCAAAACACAGGTTGCTGGGGTGTACCTTGGTGGTCGCAAGCTGTAACTGGACAAAGTTGAGAAACTCATCATCACTGAGAGATTGTGCGGACAGGTTGATGGCAAACATACCATTGCGCACCATTGGGTTATGGTAGTAGCGGCTGATGGTATTTAGTGCCAGGTGTACAACATGTCGATCGACTTCAGACATCAGGTTGTAGCGTTCTGCTGCAGGAATAAATGCGTAAGGCGGAACGAGATTCCCATCATCATCCAGCATACGTATCAGCAACTCACCATGCAGGATGCCTGTATTTTGCTTATTAGCTTTATTATGCTCCAGAGCCTTGATTTCCTGGTAGAACAGCACGAACTGACCAGTCTCAATGGCACGATAGATTCGATGCACCCATTCCATCTCGCCCTGGCGTTGTGCAAAAATCTTGTCGTCTTCGTTAAACAGGTGAATGCGGTTACGACCAGATTCTTTTGCGATATAACAGGCGGTATCTGCGGCCTTTAACACATCATAAGCATTGCCGCTTTGCGCGGTGATTCCCACGATGCCAATGCTGACTGTGAAGGTGAAGCATTTGTTGTCCCAGCAGAATCGCATATCGTGAAGTTCATTGCGGATTCTCTCCATGATCTTGGTTGCTGTTTCCTCATTGCAGCGCTTCAGGACGATCGTGAACTCATCGCCACCCATGCGTCCTATATGATCGACGTCGCGGGTGATGCTGATGATTTTATGCGCGATCTGCTTCAGCAATTCATCGCCGGCCAGGTGGCCACAGGTGTCATTGATGATCTTGAACTGATCCAGGTCGAGATAACAAAACCAGGCCTGTTCTTCCGGGTAACGTCGTATTTCTGTAATGGTCTGTTCCAGCCGGTTTTCGAATTCTCTCCGATTGAGCAGTCCTGTCAGGCTGTCGTGTCTCGCCTGGTGGGCAAGCTTGTTAGTCAGGGCGCGCATTTCGCTAATATCCTTGATGACCAGCACCGCGCCGATAATGTTTTTCTCCCGATTCAGAATGGGCGCAACACTCAGCTCGATGATGATTTCCTCGTTTTCCCTGAGTGCCAGATAAATATTGTCGAATAGCAGAATACCTTCGCCAGATTCGATGACCTGTTTTGCCGGATTATCCATTAATATTCCTGGCAGGGGTGTTTTGAATTGAATATAAGTGTTTAACGGTTTGCCAAAAGCCTTTTCGACATTTTCGCCAAACATGAGCATGGCAGCCTGATTTAATTGATCGATATTACCTTCAGCATCGGTAGTGATGACGGCATCGGCAATAGAATCCAGGGCTGTAATTGAGCGTTCCTTTTCGAAATGAATATCATCTTCGTTTTTATGCAGGCGACTACTGACTTTAGAGACGAGATATATGAGAACGATAAAGATAACGACTGCCAGACCTAACATGTATACCAGGATATGTTTATAAATACTTTGTGCACTTTTTACGGCATGTTGTGATGCATTTTCCTGCAGCTGGTTGAATTGTTCGGTGAGGGCAAAGGCCTTTGATTTTGCGGGTAGGACGTAGTGCAATAGCTCCTCGCGGGCCTGCTCGTATTGTTGGTTATGGATTAGCTCGCTGACATGACTTTGCCGTTTACCGTTTATATTTATAAGCTGCGTCAGTCTTTTGATAATCCTCGCTTCTGCCTCGCTGCGTGGTAATTTCAATAATGCGTGCCAGACGATCATGTATTTTCCCGCTAGCTGATTAAAGTGGGCCAGCTCTTCACTCACAGAAATAGGATCCTTGTCCAGCAACATTTTTTGCAGACTTGCAGCGCGCTCGTTGGCTATGGTTCGCATTTGCGACAACAAGGTGGATTTTTGCTGGTGATTGAGGACAACATTCTCAATCTGGTGGCGACTGTGGTCGATGACCAATGTGCTATTAATTAGTATGAGGAGTAGTGCAGCCAGGATGAAAGCAGTGCACAGGTAAATAACGAGTTTTGTTCGATTTGTTGTTAATAATTGTTTTAACTGCATACGTACGGCCAAACCTCCTGGCGCTAATCCCTGATTTATCGGCCAGCCTGGCGTGACATTTATTGAATATCGGGAAATTAACACAATCCCCACTTGAATATTAGCTATTGTTAATATTCAAGTGGGGATTATTTCGGCTAAACTGGGCATATTTCAGTCGGAGCTGTCGAATTTCTCGACAAGACGGCGACTTACGGACACAGTACAATACCCAGCTATGTCTGGAAGTAGCATTGGAAAAATATTTACTGTCACGAGTTTTGGTGAAAGCCATGGCCCGGCTATTGGTTGTATTGTCGATGGTTGTCCGCCAGGTATGCCATTATCGGCAGCGGACCTGCAGCACGACCTGGATCGGCGTAAGCCAGGTAAAACCCGTCACACTACCCAACGTCGAGAGGACGATGAAGTCGAAATCCTGTCGGGGGTATTTGATGGCAGAACCACTGGGACGCCGATTGCCCTCCTGATTCGTAATACTGATCAGCGATCCAAGGATTATTCCAATATTTTGGATCGGTTTCGCCCCGGGCATGCGGATTATACCTATCTGCATAAATACGGACTGCGGGATTACCGTGGTGGCGGGCGCTCTTCCGCACGTGAGACCGCAATGCGGGTGGCGGCCGGTGGTATCGCCAAAAAATATCTCAAGCAACGTTATGGCATCATGATTCGGGGTTACATGGCGCAATTAGGGCCGATCCACCACGAGCAGTTTGACTGGAATGCGGTGGAGCAAAATCCGTTCTTTTTTCCAGATGCGGCCAAGGTGCCGGAGCTCGAGGCTTACATGGACGCGTTGCGCAAGGAGGGCAATTCCATCGGTGCCCGCATCAACGTGGTTGCCAGTGGCGTGATGCCGGGGCTGGGTGAACCCGTTTTCGATCGTCTGGATGCGGATATTGCTCATGCCATGATGTGTATCAATGCCGTCAAGGGTGTGGAAATCGGTGCCGGTTTTGCCAGTATTGAACAAAAAGGTACCGAGCACCGGGACGAGCTGACTCCCCGGGGATTTTTATCTAACCACGCCGGCGGTGTGCTGGGCGGTATCTCATCCGGTCAGGACATTGTCGTCAGCATGGCGCTCAAACCTACTTCCAGTATTCGCCTGCCTGGCAGAAGCATTAATCTCGACGGTGAGCCAGTTGAGGTGGTCACGACCGGTCGTCATGACCCTTGTGTTGGTATCCGTGCCACCCCGATTGCCGAGGCAATGCTTGCCATCGTGCTGATGGATCATGTCCTGCGTCATCGGGCGCAAAACATGGATGTCAATGTGACAACACCCGTTATTCCAGCCAGCACGGACTAGCTGCTGAATGGCACGGACCCAGCCCACGCCATACTGGCGCTTGTCGGGTTTTTATTTTTTCTATTTTGCCAGTCTCGGCGCCATCGTGCCGTTCTGGAACCTTTATCTCAAGGCGCTGAGCTATACCGCAACCCAGACCGGTGTCTTTATCGCAATATTAATGGTGACGCGTGTGGTTGCCCCGAATGTATGGGGTTATGTGGCGGATCATACCGGTCGTCGCATGCTGGTCGTGCGCACCGGTTGTTTGCTGGCGGCGTTTATCTATGCCGGCATTCTCCTGGATCATTCCTATTGGTGGATGATCCTGATCATGCTGTTATTCAGTTTTTTCTGGAACGCCGCGTTACCGCAATTTGAGGCAACAACCCTTAGCCATCTGGGCGAGGCGTCGCATCGCTATAGCGAAATACGTCTATGGGGTTCAATCGGGTTTGTGCTGGCCGTTGTTGGCCTGGGTTATGCCTTCGAACATATTTCGATTCTACACCTGCCGGTATTTGTCCTGTCGTTACTGGCTGGAATCTGGGTAATGAGTCTGCTCGTGCCGGACGATGTCTCCCGGCCCGTGCATATTGAACATGAATCCATAACCAGCCTGTTGCGTAAGCGGCATGTAATTGGTCTGTTGGCAGCATGTTTTTGCATGCAGGTCAGTCATGGTCCGTATTATGCGATTTATTCGCGCTACATGGAGAGTTATCACTATAGCGTGGCTGCGATTGGCTGGCTGTGGGCGCTGGGCGTTATCGCGGAAATTGGCATATTCATGATCATGCAACGCCTGTTTCAGCTTTACAGCCTGCGCAGTTTACTTATGTTTAGCCTGGCCATGGCGGCAGTACGCTGGCTACTGGTTGCGCTGTTCCCGCAATTTTTATCGGTAATGCTGGTTGCCCAGTTGTTACATGCTATTACCTTTGGTGTTTATCATGCCACCGCGATAGGACTGATACATCAACTGTTTCGTGGCAAACATCAGGGTAAAGGGCAGGCGCTATACAGCAGTCTGAGTTTTGGCGCCGGCGGAGCGGTGGGCAGTTTATACAGCGGTCTGGCCTGGGATCATATTGGCCGACCCGCGGTATTTGCTATTTCAGTGCTGTTTAGCCTTCTGGGTTTCATCCTGGCCTACCGCTATGTGAAATTCGAAGCGGTTTAAGTTCTGCTAGACTTTTTGCGTGACTGGATATGTCTGTAAAATACGGCATCCTGGTGAGTAGTTAAAACCGATTGAGAGCGGGAAATTATGCAGGCACGTCAGCACGATGTCATTATCGTTGGTGGAGGAATTTCCGGTTGCGCCCTGTTGTATATGCTTGCGCGCTATACGGATCTCAAAGATATAGCGCTGGTCGAAAAATATAGCAGCCTGGCATCGCTCAATACGCATGGTCGTAATAATAGTCAGACCTTGCATTGTGGTGACATTGAAACCAATTACACGCTGGAAAAGGCGCAAAAGGTCAAGGCCGCCGCCAATATGGTGGTTAACTATGCGCGGCAGCTCCCCAGTTCAGAACATATCCTGTACAAATATTCCAAGATGGTGCTGGGTGTTGGTGAACGGGAGTGCGAGTTATTACAAAAAAGATACGAAAGTTTCCATCCGCATTACGAGAAAATGCGATGCTGGGATGCCGACGGTATCAGCAGGATTGAACCCAATGTCGTATGGGGCCGCAATGAACGGATCCTGGCCCTCGGGGTGGAAGATGATTACAGCGCAGTAAATTTCCATGCCCTGGCTGATTCGTTTGTTGCTCAGGCCAAACAGGTGCCTGACAAGAATGTTACGGTCTACCTGAATACGCGGGTCAATTACATTCGCGAAAGCGAAAAGCTGCATCGGGTGCAAACGAATCGGGCGCCACTGGATGCAAAATTCGTTGTCGTGTCTGCCAGTGGGCACAGTCTGCTTTTCGCGCAAAGTCTCGGTTACGGAAAAGAATATGCGTGTTTACCCGTGGCAGGTAGTTTTTACTATGCGCCGGATATCCTCAATGGCAAGGTGTACACTGTCCAGAATGACAAATTGCCTTTTGCCGCTATCCATGGAGATCCGGATCTGCTGGTGCGGGGCAAGACCCGCTTTGGTCCGACGGCATTGATCCTGCCGATGCTGGAGCGACACAATTATCGGACGGTCATGGATTTTATCAGGTTATTCAGCCTGGACAGCGGTGTCATGGGGACCATGTGGGACCTGGTAAAGGTCAGGGAGATTCGGAACTATATCCTGAAAAATTTTATGTTCGAAGTGCCCTATATTCGTCAGCGGCTTTTCCTCAAGGATGCGCGCAAAATTGTGCCCACCTTGCAGCTGGAAGATCTTACCTTTGCCAAACGCATCGGGGGTATTCGTCCCGTCATGATTGATAAAAACCAGCGCAAGTTGCATCTGGGCGAAGCCAAGATCAACCCCGGCAATGGCATCATATTCAACATGACCCCTTCGCCAGGTGCGACCAGTTGCCTGCAAAACGCCGAACAGGATTTGCACATTATTGCGGCACACATGGATTGTCGTGTTGATGAAACAGCCATCACCCGTGAGCTCAAACAAATATGACAGTTCAATACGCTGGCCATAACACAAACAGGGCATAACGCATCGATTTCGAAATCGCAGACTTGTACAGAATTTAGGCAAAGATCGAAATTGTGATTTTAATCACAAGCTTTTTATTACATATCATATACTTTGTGCCCATTCCAAATTACCGCGAACGCATCACAAGGACAGGATCGGGATGGGATTAACAAGAAATCTGCTGTTGTTTGCCATTATTGCAATTACAACTTCCGCCTGCGGCGGTGGCGGTGGGAGTTCCGCTATCTCCAGTGGAGGAGCTACCAGTACTGGTGGAGGGGATAGTGCTACGCCAATTACATACGGTTCGGTGACTTTGCACTGGAGTGCACCCACCACCTGGGCAGATGGAAATGCTGTGTCTTTAAGCGCTATCAGCGGATACCGGCTTTATTATAGTTCGAGTGCTACAAGCATACCGCATGTAATCAAAATCTCTGGTGGCACTACCACGCAATATAAAGTCACATTACCATCAGGTACGTATGATTTTCGTATTGCCGCCGTCGATACCAATGGTTATGCAGGTCTTCTCTCTCCCGCTATAAGTGAAACCCTGTAGTGGCTTATTTCGGTTAAGTTGTTCTTTCTAGCTATCGCTCGGCTTTTGCAAGCTTTTGCGATTATCTTAGTGCAAAATTACACTGCCGAACCATGAATATAAAAATTCGCGGATTTAGGGTTTGATAATTTAAATCTACGTTCAGAGTGTTTTCTTGAGTGCGCTTGATTTCAACCCTTCATATCCACTGCTGTCGATGGCGGCAATACAAAAATAATACGTACCACTCGGCAAGGTAATCGTATACTGAGTAGCTGTGCTATCG
>JARRNT010000054.1:0-34501 GCA_037384645.1 Gammaproteobacteria bacterium | reverse complement strand
GAGACGCATGTGCGGGTGGCGTACACGACCTCGCTGGAGCGGTTGGAGGAGGGGGTGGAACGGTTGCGGGCGTTTTTGAAGTAGTGTTGTTTTGTGAGCGCCAATGATTTTGTGTTTGTCATTCCGGAAAACGCGAAGCGTTTATCCGGAATCCGACCAGAACCCGGAGGGTTCAGAGAATACTTGATGAACCTCGTAGAGGTTCTAAGTGCAGTGGCATAGGGTTTTAAATTTAATTTCTTTTTTCAATGAATTATTTCGCTCTCGCCGGGGGCGAAATAATTCATTTAAAAATAAATATAAATTTAAAAATCAGGAACGCGACATCGGAACCCGCTACACCCTCATAACCATTCCCCCAATGAAGAAGCTCAGAACTCAGCAAGCACCTGCCATGGCCTGTTTGCTCACTACCTCGGCCCGATGTAATGAAATCTGCGTTATATCCGCTGATAGAGCTGGTAAATTTACAATACATGAGCCAATCTTATCAGTAATGGATATCGCTCCATATTGATGCCGCCGTTGGGCGGTTGCAGGTAGAGAAAAATTGACTCGCTTTATCTAATAAAAGACTGTGCAGTGGTGCTTTATCCGGATAGATATAATTGATGGAGAAACCGTCACATGACTGATAGCACCGATGAAATCAACCTTGAGCAAGCCAGGCTCGATCCCGGATCATCATTTGCCAGCCCGGAAGCGCTGCGCGATCACGCGGGGCTAACGCAGGCACAGAAAATCGAGTTATTGCGCCGCTGGGCCTATGATGCCAGTGAGCTTGCCGTTGCCGAGGAAGAAGGGATGAACGGTGGCGAGCCTTCAATACTGGCGCGGGTATTATCGGTCCTTGATGAGCTAGCCGATGGTTACGACGTAGAACACAGCCCGCCAACGAAGCAGGAAGGTGTGTAGGTGGTTCATGAACAGGCATTGCATGCAGAGTTTGAATGAGGCAGGTGACGGTTGCGGACGCGAGATATTGAATGATGTCATCTGCACGGCAGGATATCTTCGTATCAAGTTTCATCGCGCATCATCACGAGGTTGGACATGAAGATCGCCATTGCCACGGAATATAACGATCCTGCTGCTGAAATCAGTCATCAGGGCGCACGCTCCCTGTTTTTCCATATTTATGATGCCAAAGGTCGGCTGAGTGAAATCCTGGCGAATCCTTATGCCGGCAATAGTCATCATGTGGGGCCGGACGTGGCAAATATGTTGGATAAATTGCATGTAACGAAGGTAATAGCGGGCCGTTTTGGCCACAAATTTTCAGCTGAGCTGCGAGAACGTAATATCGAGTACGTCGAGCAAAATGGTGTCGCCGCGCAGGCTGCCAAAGAGATTACTAGCTGAATCAGGTATTTGTCCTTGCCCGAAAATCTCTGTCTCGTCGTGACTCTAGCGCCTGGGCAGGTTTCGCCCGTTATAGATCTCAGCCATCTCCTGTTTCAGCCGCCGTTCAATATCGCGCAGCTCACGGGGGGTATAGTCATCCCGGCCCAGTCCGAACAGATAGTTGTCCAGGTCAAAGTCCTTGATCAGCATCTTGGTGTGGAACATATTTTCCTGGTAGACGTTCACGTCAACCATGCCGTAGCGATTGATGACATCCCGAGAAATGAAATTCTGGATAGACGTGATGTCGTGATCGATGAAATGCTTCTTGCCGCGCACGTCGCGCGTGAAACCGCGCACCCGGTAGTCCAGGATCACGATATCCGACTCGAGGCTGTGGATCAGATAATTCAAGGCGCGCAGCGGCGAGATACGGCCGCAGGTTGAGACGTCGATGTCGACGCGAAAGGTGCTGATGCTGCCCTCGGGGTGGCTTTCCGGATAGGTGTGTACTGTGATGTGGCTTTTGTCTAGATGCGCGAGCACCGTCTCGGGCAATGGTCCGGGGTGTTCGGCCTTGTCACGCGAGAGCCGCTCGGATACGACCGGTTCCTCGGAAATCAGCATGACCACACTGGCACCCTGCGGGTCGTAGTCCTGGCGTGAGATATCGAGGATGTTGGCGCCGATCAGCTCGGCCACTGTGGTCAGGATCTCGGTCAGGCGTTCGGCGTTGTAGGCCTCGTCGATGTATTCGATGTACTCGGCCCGGTGCTGCTCGGTCCTGGCATAGCAGATGTCGTAGATGTTGTAGCTTAGGCTCTTGGCCAGATTGTTGAATCCGTATAGCTTGATCTTCTTGGCATGACGGGTAACCATTTTATTCCTCCAGTCCATGGGTATAAAAAGACTTAAGCTACTTTTTCTGCAATGATCAATGGCCTGGGATACCGAGGATGCCATGACGCATTGGTTCAAACACACACTGCTGAGCCTGCTACCGCACCACGCCCTGTCACGTGCGGTGCGGTGGGGCACCCGCTGTCCGCGCTTCCCGTTGCGCAGGACCTTCACCCGTTGGCTTATCCGGCACTATCACGTGGACATGGCAGAGGCCCTGGAGCCTGATCCAGAAGCCTACCCAAACTTCAATCAGTTCTTTACCTGCTTGCTGCGGCCCGAACACTGAGCATGACCACGATACTCGCCTCGACAACCTGGCTCGCGGTGCTGCTGCTGGCATTGCTCTCCGTAATTACCACCATGGTGGGCGTTGCACTTGCCATCTATCTGGGTAAAAACGCGCGAGCTATCGCCATCGGGATAGGGTTCTCCGCCGGGATTATGCTGCTGGTGTCGTTACTGGAACTGATACCGGAGGCCGTCGGCGAAGCAGGCATGGGCACGACCCTGGTAGCCTTTATACTGGGTATGCTGATCGTGGCGGTATTGCATTGGGTCATCCCGCATACGCACCTGGTGAAAGAAGCCGGCGTGTTTCCCAATACGATGCTGAGAACCGCTTACCTGGTCGCTTTCGGCCTGATCCTGCATGACGTGCCTGAGGGTTTCGCCATGGCCAATGCCTATATCGCCTCGCCATCCCTGGGTGTGCTGGTGGCACTGGCCATTGCCATCCACAACATTCCCGAAGAATTCGCCATGGCGGCGCCCATTGTGATGGTCAGGCGCAAACGGTTTTTGTACCTGGTCGCATTTCTGTCCGGGCTGGCCGAACCCGTAGGCGCCCTCATCGGACTCGTCGCCGTTCACTTGCATCCGAAGTTCAACTCCCTGTTCATGGCCTTTGCTGCCGGGGCCATGGTCTTCGTCGCCGTGCACGAACTACTACCCATGGCCCGTCGTTATCAGAAGATCCGCCTGTTTGCGCTGGGTGCACTGTTCAGCGTGCTGATTTATGTCCTGCTGGCGGCATTCATTCCAGAGTGAACACCTGTCGGATTACTCGAATTGCGCCAGGTCCTTGCAGTATTCCTCGTTTGAGGGTCACTTATTTGGATAGCACGATGAGTACGGCCACCAGAATCCCCGCGCCCAGCGCAAGCAGACTGTACTTACGATGTTCCTTCTCCGCCTGCGGTAACAGGTGCGTGGCACCCACGTAGACCAGCGCCCCCGCCGACAGTGACAGCAGGGTGCCAAGCAGTGGCTTGTCAATTCGGCTGATGTAGGGCCATGACACCAGCATGCCCAGTGGCGTGGAAATCGAGGCGGCGATGATGGCAAGGATCAGTGATGTTTTTTCCGTAAAGCCCCCGCGCAATAACAGCAAATAAGTAATGATGCCTTCCGGGAACTCATGCAACACCATGCCGCTCGTGGCGAGCACCCCGGTGAAAATGCTGACGGTAAATGTAATGGAATACACGACACCATCAATGAAGGAATGAAAGCCGATGCCGACCATGGGGATCAGACCGATGCCATAGCTTGGATGGGTGCCGCGTTCACAGACGAAGGCAGTAATGAAGCGGTTGAAAAGATGCAGTAGCAAGAAACCGCCGAGCAGATACATCGGTGCATGAGGACTCATCTCGAAAGACTTGGGAATAATGTGCAGGAAGGACACCGAGATTAGCACGCCGGCAGCAAAGCACACGAAATAGATGCTGTACTTGCGGCCCCAGGCCTCGAAGTGGCGGATGGTATAAATTCCGATGCCCGTCACCAGTGCTGCCAGCATACTGGCACCAAACGCCGTCCAGAAATTATTATCCATGTTTTTATCTCCGGTGCCTTAAAGTCATGGTGCCGGGCGCTGCACCCTGACGACGACAAATGCCCCCTGACCGAAGCCAGGGAGTAAAGTCTCGATTTCGCGGGTCTCTTCCAGTGACTTCGTCAGCGTCTGTACCCAGACCGGGGTGGTGAATCCCGTGTCGCCTAATAACTGTTCCACTTCGGCGGCCGAGAAGAAAGTGGCATCGCGATAGAATACATTCTCGGCCTGATGTGCGAGGTAGTGTTGCCCGAGTTGACTGGTGCGATCAATAAAGCCGATCACCAGCACGCCACCGGGTTGCAGAACGCGATACGCTTCACGCAGCATGGCGCCGGCATCGTCAACGAAGCAGATCGTGGTCACGCACAGGGCGCGTGCAAAACTATGTGTTGCAAACGGCAGCGCCTCGGCAACGGCCTGTACACTGTTGATGCCGCGTCGTGCCGCATAGCCTAACATCTCGTGCGCCGGGTCGATGCCGATCTGGATGCCCATAGGCGCGGCGAACCGCCCGCTGCCGACGCCAATGGACAAGCCCAGTCCGTCCCACGGCAACTGCGCGCGCACCGCCAGCAGTTCTGAATGATACGCGGCGGCGTGACGCACGAACCAATTATCATAACGTTGGTGATAGGTTTCGAATGGCGCAGACCGCGGCATGTTCATAACAGCTCCTGCAGGGCCTGCACCACGCGCGCATTGTCCTCGGGCAGCGCGGTGGTCACGCGCATGAAACCCGGACCGAGTACGGGATCATTCAACGGCTTGATAAAAATGCCGCGTTGTCGCAGCTTGTCGGCCAGCTCGGCCGCATCATGCGGCGAGAAGTCGGCGAGAAAGAAATAGGTGCGGGTCGGATAGGTGCGCACGCCCAGTGCGCGCAGTTCATGGGCAAGCGCTTCGGTCCACTGGTGCAGTTGCCTAGCACGCGTGCGGATCTTGTCCTCGTGTTGCAAAGTGGCCAGTGCCGCGGCCTGGCTGGGACGCGCCAGTGGGTAGGCATCGTTATGCGTGTTGAGATCATTGGCCAGGTCCTCGGGCAGGATCGCGTAGCCGACGCGAAACCCTGCCAGGCTGTGCGCCTTGGACAGGGTGCGCGTGACCAGCAGGTTGGGGTAGTCGGGCACGAGGTGCGCGACCGAGTCACCGGCGAGACCGATGAAGGCTTCATCCACCAGAAAATGCGTGTGTGGATGACGGCGCAATAGTTCGGGCAGGGGCGCCATGTCGAAACTGCCGCCGTTGGGATTATTGGGATTGACGATCACGGCCAGTGTGGTGCCGGCTGGGATATCCAGATTCGCCAGATCAAATGCGAAGTCGTTTTCCGGCAGCAGCCGGGTCTCGGTATAGCGCTGTGCGATCTCCGGAAACAGCGGATAAGTGGGTGTGAGTAAATGCACTTGCCGGCCCAGGCGCTGGAACAACTGGCGCAGGATCAACTCCGAGCCGGCGTTGATGTGCACCAACTGCTCCGGTACCCCGATATTACTGGCTATGAACCGACGCAGCGGTTCGGAAAAAGGTTCGGTGTAGTAATTGCTACGGGGTACTTCGGCCTGTGCCGCGGCAATCGCCTCCTCGAGCGGTGGCAGTGGATTCTCGCACAGTAACAGCTTGATACCTGTGAAAGTGCCACCACCTTTTTCCAGGATTGACGTCATATTAGGTTTCTCCGTGCGGGCGGACGGGCATTGTTCGCTCTATGTGTAACACCGAAGCAAAATCCTTATTTGGAAGATTCCGGTGGTTTGTGCTGTTTCTTTGCCTGTTTCTCCAGGAATAGCTGATGGTGGTAAGAGCCTTCACGCAGCATTTTCGCCCCACAGCGGGGGCATTTTTCTTCCTGGCAGGGGGTGCGGTTGCGATGAGGACTCTTTTCACCGCACTTTGGACAAATACAGAAGCCGCCGGCGCCCATGTTATGTCTGCGCTGTGCGCTGGCATGCGTCATTCTCCTTTGGGTAGTTTCCCGGCTACATCGATGACGGCACCCAGACCGCCTGCAATGAAATCTTTTTTCCAGGCTTCGCGAAACAGCTGCATGGCAGTGTCGCCGGTGCAATGACTGGGCGCGACTTTCCTGACGCCGAGGGCTTTCAGTCGCTTGATTATCTTGTGAATGGCAGATTCACTGCTGCCACCCAGGTGAAAACCGCCCATCAGTAAAATCACGTGCTTGCCCCGATACGCTGTTGCGCGCTCCACCACGTCGGCGACATTGGGATGCGCGCAGCCGGTGATGACAATCAGCCCTTGTGACGTGTCCACGATCAGCGCCTGTTCCCGGGTGGCATCACCCATCTCGCCGGTGGTATAGACGCTATCAAATAACTGTTGCGGCTTCGAGACGGTTTCCACCCTTGCGCCAAGGCGCTTCACGTCTTGCTGGAATGCCATCGAGAATGATTCGGGCATATACACGATAACATTGTGGTTACGCGCCAGAAACGCGCCGAGCCCACCGGTGTGGTCACCATGAATGTGGGACAGCACGACGACATCAACCATGTTGGGATCGAGGCCAAGTTGTTGCATATTGTTGAGCAGAATATCGCCGTTGCCGCCAGTATCAAACAGAATGGTTCTGTTCAGGCCTTCAATCAGACAGGCAAAACCCCAGCCGGTTTTCAGGCCTGCCTTGAAGGGTACGTTATTGAAGATGACATGGATCCTGACTTGATCCGGCTCGGCCTTCTTCATTTCACCCGCTGCTGCTATGTGTTGTGTCGTCAATAGAAACCATCCAGAGAGCAGAAGCGTCACGGTAATCCGGTTGAATGCATACATGGCATACGCCAACTGTGGTCGTATTGTCAAACCCCCTGTATCTCCCGGACAGCTGAAGAGGATATCCATGACGTTCCGGGTCGCGGGGGACGGAAGATATTGTGTTATCTTGTTGCTACCACCTTTCCATTTTAGTCCACAAACTGGCGCGCCGAAGGTAAGTATATGTACGTACCTCAATTGAGAAAGAGCCTCATTAAGACAGTGCGGACCTTTGTCAATCTGCTACCAATTATCATTGGCATGCTGTTGTTGAGTAGTCTGGTCGTCAAGCTGTTACCGGGGCAAGTAACCGCGGATTGGTTTGCTGGTAATGCTGTGCTGGATGCCGTGATGGGCGCCTTCGTCGGCGGCGTGGCGGCTGGCCACCCGTTGGCGAGTTATTTGCTGGCCGGTGAGTTGCTCAAAGGCGGCGTGAGTCTGATTGCTGTCACCGCCTTCCTGGTAAGTTGGGTTACGGTCGGCGTGGTACAACTGCCCGCCGAAGCCTTGTTGCTGGGGACGCGTTTTGCGATCTATCGCAACACGATTTGTTTCTTTAGCGCCATCGCGATAGCGTTTCTGACCGAATATACCTTGCGAGTTATCAGCTAGGGTTGCCCATGGCAAATGAACACACAATGTCCGGGAGGGGAGGTTGGTTGTTCCTGCTGCTGGTTGTCGCGGTCTATGGGGTGATTGCGATAAGCAATGTCGAACTCATTGGTCAGGCTCTTAACTTCTTTGTTAAAGCAATGCGCAGCGTCTGGCCGGTGCTGATCATCGTATTTTTGCTGCTCTTGGCGGCAGACATGCTGTTGAAACCGGCATGGATCAAGCGCCACCTTGGCGGGAAAGGGGGCATCAAGGGCTGGCTCATTGTTGCGATGGCCGGCGTGCTAGCCAGTGGGCCGATCTACGCCTGGTACGCGCTGTTGAAAGACCTGCGTGAGAAAGGGATGCGCGCCTCGTTGGCTGCCGTGTTTCTCTATAGTCGTGCAATCAAACTGCCACTGCTGCCGCTGATGGTCCACTACTTTGGTGGCGCCTATACCGTGGTGTTTTGCCTCTATCTATTTGCGTTTTCTATCGTGAGTGGCTTGTTAATGATCAGAATCAAGGAACGGGAAACGACATAGCGTTAGGATGTGAACAGTCGGTTCAATACCTGAACGCTTCTATTGCTTTTGTCGGGTTGGCTAGCCTGGAAATTCTCAGTGTCTATGCATCGATATTTCACCTGAGCTCAACTAAGGCTATGCGGATCATGGAGGGTATGAATCGTTATCCATTGTTTTGTGATCAGGAGGAAGGAGCCCATGAGGCGCGAATATTTTTTAGTCCCGAACATTGATGTCGCCCGCGAGGTCGTCAAGGAATTCTTGCTATCCCACGTTGAAGAGAAGCACATCCATCTAATCGCAAGGGATGATATTCCCCTGGAAGATCTGCCCGAGGCAACCTTGATGCAAAAAAGTGACTTTATTCCGGCGCTGGAAAAAGGTTTGGTTGGTGGTGCGTATACCGGGCTGGTGGCAGGCCTTGTCGTTGTCGCCTTTCCTCCGGCGGGACTCGCCGTGGGTGGCGGTCTCATTCTTGCCATGATCGGGGCGGGGGCCACGGTGGGCGGCATGATGTCGGCACTGGTCGGGGTTGGACTGCCGAGTCATCGCCTGGAGAAATTCGAAGAGGCGATCAAGGCCGGGCAAATCCTGATCCTGGTTGATATCCCGCGCAAGCGCCTTGATGAAATTCAGGAACTGGTGAAACAACATCATCCACAAGCAGAGTTTGACGGCATTGAACCGTTGACGCCGCCGTTCCCCTGAACCTATATGCGAATGGAAGCTTTTGGAATCTGTCTGGATAAAACCATTGCAGTTGACAGTGTGGGCGTGGTTTTATTCCCTTGTTGGTGCAACAGGTTTGCTTTGTAGCAGCGCGACCAGAAACTGCGGGGCAAGTTCATCAGGTACTTCCTACGTTTTACGGTTCGCATTAAGTACTTCCTGAATCCTTCAGGTTCTGGTCGGATTCCGGATACATCCTTCGGATGTTCCGGGATGGGGATAGCATCGTCAGGAATATATCTCAAAGGCGAAAGATAACGTTAAAAAACTATTGCTTCGACATTGGAAACCGATCTACCCGCATGGCCGTCGCCCCGGCGACCGCCACTGGCATCACGATAAAATTAAAAACCGGGATCATGGTGGCCAGGGTGACGGCGCTGCCGAAGCTGAGGGACAGCATGCGTTTTTTCGAGATCTGTTTGCGGATGTCGGAGAAGGTGAGGCCGTAGTTACCCATGGGATAGTCGAGGTATTCGATGCTGAACATCCAGGCGCCGAAGATAAACCACAGGAAGGGTGCGATGGGCGCGATGAACCAGGAGATGATAAACAGGGGAATGGCCCATAGCGCGTAGTAGCCCCATTTCTTTAATTCGCTCAGGACCATGATGCCGAATTCCGCCCAGAAATTGCGTTCGTTGCTCACCGGGTTGGTGCCGGTCAGGTGTTTTTCCACTGCAGCGGCGAGGTAACTGTTAAAGGGGGCTCCCACCAGGTTGGCGATAAACGAGAAAGTGAAGAACATGATCAAACCGGCGAGCATGGCGAACAGCAGCCAGAGGACCTTGCTCAGCCACTCCAGCCAGCCCGGTAGTTGAGATAACAGATAATTAATCAATTGATTAAAGTAGTCACCGGCCAGCCAGATCAGCAAAGCAAACAGGACGATGTTGAGCAGCAGCGGGATGATCACAAAGCGTTTAACGCCGGGTTTGCCCAGCAGGCCCAGGCCTTTGAACAGGTAGCTAAAGCCGCTGACGGAGTGATTTACGGGGTTGTCGGGTTTTGCCATGTTGTGAATCCTTGTTTGGCTAATAAGGCGCTGCCATAGGCCGCTTCGCTATGCTCGACTTCAAACATACTGGTTTGTAACAGGCGCGAACGGATCAGGCTCCAGGCCCGGTTTGTTGCGCCGCCACCGACGCTGCGCACCGAGGCCGGATAAGGTGCCCCCAGTTCATGCAATAATCGGTAGCCATTGTATTCGATTCGCGCGATGCCTTCTAACAAGCCCTGGAAAAATTGCACATCGTCCTCGGGGCGTGGTGACAGGCGCGGCGGCAGCGATGGGTCGTTGACCGGAAAACGTTCGCCAATGCCAGGCAAGGGATAATAATCGAGTCCGGTATCGTGCATCGGGTCCAGTTTTTCACTCAAGTATTGCATCTGCATGTCGGTGAAATACTGACGCAATACGGCGCCGCCGCTGTTGGAACCGCCGCCGACCAGCCAGTTGTCGCCAAACGGCTGACTGTAAATGCCATAGTCACTGGCGAATACCGGCTTGTCACTGATGATCTTACAGACCAGGGTCGAACCGAGTGAGGTAATGGCATCGCCGACCTGTTCTGCACCCGTGGCGATGATGGCAGCGGTGGAATCCGTGGTGCCACTGACGATCAGTACTTCTTTCCCCAGGCCCAGCACGTCGGCAACCCCGGTATCGATTACGCCCAGTGGCTGACCCGGTGCCAACACGCGCGGGAACCAGCTCAGCGGGATGCCCAGTTGCTTGATCCATCCCGGCCAGCTCCGCGCCTCGGGGTCATAGCCGCTTTTCAGGCAATTGTTGCTGTCGCTGATACCGGCACGTCGTGTCAGTTGAAAGCTCAGCCAGTCGGCCTGGTGCATGACATGGGTGACCGGGCGCCCCTGCGTATGCTCCGCCAGCCACAGGATCTTGGGCAGACCGGCGGTCACGGCATTGGCGGCGCTGTCGGCGGGGGCGACGGCCTGAACGCGGGCCAGTTGTTCGCTGGCACGGGCATCGTTATACATCAGGGCCGGGGTCAGCGGCTGGCCCTGGTGGTCGGTCAGCAGGACCGTGCCGGAGGTGCCGTCGATGGCAATGGCACGCACTGCCCGGCGGTCGAGATGTTGTAGCAAGCCGTTGAGGACCTCGCGGCAGGTGGTCCACCAGATGCTTGGGTCCTGCTCTCGCCTGGCCACATTCTGTACAGGTAACGGCAGGGCGAGGCGCTGCTCGCTGATGACCGCTTGCTGGTCATCGATGGCAAAGGCGCGGATCCCGGAGGTACCGACATCGATACCGACATATATATTAGTGTGGGCTAATCCGGTAATGGCGGACTCGCGGGGCTCAGGGCAGGGTCACCGGCGGGGGGGACTGCCAGTCGGGGGCGCGATGTTCGGCCACCACCGTGGTGTAAATGCCGCCACGCACGTTGAATTCGGCGGTCAGGCGCATGAAACGGGGTTGGGTGGCCTTGACCAGATCATCCAGGATGCGATTGGTCACCGCCTCATGGAAGGCGCCCTCGTCGCGGTAGGACCAGACGTAGAGCTTGAGTGATTTCAGTTCGACGCAACGCTGGTCCGGGACGTATTCGAGCTTGAGCGTGGCGAAATCCGGCTGCCCGGTTTTGGGGCACAGGCAGGTGAACTCCGGCACATCGATGCGGATGGTGTAATCCCGCTCCGGCATCGGGTTGTCGAAGGTTTCGAGGTCTTTGGATGGCTGGCTTGGCATGGGGCGAAAGATAACGGAGCCGCGGGACGAGGACAAGTCGCAATTTTAACTGACCGGCGATGGAAGCTAGTTTGTCTGTGATGTCAATCTTGTCTGATCAATCTGGGATCCTGTATCTTTGACGCCCATGCGTTTGCGAAAGCTTAAACTTGCGGGTTTCAAATCCTTTGTTGACCCGACCACCGTTCAGCTCCCCAGTGAACTCATTGGTATTGTCGGCCCCAATGGCTGCGGCAAGTCCAATGTCATTGATGCTGTGCGCTGGGTCATGGGCGAAACTTCGGCCAAACAGTTGCGTGGTGATTCCATGGCCGACGTGGTGTTCAATGGCTCCAATACCCGCAAGCCCGTGGGCCAGGCCTCGGTGGAACTGGTGTTCGACAACACAGAGGGCAAACTGGGCGGGCAATGGGCTAACTACAACGAAATCGCGATCAAGCGCACGGTCAGCCGCGACGGCCAGTCGCACTATTTTTTGAACGGGGTGCGTTGCCGTCGGCGCGACATCACCGACATCTTCCTGGGGACCGGCCTGGGGCCGCGCAGTTACGCCATCATCGAACAGGGCACCATCTCACGGATCATCGAGGCCAAACCCGAAGAGCTGCGCATTTTCCTGGAAGAAGCGGCCGGGATTTCCAAGTATAAGGAACGGCGCAAGGAGACCGAAACCCGTATCCGGCATACCCGCGACAACCTGGATCGGCTCAACGACCTGCGCGAAGAACTGGAAAAACAAATCAACCACCTGCAGCGCCAGGCCAAGGCCGCCGAGCGCTACAAGGTCCTGAAGGAAGAGGAACGCCTGGTCGGCGCCCAGTTGCAGTCCCTGCGCTGGAAATCATTGAATGAAAACGCGCAGCAGGTCGAGTCCTCGATTCGCGACAAGGAGACCGCGCTGGAAGCCGCGCGTGCCCAGCAACGCGCGATCGAAACGGATATTGAGAAGCAGCGCGAAGCCCTGGCCGAAGCCAACGAGACCTTCAACAAGATTCAAAGCCGTTACTACAGCGTGGGTTCGGATATCGCGCGGATCGAACAGTCTATTCAGCACACGCGCGAGCGGCGTCAGCAACAACAAAACGACCTGGCCCAGCTGGAAAAGGATTTGAACGAGGCCCAGGCCCATCTGAGTACCGATCAACAGCGCATCGCCCAGCTCAAACAGGAGCTGGAATCCATCGAGCCGTCGTTGGAACAGACTCAGGTTGCCGAGCGCGATACCAGTCAGGCCTTACAACAGGCCGAGCAGGCGATGCAGGGCTGGCAACAGGAATGGGAACAGTTTACCCAGCAGGCGGCGGAACCGGCACGCGAGGTCGAAGTGGAATCGGCCCGTATTCAACAGCTGGAACAGCAATTAATGCAACTGGATCAGCGCAAGACCCGCCTGGGCGAAGAGCTGGACAAGCACCGCAACACCGAGCTGGAAAATGAACTGAATGGCTTGCAGTCGCAACTGGATTCACAGGCTCAGGCGCTGGCGCAAAAACAGGAGGCGTTACAGCACACGCAGGGCGAGATCAGTGGTCTGCGGGAACAGCTGCAGCAATGCAGCAGCGAATATGAGCAACAGCAGGAAAACCTGCAGGGCCTGCGTGCCCAGCACGCGTCATTGACTGCGCTGCAACAGGCTGCCCTGGGCAAGCATCAGGAGGGTGTGAAGAACTGGCTGCAGAGTCAACACCTGGATGATGCCAAGCGTCTGGCGGAAATGCTGGAAGTGGAAAGTGGCTGGGAACGCGCGGTGGAATGTGTTCTTGGCGCTAACCTCGAGGCGGTTTGTGTCGAAAACCTGGATGCCCTGTTCGAGAATATCAAGGCATTTGATCAGGGGCAGCTCACCCTGCTGGAAAACAGCAAGACATCAGATGTCCAGTACAACAAGGCGCCATCGCTTGCGAGCAAGGTACGTTCCAGCGGACCCATGCCGGTGCAGATTGATGGTGTCTATGCGGTGGAGTCGCTGGATGAGGCGCTTAACCTGCGAACCAACCTGGATCGGCATGAATCGGTTGTGACCCGTGACGGGATCTGGCTGGGGCAGGGCTGGTTACGAGTCAGTAAACAGGAAGAAACCCACAGTGGCGTGTTGCAACGCGAGCAGGAGATCAAGTCGCTCAACCAGTCCATCAGCGAACTCAATGATGCCATCCACAACCTGCAGGCTCAGCGCCAGTCGATGCAGGAGTCACTCAAGCAACTGGAACAGACACGTGACGGTCTGCAGTCAGAATTACAGGAAGCCAATCGCCAGCACAATGAACTCAATGCGCGTACCAGCGCCTTGCGTGCCCGCTACGAACAAACCCAGTCCCGTATCGAGCAATTACAGCATGATCAAGGTGAAGTCCACAGCCAGATGGACAAGGCCCGCGAGGCTATCACCGAGGCCCGGTCCCGGCGCGAACAGGCCCAGGAACTGATCGGTGGGCATGACCGGCGCAAGCAGGAGCTCTCGCAACAGCGTGACAGCCTGCTCAAAAGCCTGGGCGAATCACGCCAGGCCGCGCAATCCGCGCGTGAACAGGCCCAGCAAATGCGTCTGCGCGCCGAAACCCTGCGGACAGAACTCAATTCCACGCAACAGGCATTACAACGCATTGATAGTCAACAGTCGCAGTTGAACGAGCGTCGTGAAGAATTGCAGGCAGCGATTAAGGAAGCCGAGCAACCGCTGGAGCAAATGAAAGAGGAACTGGCCGGTTTGCTTAAAACGCGGGTTGATGTTGAAAACGAACTGAGCGGCGCCCGCGACAGCCTGCAGGATATTGATCAATCCCATCGCGAGCTGGAAGAACAGCGCGGCAAGGCGGAAGAATCAGTACAGCTGGTGCGCAGTGAACTCGAAGAAGTGCGCATCGGCTGGCAGGAAGTCAAGGTCCGACGTCAAACCGTGCAGGAGTCGGTGACCAATGCCGGATTTGAGCTTAATACGCTGATTAATGAGCTGCCGGAAGGTGCCAGTGAAACCAGCTGGCAGGAAAACCTGGAGAGTATCGAGCGCAAGATCCAGCGCCTGGGCGCGATCAATCTGGCCGCCATTGAGGAGTTTGAGCAGCAGTCCGAGCGCAAGAAATACCTGGACGAGCAGCACGCCGACCTGATGGAAGCACTCAAGACCCTGGAAGATGCCATTGCCAAGATCGACAGCTTCAACGAAACCATCGAAAAGGTTAACAGTGGCGTAAAGGAATTATTCCCGCGCCTGTTCGGTGGCGGCCATGCCTATCTGGAGATGACCAGTGACGATATCCTGGATACCGGGATCACGGTAATGGCGCGTCCGCCCGGCAAACGCAACAGCACGATCCATTTATTGTCCGGCGGTGAAAAGGCCCTGACCGCCGTGGCCCTGGTATTTTCCATTTTTCAGCTCAATCCTGCCCCGTTTTGTATGCTTGACGAGGTGGATGCACCACTGGATGATGCCAATGTCGGGCGTTTTTGTGACATGCTTCAGCACATGTCGGACAGGGTTCAATTTATCTTCATTACGCATAACAAGATTACCATGGAGATTGCCCATCACCTCGCCGGTGTTACCATGCATGAACCGGGTGTATCCCGGCTGGTCGCCGTGGATGTCGATGAGGCAGTGAAACTGGCGGCGGTCTAGCGCCACGGCAGGTTCCGGCATGAAAAAGGGTTGGAACGTAATAGTTAAATACAGACAGTTAACTCATATTCAGGAGCACTGCTCGTAATGGCGTTACGTGTGTCCCTGTTACTTATCGGTTGTATCATCATCCTGCTGATTTACCTGTTCAGTCGTCGCGGCCTGGTGCGTGATGACGTGTATTCGCGCCGCAAGTCATTATTCTCCGGACTTTGGGAAAACATCCGTAGTCGCCTGCAACGCGATAACGCACCGGATTTCACCCAGACCCAGGAAGTGCAAACTCCACGCATGCCGGAGATTGATCCTGGTGAGCTGGATCAGCTGGAAACGATTATTCCAGAGCGTGGGCGCGAAGAATTTAGCCCGGAAGAATCATCGGTCATTATTGAGCTAAGTAGTGAACAGATTGCCCCGGCTGGCGAGCAACTGTTTATTCCCCTGACGATTATGGGCCGGAAAGGCACGGCGATTCAGGGCGACTCCATCGAGCGGGCAGTCAGGACAGTGGGGCTGGTGCTCAAGGACGATGGTATATACCGCTATATGGTCAAGGATGGGCAGGGTTACCAGCAGGTCTTGCTGGGACTGGCGAATATTCTCGAACCTGGAACATTTGATGCGGAACAAATAAAAACGATCAGCACACCCGGGCTGGTGCTGTATTTGCATTTACCCGCGCCGGTTGAGGCGCGTGAAGCATTTGATACCCTGGTAGATATCGGCCACAAGCTGGCACAGTTATTGGACGCTGAACTCTGCGATGAAACTCGCAGCGTTCTGACCAGGCAGACGATTGGCCATCTCAAGGAAAAGATCGAGGCCTTCCGGTTTAAACAGAAAATGACACAACTGCAGCGGCGACAAACCTGAGTCAACTAAAGTATTGTCATGCCAGTGAATCAAAATATTGCCCAGCGTGCCGCCCGGCTGCGGGAAGACATCAATCACCATAATTATCTCTATTACGTCCTCGATGCCCCGGAAATTCCCGATAGTGAATATGATCGCCTGCTGCGCGAACTGCAAAGCCTCGAACAAGCACATCCCGAACTGATCGTACCGGAATCGCCGACACAGCGCGTGGGTGCCACACCGCTCAGCGAATTTGCCGAGGTCAAACACCGCGTTCCGATGTTGTCGTTGAATAACGCCTTTGACGAGGACGAAGTTCAGGGTTTCGACCGACGGGCACGGGAAAGACTGCAGGTTGAGCAGATATCCTATACCGCTGAACCCAAACTGGACGGACTCGCCATCAGTCTGCTGTATGAACAGGGGGTACTGGTTCGTGGTGCTACACGCGGTGATGGTACTACAGGCGAGGACGTGACCCAGAATGTGCGTACCATCGATGCGATCCCGCTGAAACTCGTGGGCAAAGACTATCCGCGGGTGCTGGAAGTGCGGGGTGAAGTGATCATGAGCCGCTCCGGCTTCGAGAAACTCAATGCCGCACAACGGCAAAAGGGTGAAAAGTCCTTTGCCAACCCGCGTAATGCCGCGGCCGGATCCCTGCGTCAGCTGGACTCACGTATCACCGCGAGCCGGCCGTTGACGTTTTATGCCTATGCAGTAGGTGTAGTGGAGGATGGCGCGTTGCCAGATTCGCACTTGAAGATCCTGGCACAATTACGAGACTGGGGGCTGCGTACCAATCCGGAGATCAGGCATGTAGACGGTGTAGCAGGCTGTCTTGCCTACTATCATGATATGGAACGCAAGCGGGATGGGCTGGATTACGATATCGATGGTGTCGTGTATAAAGTCGATGATCTTGGCCAGCAGGAAACGCTGGGTTTCGTCTCGCGGGCGCCACGCTGGGCGATTGCGCATAAGTTTGCCGCGCAGGAAGAAATGACCAGGTTGCTGGCGATCGAGGTACAGGTCGGCCGAACCGGGGCGCTGACGCCCGTGGCACGCCTGGAGCCGGTTTTCGTCGGCGGAGTCACCGTCACCAATGCCACTTTGCATAACCAGGATGAAATCGAACGCAAGGATATCCGGATCCATGACACTGTCATTGTCAGGCGGGCCGGGGATGTGATCCCCGAGGTGGTCAGCGCCGTTTTATCAAAGCGGCCGAAGAACGCAAAAAAATTCGTGATGCCGACGACATGCCCGGTATGTGGCTCCGAAGTAATACGACTGGAGAATGAGGCGGTTGCGCGTTGTACCGGCGGATTGTTCTGTGCGGCGCAGCGCAAGGAGGCGATCAAGCATTTTGCCTCAAGGCGGGCCATGGACATCGAGGGCCTGGGTGAAAAACTGGTGGAGCAACTGGTGGACCAGGATGTTATCCGTGATGTCGCCGATCTCTACAGTTTAAGCGTATCGCAACTGGCTGAACTGGAACGCATGGGGGAAAAATCGGCGCAGAATATCGTGGATGCCCTGCAACACAGTAAGGCAACGAGCCTGCCCCGGTTTTTATTTGCTCTGGGGATTCGCCAGGTCGGCGAAAGCACGGCACGCACGCTCGCCCGGCATTTTGGCAGTCTGGAGGCGATCATGCAGGCCGATGAAGATGCCCTGGTGGCGGTACCGGATGTGGGTCCGGTCGTTGCAGAAAGTATCGCCCATTTTTTCCATGAACCGCACAACCAGAAGGTCATCACCAAACTCCGCAAGGTTGGCGTACACTGGCCAGATATCGAAGTGATGGAAGAGACAGTGCTACCCCTGGCTGGGAAAACCTTTGTGCTGACCGGCACCCTGGCGAGCATGAGCCGGGAAGAGGCCAAGGAGAAACTACAGCGGCTGGGCGCGAAAGTCAGTGGCAGCGTTTCGAAAAAGACCGATTACGTTGTCGTCGGTGAGACTCCGGGTTCCAAGGCGACCAAGGCGGAACAACTGGGGGTGACGCTGCTGGACGAGCAGGCGTTTTTACGCCTGCTCGGCTAAGTTAGCAAGATTACCAGCAGCCTTTGGACGTGGAGCTGTTGCCTGACGAATCGTAGGATGTCTTTTGGCCGAGGGAGTTGAACACGAAAACAGCGCAGTTGGTGTCTTTAGTCTGGGTATTTTTCGCGGTGGCCACTACCTCATAATCGCAATTCGCTTTGCAATATTTCATAGAGCCTGCTGCTGCTGTGTTGACAGTGATTTCATACACTGCTTTGGCAGCCGATACTTCCTGGTCATTTTTGTCGACTTCCAGCGGACTGTTATTGAAGCCCAGGTTGGTCAGGTCAGTGGTATAGCTTTTGTTATTGGTGTAATACTGCTCCAGCAAGCCACGCACCTGTTGCACTGAAGACTTTGCCGCGGAGCGCTTGGTGACGCGGGTGTAGTAACTATAAGAGGGAATCGCAATTGCCGACAGGATACCGATAATGGCAATTGTCACCATCAATTCAATTAATGTTAAACCCTTATCCCTTTTACCAGTATTTTTCATAGTTGCCTCGTTTTTTCCTTGAACCATTATTCGCCTTCTGTGTACCAGAACGTCTTGAATGTGCTTTGACCTTTTTGCGTGAGCAAATAGTTTTTACCCGGGATCAGGATTTGATTTTCTCCTCCCTTGCGGATGGAAATGACGTTCGCTGGGATGCCGAGTCCAGTCGGCAGGAATCGGTCTGTTTGGCCTAGCTCAAACGTCCCGCTCGCAGTGGTTGTCGTATTGGTCAGGTCCCAATTATACGCAGCAGTGCCATCCGCCAGGTTCACAGCGTATACCAAACCTTTGCCTTCGCTGGGTGCGCAACTGGTCGTGGTCGTTGACAGGGGGGGCGGCAGATAGGTGGTAAAGTATATGATCCCGTAGGACGTGATCGGCCGTGATAGCGCTTTTTCGCCAACCGCCTGTGTCAGCTCTATCGTCCAACCATTCGTCAGGTCCTGCCCAGCGCTGCACGAGAGGGTTTGCAAGCAATCCGAGCTGACATCTGACATAGCTCCCTGGGTATACGGGGCTACCTGGTTATTGCTGGGGTTGTAGCTACCGCTGACGACGTCATAGTCCTTGAACACATAGAACCAGTTGTCCGGCGGAGTGGCGTTACCTAAACCGACATCCAGCGGATTGGCGCGGTCGCCGGTGCCGGCGATGACGGCATCGTAGGGTAATCCGGCGTAACTGGATTGAACGCAGGCTGTGGTTATCGAGCTTAAGTTTGACGGACATATCGTGTTGGGGTTGCGGGTCTGGACGACGTCAACGGCGTGGAAGAAGCGGCGGTCTATGGCTTTCTTGGCATTTCCCGTCGCGGCGCGCTGGCCGATCGAGGCCAGGACGTGTGCTGACCATTTGTCAGGGTCGGTACCGGCCAGGTCGGCGCGCCAGACCTGGCCACCGGTGTCGCCGACATAAAGCCGGTCGATATTGCCGTCGCCATCGCTGTCGAGCACCGTGACGGGTGCAGGAATACTGTCCGTGAAGCTGGGATTATCGTATTCATAGACACCGTTACCGAGCGCGACAGGGCCAGATGTCGATGTGCCGCCGTTTACCGCTTTCCAGACCAGTTTGCCCGTTTCAGCATCCACGATGTAAATGCCGGCCCCGCGCGTATCGCTGGCGGTAACGACGTTACTGGAGCGGACGTCCTTGTTGGCGGGGTCATAACCGCCGCCGAATACCAGCACCGTATGCACTTTCGCCGTGCCACTGCTGTCGACGTATTTCATGTGGGCCACCGTCGGGGTCGAGAAGGTCAGGCCCAGGTTGGCGAAATTACAACTCGTACAGTCGCCATTGATGTCCCACAACATGGTCGGATTGTCCGGGTCGGTGATATCCATGGCGTAGTAATGGCGGCCGCCGCGGCGCATGCCGAAAAACAACAGGACCTGATCGGTGGGGTAGGGGGAATGCGCATTGGTATCGATTTTACCGTCGCCATTGCCGTCCAGCACATAGGCCACCGGCGCACCGTCCACGCCGTAGGGATGCAACGGCGAACCGACGCCATCCTTCATGAGCCGATCGAGCAGGCCCAGGCTGGCATGGGGGATGAAGGCCCAGTTCTCCTTGCCGCTTTGCGTCCCGTCGCTATTGGTATTTTGCACCATGCGGACGAAACCATCGTTGCCGGTGAGAACAATGCGCACATCGGGATTGGATTGGGTGAAACTGCCGTGATCGCCGTAGTTGATGGTTAACGGGGTCGAGTGGATGGGGTCGCCCATGATCCAGTCTCTCGAATCGTCGGTGTTACCATCCTGATCCGCATCCAGGGCATCGATGCCGCGCGCCCAGGTCAGGATATTCTCACCTTCTGTTATATCCGCCGTGCTTGGAGTCCCGCCGAGCGTCGTCGTATCCCAGGCGGTGAAATCGGGCGTGAGCGTTCCGGTAGAGCCGGAGGACACATCGCCATTGGCGTTGAGATATTGCCAAAGATTGCTGACATCGTTAGATGTCGGTGACGCATCTATCGGCGTCAGCTTGGCGCCCGGGCTATAGCCGGCTGCGGGTTCTGTGTATAGCGTGCGTGAGGTGCTGGAAGCGCCGTTGCTGAGTCCCTCGGCATCGGCTGTGTAAGAGCCGGCACCTTCATCCAGGCCGTCAAGGAAACCGGGAATTTGCTGACCGGCGCCACCGCGGTTGACGCTGCGCCCGTCCATGCCGACGATTTCATTTTTATTGTACGTGGTTTGCACATCCTGGCCGTTTGGATCGGTCCAGTAGGACAAGGTATTGAAATTGATTCGGCCAGTGCTGGGGTCGAACACCGTGGTGCCGTAGGTATCGCCAATATACCAGTTATTGTTGGCATCCTGCTGTAACATGTACTTTTTGAGATTGCCGGTCCAGAACGGGGTTGACTCGGCCTGGAACAGCGCCAGGTAAACGTCGTTAAGGTAGTCGGCCCGGTTAAATACGTTCACCGGCACCGAAGCAGACACGAAGGTGGTGCTGACACTCAGGACCTGGCTGAAAATATTCTGAAAGACTGCCGCCATGGACGTCGGATCGAATTTCAGATCAATGGCATTGCCGGTGCCACCGGCGGCGGCATAGCCATTCGTGGTCGGATTGACATTCGGCGTGACAAAGTAGGACGTCACGTTCTGGGTGCCGGGGACATTCGGCGCGGTCCCGTGCGCGCCATCGGCGAGGTCCTTTTGGTACATCCAGTTGATGACGGTAGGGAAGCCGGAGGTGGTCCCGCTGAGATTCAGGTGCATGCCGCCGTCGGCGATCGTGGCCTTGATGGCGTTATCGGAGTCGTCTTCCTGCGAGGAGACCTGGAACATAATATTGATCACGAAGATCTTGGAACAGGTCATGTTCGTGCTAATCGGGCTGACATACGTCGGATAGCCATTGCCGTCAAGGACATCGATCGTTTGGCCAGTAGTGCTGTCGACCGTGGTGTTTTCTGCGCCCATATCCCAGGAGATATTTGGATTGTCCACGTCCAGGTTATTCGTCGCGTTGGTCTCATAGTCGGTCCAGCCCAGGTGGCCGTTATAGACCTCCTGTCCGGTCAGGTAGCGGTAGAGTTCAAAATACAGCTCCTTGCCCTGGAAGGGTGAGCCATTGCCCGAGGGAATGGGAATGGCTTTAAGCTTGTTGATAAAGTCTGTCTTGGTTGTGTTGGAGGGGTCAAAGGCATCCAGGTAGTGGAAACCGTACATGATATAACCACCGTTGCTGCAACCGCTGATACTTGGTCCGGATTGGTTGGGATTACAGCTGGCAGCATGGCTGATCATGAGGCCAATATTGACTCCGTCCAGGGTGGACATGGTGTTCTTCAGCACCGCTCGCAGCAGTTGGAAATTTGTGATGTAACCCTTGGCTAATTCGGTCTGCGTAAAATTGTTTTGGATAAATGTTGCCGTCCAACCCGTACCACACTTTGTAGCGATACCGGAATAATCAGTAGAACTGTATCCTGGAAAATCACAGGCGTGGTTGCCAAGGTTTGGGCGCCAGTCGAGACTGAACATCACCAGGGGTGCCGTGTTGATATTCGTGTTTTGATTGATATAAATGTCGGTGTCATCCGCCAGTACGGGCCGGGTTGCCGCAAGACTGAACAATATGAGGCATATGATTGCAATCAGTGTCTGTGGCTTGAGTATTTTATTCTTCATCATATCACCTGCAATTATTGAGACTTCGGCAAAATCATGACGTATCCCTGTACCACGCTTGCCTTTCCATCGGATTTTCCGGGTGTACCGGGTGGGACGTCATAAGTTCCGGTCACCGAAACATAGGCGCCACGGAAGGCGCTTGCGCTGCTTGCTTGATTGACATTCAGCCGCGGCGCCGTGCCGTTTTTCAGAAATTTGATCCTGGCCTGTACGCCATCGGTTGCGCTGACGCCGATTTTGGCGAACATGTTACCGGTGAGCGTCATACCGGTCTTATCACAGCTATTCGCAGCATCCTGAACGGCACATACCGTGTAACCGGTTTTGGCACCGATGATGAAGTTATTGGCATTGTTTTGAATGACGGTGTCCACGACCGACTGTGCGTATTGACGTGCATCGAGGGTGTTCTCGTCATTGTTGGAGATGAGCACTTGCACGGCAGTAGTCTGAACTGCGGAAAGCGCAACCATGGTCAGGGCCATTAACAGCACCAGGGAGGTGATGAGTGCGGCGCCTTTATTACGTTGTAGCGTGTTTGTCTTCATTGTTGTCCCCGGCACATCATTGGAATTTGATGGCATACATCGGATTGCGTAACATCACCGTGGTGGTATACAGCCGTCGATAATAGTTGTCTGTGGTTTTGACTATCTCGTCCCCCAGGGTGTAGGTCTTGTTATTTTTTATCGCGCTGTCCGCCTGCAGGGAGCGTGCGAGTACGTAAATCCGGGCGGACACGGCCCTGTTTTTTAAATCATATGCGCTGAGCGTCGCTGACTTATATTCGTTGGCGATACCGTCCCCGTCAGTATCGATACCGAACATGACATGAAAGCGTTCCACGCCGGGTGCCAGGCAGACATTGTTCATGTACGGAGTAGTCCCGCCGGGTTTGACACCCAGGGATGCACGGCAAAAGGTCGGGATATTATCCCCCGCGTTTTTGTAATAGTTGCGAATGTAATAGATGTCGACGCTAAGTCGCCAGTCATTGACGGTCACGCCCGGCGCGGGGCAGCTGCTGCCTTTGGGGCTGGTGGAGCTGCCGCTATCGTAGTACCAGAGGCAGGCTCTGGAGTAATCGCTACGCAGGTAGACCGTGTCGTTAGTCAGGGTGGCCGGGGCGGCAGGGTTGGTTGACAGCGGTGTGGAGTCGACGCGTTTTATGGCCAGGATGTCATTCGCAGGCTGAGTAGTGGGTGGGACGTAAAAATCGCTTGCATTAATGCAGGTAAAATCAGCGCTGGAGGTGGCGGCAACATCGAACTGCAGTGAACGATAAGTAGTCAGGTCATAGGCCCACTCGGTTTGGTTGCCGTTGCCACAATCGGCGCTGGTGCTGAGTGCAGGGAGGGTGGTGTCTTTGCTTACCATGCTCGGATCAGTGACGCCACCCAGGAAGCCCGCTCCTTTCAAATCTGCCGTTAACTGACGCAAGGCATAACGCCCACTCTCGAGGGTCTCGGAGACCCGATCATTTTGCGCATGATTATTTTTTGCGTTAATGAATAATTGCACCACCAACATGACGACCACCAGGCCGAGTGCGAGGCTGGTCATGACCTCAATGAGACTGAATCCCTTGTCGTTATGTCTTACGTCGTGCATCTCAGGCCGTTACCACAGGTAGTGCTGGTGGGATTGGTCATGGGCGATTTACCGCGCCAGGCAATGGAAATCACATATTCCCCCACAACCCCCCCGGCCGGTCCGGTGATACAACCACGCGGTGAATCCAGACCACCGGCATTGGTTCCCGTGCTGGTGGTCTTCTCGCTGGCACCCATGAGGGCTTGTTCCCATTGATAGAGATCCCAGGCGGCAAGTTCCGCGGAAGTGCACGTCGTCGTAGCGCAATTCGTGCCGAGCTTCAGCTTGCCCGCGCCCAGGATTTGTCCCTCGTAGGCAGTTAATTGGCTGGGATTGGCGCGCATTTTGGTAATGATCTGCTGGGCGAGTTGGGTTGCCGCGGTGCGCTGGATGGCTTCGACATTGGATTGCTTGGCAAGGATTTCCATCCGCGCGACGCCCAACAGACCAATGCTGACGACAAACACCGCCACCATGACTTCAATGAGTGACATGCCGTGTTGCGATGCTGGGGTGTGTTGATTCAATGTTTTCATGGTGTGCAGCTCGAGCCCGAAGGGATATTGGTGATTTCTGGTCGTCCCATGGCACTGATGCTGATATCCCGGCCATAGGCTTTATCATAGGTCCCGTCATTGTCGCGATCGTCGCAAACAGCAAATGTGGCCGTTCCGCCCGCGACGATTTTGAGGGAGCCATCATTGAGAAAGGAAATGGATGGGTCGGCGGTCGTGCTGGCCATGACCTGGATGCCGTTCTTGATTGGCGCGCCGATTTTGAGCAGTCTCTCTCCGGGATCGAAATCCCCGTTGTTGTTGTTGTCCACGAAGATCAGCCAGCCCGTCGTCCAGTTTCGGGCAGTGCCGCCACAAGCTGCATTAGCCGCCGTCGTGTTCCCTGCGCGACACATGCTGACGTTGGTGTTTAACTTGATTGCCTCGCTGCGCGCGTAGTTCATGTTGGAATACAGATCAGTCACGGTGTTATCGCGGCTACCATTGCGGACATAGCTGATATAGCCAGGTATGCCTATCGCAGTAACAATGAACAGGATGGCGATACTAATCATGAGTTCCATGATGGTAAAACCGTACTGGTTTTGTGCTCTTGGCATTTCCACTCCGTGTTAGTAATGATGCTCAGTGGTTTAACGGCGATAGCGCAGGGATCTCAACTGTTATTCCACAGGCAATGTATCGTTACTTCAGCGCACTATCTTTATGACGCTGAGCGGGGCTTTTTAACCGTTTATCGGGCACGGGCTCTGGATCTGTGAGACAGATCATGGTTACGTGCAGGCGCTCTACACAGCGCCGTTCACAGTGAACGCGGCGTGACTGCGGTTGGTGATAAAAATGTAACCAGTGATTTTTCGACGTGTTTGTGACGCATGCCTTGAAACTGTGAACGACGCCGCAAAATTTCGTCTGCGTGAAATTTGTTTAAACCGCATCGCATGTAACTTCATTGCAACGACAGTTTGTGATCACAATCAGGACGGTATGAATGCTGAAGCAGTGATCGAGCTCAGGCAAACCCCGGGACCGGTACTTCGATGTAGCGAGATTTGGGGGAACAGGGCAGGGAAAATGATGCCCGTGCCAAACAGGCTGGCACGGGCAGGTCTGGGATTACTTCAGATGGATTTGGATCTTGGCCTTGTCGCGCAAATGTTTGACATATTGTTGCACACGTTCCCGGCGCAGGGCCGCTTCGATCTGGGGGCGCACCTCTTTTAACGACGGCGGCGCGGCGTCCCGCTTATCCTGCAGCATCACCACATGCCAGCCATATTTGGTATGTACGGGTTTCTCGGTGTATTTGCCTTTTTTCAGTTCGGCAATGGCCCGGGCAAAATTCGGCATCTTGTTCAGTTGCTGGATATTTATCCAGCCCAGCTCACCACCTTCTTTCGCGGAAGGCCCGGTCGAATCCTTCTTGGCAAGCTCGGCAAAATTGGCACCCTTGTCCAGCTTGGCAATGGCGTCTTTGGCTGCCTTCTCAGATTTCAGCAGGATATGTCGAATCTTGTATTCCTTGAGCTTGTGGTTTTTCACCTTTTCGTCATAAATCTTTTTGATCTCTGACTCCGGGATCGGTTTGGCGACGTCGGACTCACGCAACAGTGCCTGGATATACAGGTTAGTCTGCTGTTGTTTGAGCATGTAGGCCAGTTCCTTGTTCTTATCAAGTTTTTTCTTTTTGGCCTCCTGCATTAACAGGTAACGGTTGACGAGTTCTTCCAGGATCGCCTTTTTATCGTGGCTGAGATTTTGTCGAGAGGTGGCCTCGCGAAACTTTATATATTGATCGAGCTGCTTTTCTGTGATTTTGTGGCCGTTAACCGTGGCGACCACTGTACTCGCCAGGGTAGTGCTGCTGAATCCGGCAAGCAGGGCAAGAACAAACAGATATCTTAGAACAGACATATAGGTTTCCTTGTTGTGATAAAGGGTATTAGGGCAAAGCTTTTTTGAAGGGTTTGACGTTGACCTGAGTATAGACGCCGGCCTTGATATAGGGGTCGGCATCCGCCCATTGCCGCGCGGCATCCAGTGACTCAAACTCGGCAACGATCAGTGAACCGCTGAAGCCGGCAGGACCCGGGTCTTCGCTGTCTACGGCCGGGAACGGACCGGCCAGCAGCAGGCGGCCTTCGTTTTGGAGTGCTTGCAGACGGGCCAGGTGCGCAGGTCGGGCCTCCATGCGCCGCTGCAGGCTGTCGGGATTATCCACGCCAATCACTGCGTATAACATTCAGACTTCCTCTGCCGGTTTTTCCCTGACATGCCTCGCCAGGTAAATTGACTGGATGATAACAAACACGAAGGTCAGGCCAAACATGCCGAACAGCTTGAACTGGACCCAGGTGTCAAAACTGACGTGCTGGTACACGATCAAGTTGATACCACCGACGACAGCAAAAAACAGTATCCACATGTAACTCAGCCGGTTCCAAATTTTTGCTGGTAAATCCACGGCGTGCTGCATCATGCGTTTGACGATCGGGGTATCCCCGATAAAGTGGCTGGCGAGAAATGCAAGCGCGAACAGCCAGTTGCCGAGGGTCACCTTCCAGGCCAGATAGACTGGTTCGTGAAAATAAATGGTGGCGCCGCCAAACACGATGGCCAGTACCAGTACCACGATATGCATTTTTTCCACTTTGTGCTTGCGCCACCAGTTGATCGCAACCTGGGCGCAGGTCGCGGCAATCAACAGGGCAGTGGCAATTACCATGCCTTCGACCTCGCCGACGAAACGCTTGCTGACGGTATAGGCAATGTAAAAAATAATGACCGGGAAAAAATCAAAGAGAATTTTCATAATCGTTTTCTAGTGAAGTGTCGGTTTGTTGGTTAAATGATAATACTTTTCCATGACGCTGCGTACATGGTCGGGATAGCCAATATTGTCCATTTGTTCCATGCCTTCACGAAAAAACTCGCTGACATCGTCCGGTAGCCGGTAGATCAGCTGCTCGAAAACGGCCTCCATGCGCTTGGGATCGTGCGTACGCGTGGCCACGATACCGTGATTGAGGTTCAGGACCCGCCACGGCCGGCCCGGATTGGATTTATCCAGGTCATGTTTAATTTGCGGGGGAACCGCATCAATAATGACCTCGGCCGCATCGCTGACCTGTCCCAGCAGCCGGGTATCCTGGGTGCTGTTGGCCAGCCGTGACAGGGCGTTGACGACCGGTTCCAGTTGCGTGAGCGGCAAGTGCTGGCGTGCACACCAAAGCGCCATGGGGATAGATAACCCGGTGAAGATCTGCTGGGCTTCGTCGCATTGCAGTTTGATGGCCCAGTCATTGAGTTCATTCATCAGGCCAAGTCCGTGGTCTGCCAGGTCCTGCATATCCTCCCGTTCAGCGTTCTGCTGTGCGTGTGGCTGATGTTCGATGGTGTCCAGTATTTCAAAAAACTCTTCCAGGCTCTTGCCCAGGGCATCCGGTCCAACCTGTTCGGGTTGGGCAGAAGACTCATAGGCACTGACCAGCTTATGCAGTGCCTGCTCGGCTTGTGCATGCATTTCCTGGACGTGCATATTGAAAAAATCGGATTTTTCGCTGGATTTGACCATATTTCAGACTATTCTTGCCCTGGCTGATTATACCTATCTATACAAAGACACATAGACCTGTTTTGGTTACACTAGGTTCCCCATGCAAGCCGTGCACGATTTACACGCCCATACCACCGCATCTGACGGCAGTCTTACGCCTACTGCCCTGGTGGAGCATGCCGCCCGTTGCGGCGATCAGGTGCTGGCGGTCACCGATCACGATATCACCGCCGGGCTCGAGGAAGCGCAACAGGCAGCAAATATGCAGGGCATTGAGCTGATTCGTGGCATTGAAATCTCTGTTACCTGGGCCCACCAGACGATTCACGTGGTGGGACTGCACATTGACCCGGATTCCAGGATACTGCAACAGGGACTGGCAAAATTACATGCGTTTCGCTCGTGGCGGGCCGAGGAAATTGCCCGTCGGCTGGACAAGGCCCGTATCCCCGGCAGCCTGGCCGGCGCCCGGGCCTATGCCGGGGGTAAGATTATCAGCCGTACCCATTTTGCGCACTGGCTGGTGGCGCAGGGCTATGCCAAGAACATGAAACAGGTCTTCAAACGCTATCTGGTTCACAATAAGCCCGGTTTTGTCCCCGGGCAGTGGGCGAGCCTGGAGGAAGCCCTCCACTGGATACACGCTGCCGGTGGCATGGCCGTGCTGGCCCACCCCGCGCGTTATCGGCTGTCGAGCCAGCGTCTGCACCAGTTATTACGGGAGTTCCGCGAGCTGGGTGGCATTGGCCTGGAGGTGGTGTCGGGCAGTCATAGCCAGGGTGATATTCTGCGCTTTGCCCAGCTTGCCGAAGACTATGCGTACTATGCTTCCCGCGGCTCGGATTACCATGGACCGGAAAATGCCTATGCCGACCCGGCCAGCTTGTCTGCGCTGCCGGCGAACTGTCGACCGATCTGGACCCACGAACGCTGGGTCAATGCCGCCAGGCCCTGATTCCGTCACCAGCATGACCCTGCATTTCCAAATTCACCCCGTGAATCCACAGCCGCGCCTGATCAAACAGGTGGTGGAAATGATGCGTGGCGGCGCGGTGGTGGTCTATCCGACGGATTCCGCTTATGCCCTGGGCTGTCACCTGGGGGACAAGAAGGCGCTGGATCGGATGCGCCGTATCCGGCGAGTGGACGATAAACATAATTTCACCCTGGTCTGTCGCGATTTGTCGGAAATTGCGACGTATGCCAGGGTCAGTAATACGGTCTATCGCCTGTTGAATGCCTTCACCCCGGGCCCGTATACCTTCATCCTTGAGGCCACCCGTGACGTACCGCGTCGGCTGCTGCATCCGAAACGCCGTACTATCGGTATCCGTGTCCCGGACAACAGAATCGTGCTGGCCTTGCTGGAGGAACTGGGTGAACCCATTTTGAGCACGACCCTGATCCTGCCGGGCCAGACACTGCCCATGACCGATGCGGATGACATTCTGGATAAACTCGAGCACGAGGTCGACGCGGTGATTGACGGCGGCCAGTGCGGCATTGAACCGACCACGGTGATTTCCCTGGTGGGCGAACAACCGGAAGTCATCCGCGTCGGCTGCGGCGATCCCGCCCCGTTTCAGGTGTCTTAACCGTCCCTCGATTCCGGTATAATGCCCCGCTTTGACTGAACAATAAGGAAAACTGTTTTGGCAACACTGCCCAACCAACCGCAACGGGTCCTTTCCGGTATGCGACCCACTGGTGCGCTGCACCTGGGCCACTATCACGGTGTCCTCAAAAACTGGGTCAAACTGCAGCACGAGTACGAGTGTTACTTCTTCGTGGCGGACTGGCATGCCCTGACTACGCATTATGAAGATGTGACGGTGCTCGCTGACAGTATCTGGGATATGTTGATCGACTGGTTGGCAGTCGGCGTCAATCCCGGTTCGGCCGTGTTGTTTATCCAGTCGCGTGTCCCCGAACATGCCGAGTTGCATTTGTTGCTTTCCATGATAACCCCCCTGGGCTGGCTGGAACGGGTGCCGACCTACAAGGACCAGCAGGAAAAACTCAGGGAGCGTGACCTGTCGACCTACGGTTTTCTGGGCTATCCCCTGCTGCAAAGCGCGGATATTCTGGCCTATAAAGCCGGGCTGGTGCCGGTCGGTGAGGATCAGGTGGCCCACGTGGAACTGACCCGCGAGGTGGCGCGCCGCTTTAACCACTTATATGGCCGTGAACCGGGCTTCGCCGAGAAGGCTCAAGAGGCCATCAAGAAAATGGGTAAAAAACACGCCAAGCTGTATCAAAGCCTGCGGCGCAAGTTTCAGGAGCAGGGGGACACCGAAGCGCTGGAGACTGCGCGGGCTTTGCTCGAGTCCCAGCAGAATATCAGCCTGGCAGACCAGGAACGCCTGTTCGGTTATCTGGAAGGCAGCGGTCGGATTATTCTGCCGGAGCCGCAGGCCCTGTTGACGCCTGCCTCAAAAATGCCGGGGCTGGATGGCCAGAAAATGTCCAAGTCCTATCACAATACGATTTCCCTGCGCGAGCCGCCCGCCGAGGTCGAGAAGAAGCTGCGAACCATGCCGACTGACCCGGCACGGGTGCGTCGGGACGATCCGGGTGACCCGGCCAAGTGCCCCGTCTGGCAGTTCCATCTGGTCTATTCCTCTGATGAGACCCGTGACTGGGTCCAGCAGGGCTGTACCAGTGCCGGTATCGGCTGCCTGGACTGCAAACAACGCATTATCGAGTCGGTATTGGCTGAGTTAGCGCCGATCCAGGAGCGGGCCAGGGAGTTTGAACAGGACCCGGGCATGGTACGCAATATCATTCACGAGGGCTGTGACAAGGCTCGTGACGTGGCACGCCAGACCATGCAGGAAGTCCGTCAGGCGATGGGCCTGGAGTACTGAGTCATCCGTCAGAATACAATGTAACTTATTGTAATTCTTATAAAAGATATTCTGTAATTGTATAGGGACAAACCCGGGCAACTGCGGTAGCATTATATCGTATGACTGAAATGGAGTTGCAAAGCACACCCGAACAGCAGGAAATGCCCTTTGCGGTGGTGCAAGGGGTGCCCTATACCCGTCTCCCCAAAGACCTCTATATTCCCCCCGATGCCCTGGAAGTGTTTCTGGCCGAGGCCTTTGAAGGCCCACTGGACCTGTTGCTGTATCTGATTAAACGCCAGAATCTCGATGTCCTCGATATCCCCATCGCCGAGATTACCCGTCAGTACATGGAATATGTCGACTTGATGAAGGGCCTGCGCCTGGAGCTGGCGGCAGAATACCTGCTCATGGCGGCCATGCTGGCGGAGATCAAGTCACGGATGCTGTTACCGCGGCCAGTAGAGGAAGAGGACGAAGAGGATCCCCGGGCCGAGCTGGTACGTCGTCTACAGGAATACGAACGTTTCCGCCAGGCCGCGGAAGACCTCAATACCCTACCTCGGGTCGATCGCGACACTCCGCCGATCGAACTGGTAGTGCCGGATCGCAAGGTGGTGAAATTGCCGCCGCGGGTGGAGATGAAAGACCTGGTATTTGCCCTGCGCGATGTGCTGGTGCGCGCGGAAAATTACGCTCACCACCATATCCAGATGGAGCCCCTGTCCGTGCGTGAGCGGATGTCGAATGTATTGAAAGTGATCCGGGGTGATGATTTTACCGAGTTCACCAGCCTGTTTACCCCGGAGGAAGGGCGTGCCGGGGTCGTAGTGACCCTGCTGGCAATCCTCGAATTGCTCAAGCAATCCCTGATCGAGATGGTGCAGAGCGAAACCTACGGTCAGATACACGTCAAGGCCGCGGGTAGTCGGCCAGAGCAGGACGAGGCGTGATCAAGACACGCCATTGGCAGAAATTTTTGAATTAATATAGGCAGACATGGATACCGAACAACTCAAACGCATTCTCGAAGCACTGATCATGGCCTCCAGCACCCCGCTTAACCTGGAGCGTATGTTGGCGGTGTTTCCCGAGCCACAACAACCCGACAAGGCGCAATTGCGTGAGGCCCTGGCTGCGCTGGCAGAGGATTACGCCAAGACCAGTCTCGAGCTCAAGGAAGTCAGTACCGGCTTTCGCTTCCAGGTCAGAAAGGATTTTGCCGAGTGGGTTGGTAAGTTGTGGGAAGAAAAGCCGGCGCGCTATTCACGGGCGTTGCTCGAAACCCTTTCCCTGGTTGCGTACAAACAGCCGATTACCCGCGGTGAGATAGAAAAAATACGTGGTGTTAGCGTCAATACCCAGATCATGAAAACTCTGCTGGAGCGTGAATGGGTATCCATCGTGGGACATCGTGACGTACCGGGTAAACCGGCCATCTACGCCACGACCCGTCAATTCCTTGATTACTTTAATTTGAAATCGCTGGAAGATCTGCCGCCGTTGGCGGAAATTCGCGACCTCGATCAACTCAATGGCGAACTTGCCTTTCCGGAAGAAGGAGGGGAGAGCAAGGACGAGAAAGAGGCGACAGGAGAACAGGAGACAGTCGTTAACCTGGAAGTTGAGGAAGGCGAAGAAGCGCCAGCTGATCAGGACGTGGCGCCAGCCATGACCGCTGAACACTAACGCAGCGGAAACTGATCGTCCTGATGGACGAAAAAATCCAAAAAGTTCTGGCGAGTCTGGGCTTCGCCTCGCGTCGGGAAATCGAACGCTGGATCGAGGCCGGTCGCGTCAAGGTGAATGGTGAGACCATCGGCCTGGGCACCCGGGTTGGCGCAAACGACAGGATCCAGGTCGATGGTAAACCGGTGGCGCGTGATACCGCCAGCCACGAAACCCATGTCCTGATTTACCATAAACCCGCAGATGAGGTATGTACCCGCAGTGACCCGCAGGGAAGGCCCAGCGTTTTTGCCAGACTTCCCCGGTTACGCAAGGCGCGCTGGATTGCTGTAGGACGGCTGGATATTAATACCACGGGCCTGCTGCTGTTTACTGACAACGGCGAATTAGCCAACCGGCTGATGCATCCAAGTTACCAGATTGAGCGCGAGTATGCCGTACGAGTGCTGGGCGAGGTGAGACCGGACCAACTTGAAGCCCTGCAGCGTGGCGTGGAACTGGAAGATGGTCTTGCCAGGTTTGTAAAGATCACGGATGCCGGTGGTAGCGGTGCCAATCACTGGTACCACGTCAGCCTGCTGGAAGGGCGTAACCGTGAGGTTAAACGTCTGTGGGCCGCCGTTGGTTTGCAGGTCAGTCGATTACATCGAATTCGCTATGGCCCGATTAGCCTGCCGCGTTCGATCAGGCAGGGACAATACATGGAACTGGATAAGCAAGATACGGCGGCATTGATGAAGCTGGTGGGGCTGACCCAGGCAGAACCACCGGCAAAGGCCAGGGGCGTATCTCGCGGTCAACACCGGCATAAACCTGGCGTCAACAAACGCAGACGGTAGTCATCTATTGCATGGCGCCAGGAATCAAATTCCCTGGCATCAATCCGATTAACAGATCGCCTTTATTGTCATTATGTCGTCACTGACATTCTATCAGGTTTATAAAATCCTGCTACGTAGCTACGGCCCGCAACGCTGGTGGCCGGCTGATAGTCCCTTCGAAGTCATGGTCGGTGCAGTTCTTACCCAGAATACCAGCTGGTTGAATGTTGAACGTGCTATTGCAAATCTGAAACAGGATAAAGCCCTGACTGCAAAAGCGATTGCCGGCATGCGGCATGCGCGGTTGGCAAATCTGTTAAAGCCGGCGGGGTATTTCAATATCAAGGCAACGCGATTGCAAAATTTCTGTCGCTGGTACACAACACAGGGGGGGCTACGTCGTTTGCAGCGATATGAAACGGATGCATTACGACAGCTGTTGTTGTCCGTGAACGGTGTCGGCCCTGAAACTGCGGATGACATGTTGTTATATGCCTTCGAACGACCGGTATTTGTAATAGATGCCTATACCCGCCGGCTGTTTTCACGGCTTACTCATATTGCTGGCGATGAATCATATGAAGCCTTGCGTCAGCAGTTTCAAAACAGCTTATCCCGGGTAAAGCAACAGGTGAAAATCTTTAATGAGTATCATGCCCTGATCGTGCAGCACGCCAAACAGGCCTGTCGCAGCAAGCCGCAATGCCATGCCTGCTGCCTGCGCCGGCATTGCCCCGGCGTATAATAATCGGAACAGGAATGTGATGTGAGTCGGTGCCTCAGCCAGCCTGGCGCATCTGGTGTTTGGAGCGCAGGGTAAAGGGCTTGAGTCCCTTTGGCAGATCGATGAAATCACTCAGTAGCACAACGACCTTGTTGACCTCGCCGGAAGCGATCTTCATTAATGACTGCACATTTTTGTCATCATCCATGGCCTGATTGAAGTTGCGCAGGATGTATACGCCAAAGTGCTTGCTGGCTTCGATATGGCTGAGTAGCTCGCGCGCAGAACCTGTACGCGGTATGGTGATGTGTGAAGCGCCGATGCGATGGAGACCTTTGTCAGGTTCCCACAGGTAGAATGCCTTGTTACTGAACCGGCTGAGTTGGGTGAATAATTCGTGCACTCGCTCGGGATCATAGGTCTCGATGCTGACAATGCGGAAATTGGCATCCAGCATTTGGTCGAGTTGATCTAGATAATTCATGGGAAGCGCCTCACGCGTTTCTAAAATACGCTATATGCTATATAAGTTAGCGCATTTTACGCCCAAATCCTGAGGAGCTCATCAGGATTTGTGAAATATTTCAAAAATTTACAAATTTATTCGGCTCCAGGCTTTGCGCTGGTGGTGGCTGCTATCGCCGCGGACCTGAGTGTTTCCTG
>JARRNT010000053.1:0-19770 GCA_037384645.1 Gammaproteobacteria bacterium | reverse complement strand
TACGGCGGGTAGTCTTCGCCCTTGATCAGCGGCTCCATGTAGTTGCGGCAGGCCTGGGTAATTCCGAAGCCGTCCTTGGTGATGAAGTTGTTAGGCATCATCTTCTCGACGTTGGCCACCGTGCTCAGGTCAGCCATGCCCACCTTCCACTTGAACGGCTTGTTGGACTTGCGATCAACGGTCGGCATCACCGAGTTGTGACCCTTGATGGCATATTCCACGGCGGCCTTGCCCATGGCGTAGGCCATGTCGACGTCGGTCTTGGAGGCAATATGGCGCGCGGCACGTTGCAGATAGTCGGCCACGGCCCAGTGGTTTTTCAGACCCAGTTCGGATTGAATCATGCCGCTGATCACGGTGGCGGCACCACCCAGCTGGCTGTGACCAAAGGCATCCTTGAGTCCGGTCTCGGCCAGGAAGCGACCGTCCGGCCAGTGCACGCCTTCGGATACCACCACGGAACAGTAGCCGTGCTTCTTGACCATGGCATCGACCTTGGCCAGGAATTTCTGCTGGTCGAACTCCACTTCCGGGAACAGAATGACGATGGGGATCGGGGTGTCCTGGGTCGAGGCCAGGCCACCGGCCGCGGCGATCCAGCCGGCGTGGCGGCCCATCACTTCCACGATGAAAACCTTGGTCGAGGTCTTGGCCATGGAGGCGACATCGAACGAAGCCTCGCGGGTGGACACGGCGACGTACTTGGCGACGGAACCGAAGCCCGGGCAGTTGTCGGTGATCGGCAGGTCGTTGTCCACGGTCTTGGGCACGTGGATGGCCTGGATCGGATAACCCATTTCCTTGGACAGCTGCGACACCTTGTAGCAGGTATCCGCGGAGTCGCCGCCACCATTATAGAAGAAGTAACCGATGTTGTGGGCCTTGAACACTTCGATCAGGCGCTCGTATTCGCGGCGATTCTGTTCCAGTGACTTGAGCTTGTAGCGGCAGGAACCGAACGCACCCGACGGCGTATGGCGCAGGGCCTTGATGGTGGAGGCGGTTTCCTTGCTGGTGTCGATCAGGTCTTCGGTCAGGGCGCCGATGATCCCGTTGCGACCGGCATAGACCTTGCCGATCTTGTTCTTGTGCTTGCGCGCGGTCTCGATCACACCGGCGGCGCTGGCATTAATCACGGCGGTCACGCCACCGGACTGCGCATAGAAGGCGTTCATGGGCGCGGTTTTCTTTACGCTTTTCTTCGCTGTGGTTTTCTTCTTGCCCACAGTTTTCTTTTTAGCGACTTTTTTCTTGCTGGCCTTTTTCTTGGCGGTCATACAATTCTCCCGTAACTAATAATGAAAATTAAATTCGATGATGTCCTGTGGCCGTTGCACGCCGCATTGCGCTGGCGCAGGCCGAGCACAGATGAGCGTCAATATATGTAATGGTGCAAACATCACCCACAGCAAGGTGTTCGCGGACGGCGCGAAATACAGCCTGGGGAATCTGGGGTAATGTGTTCGCTGGCATCGTGCAGGTTCTGGGTGCCCGGTAATAAGGGAGGCGTAGGATACTAAATTAAGCCGCTGATTGCATGCCCCTTGACCAGAGCCGGGCCGCGGCTTAATCGGTGTTGTTCGCGAGCATATCCAGTTTGGCCGCGAGGCGGGCAACATCATCACGCAGGGTTTCCACACCACGATAGAACTGTTCCACTTCCGCGCGGGTGGGCAACACCCACATCTCCTGCTGGAGATATTCCGCACCGTTGGCAGCCAGGCGTTCGCGCGTCTTGCCCCACCAGTCGCCGACTTCACGCAGAAAATTTCCGGCCTTGTGGGCAACGAGGTCACCGGAAATGCGCGCCAGCTGTTCCTCCCAGTCGATGTGCAGGCGATCCAGTGCCTGTTTAAATTGCTGGCCCAGCTCGACATCCCCCTCTATCCGGACCTCGCCTTCCAGTAGCACCCGGCGACTGTCGCCCGCCACCAGTTTCAGCAGGGCCAATGGTCGTCCGCGCAAGGTCGTGTCCGGCTGGCCGCCATAGTGACTGAGCAACATCAGGGAACCCGCTGCCGGCAGGCAATACAGGGTCAGGGGGCTGTCCTGCAACTCGATGGCGATGACCTTGCCGCTAAAGCGTCCCAGCGCGGCACCACCGTCGGGATCAAGACGCAGGGCCGCGTTGACGGATTGCTCCAGCAGTTCAGCGGCGGAAGCAGCCAGTTCAGCGCCCAGGCTCATACCTTATAGCCACGGTGCAGGGCCACGATGCCGGCGGAAAGATTATGGTATTCGCAATTGACGAAACCGGCCGTCTCCATCATGTGCTTGAGGGTTTCCTGGTCCGGGTGCATGCGAATCGACTCGGCCAGGTACTGGTAACTGGCGGCATCATTGGCCACCAGCTTGCCCATGAACGGTAACAATTTAAAGGAATACAGATCGTAAAACGGGCTGATGCCCTTATACGGTTTGGAGAACTCCAGGATCATGGCCTGGCCGCCGGGCTTGAGCACGCGATACATGGAACGCAGGGCCGCGTCCTTGTCGGTCACGTTGCGCAAACCGAAGGCGATGGTGATGCAATCGAAATAGTCCTCGGGAAAAGGCAGGCACTCGGCATTGGCCTGAACATAGCGGACATTGCCGGCAATACCCTTGTCAGCCAGACGCTGGCGCCCGACCCTGAGCATGGAATCATTGATGTCGGCCAGCACCACTTCACCCGTTGGCCCGACCAGGCGGGCAAACCTGGCCGCCAGGTCACCGGTGCCACCGGCGATGTCCAGCACCCGCTGGCCCTGGTGCACGCCGGCCAGCTCGATGGTAAAACGCTTCCAGACACGATGAACGCCCATGGACATCAGATCGTTCATGACATCGTATTTCTGCGCCACCGAGTGAAACACGCCGGCGACCCGTTTTTGCTTCTCTTCCCAGGGAACGTCCTGGTAACCGAAATGAGTGGTTTTATCTGTCATGTGTGTATTCTAGCGTAGAACCGCTGGCATCGTGCGAGTCCAATTATGGCCCCTCTGCCATAAATAAAGTGTAGGAATTATTTACAGTAATCGGCCCCAAAAGCCCTTATTTGTCGACAAATTTTACACTCGCCCGCATCTCACTTCACTAACTCACTGTTTATATGTACATAATTATTATGGCACGTCAGTTGCTTTATATTTATACATTCGAGATTATGCGGCCGGCAGGCGCGGTGTTGGTAACCAGGACGGGACAAGACATATAAAAAATTCAATCCGCCTGGACCTGATTATTACCGGTCTGGTGAATCGCAAGAAATAGCAGCTGGGGAGAGGGGATGAAAGCCTCATGGCTTCATCCCATGATGAAAAGGCGAACTTCGGTTCGCCTTTATTTTTTCGGGCCAGGAAAACCCGACCCAGCGCGCACTGGAATTATTGTGCGTGTTTGGGTTCGGGCCGTTCGTGGCCCGCGTCTTTCAGGCGCTGCAGGTATCGCGGCCACATGGACTCGTATTCCTTGCCAAGCTGGTAAAGGGTATCCCAGGAGTAGATACCGGTATCATGGTTGTCGTCGAAAAACAGCTGCACCGCGTAATTACCCACCTGTTCGATTTTGTTAATGCCGACATCCTGCTTACCGATTTGCAACACTTCCTGGCCGGGACCGTGACCCTGCACTTCGGCCGAGGGCGAATACACCCGGAGGTATTCAGCACTAAGCTGGAAGCGCTCGCCGGTATTAAAGGCAATTTCCAGTACGTGTGTACTTGCATGGTAGGTGATTTCGGTTGGAATGTGTTTTTCTGCCATCGTAGTTACCTCAACTTGAATTCTAATTTTCCACACCACTGTGCCGCTTGCGCCGGGACAGGTGGCATCAGCGCATCACGCTATAATATGTATCGACTCAAATCCTCGTTCTGGGCCAGATCGCCAAGATGCTTGTCAACATAAGCAACATCAATGTTGATGGTTTCACCGCCGCGATCCGAGGCATCAAACGAAATCTCTTCCAGCAAGCGTTCCATCACGGTATGCAGGCGGCGGGCACCGATATTTTCTGTGCGCTCATTGACCTCGAAGGCAACCTCGGCAAGCCGGCGCACTCCTTCGGCAGTGAACTGAATCGTGACACCTTCGGTCTCAAGCAGCGCAGCGTATTGTTCTGTAAGCGAGGCATCCGGTTCGGTCAGGATCCGCATAAAGTCTTCGGTCGTCAGCGCATCCAGCTCAACCCGGATCGGAAATCGGCCCTGTAACTCGGGGATCAGGTCAGAGGGTCTGGAGATATGAAACGCGCCGGAGGCAATAAACAGGACGTGGTCGGTTTTAACCATGCCGTACTTGGTGCTGACGGTAGAGCCTTCCACCAGCGGCAGCAGATCCCGTTGCACGCCTTCGCGTGACACGTCGGCACCACCGCCGCTATCGGCTCGCTTGGCGATCTTGTCCATCTCGTCGAGGAACACGATACCGTTTTGCTCGACAACTTCCAGTGCCCGCGCCTTGATCTCGTCTTCGTTGATGAGGCGGGCGGCCTCTTCATCTTTTTTTCGAACCGCCCATGTTCTGGAACATGCTTTGTAATTGCGAGGTCATATCCTCCATGCCCGGAGGCGCCATGATCTCCACGCCCATGGCCGGGGTCGAGACTTCAACCTCAATCTCCTTGTCTTCCAGCTCACCCTCGCGCAGTTTCTTGCGGAATTTCTGCCGGGTGGCATTTTCCTTTTCGTCATTGACGCTTTCACCTTCGCTGTTAAAACCGAAGGTGCTGCCGCGCGGCGGCGGTAACAGAATATCGAGTATGTGTTCTTCGGCGGCATCTTCTGCACGGTTTCGCACCTTATGCATGGCCTGTTCGCGCATCATCTTTACTGCGATATCCATGAGGTCGCGCACGATGGATTCGACGTCGCGACCGACGTAACCCACCTCGGTAAACTTGGTGGCCTCAACCTTGATAAAAGGCGCATTGGCCAGCTTGGCTAGGCGTCGGGCGATTTCGGTCTTGCCCACGCCGGTCGGACCGATCATCAGGATATTCTTTGGTGTGATTTCATTGCGCAGCGTTTCATCGACGCTGGCCCGACGCCAGCGATTGCGCAGAGCGATAGCAACAGAACGCTTGGCAGCATCCTGGCCAATGATGTGTTTGTCCAGTTCCTGGACGATTTCGCGGGGTGTCATATTCGACATAACGATCAGTATTCCAGTTCTTCGATGATCAGATTGTGGTTGGTATAGATACAGATGTCAGCGGCAATGTTCAGGGAGTGCTCGGTAATCGCACGCGCATCCAGCTCAGTGTTGTTGAACAGGGCACGCGCGGCGGACAGGGCATAGTTGCCACCGGAGCCAATCGCCATGATGCCCTGTTCCGGCTCGATCACGTCACCATTGCCGGAAATGATCAGTGAACTCTCCTTGTCAGCGACCGCGAGCAGGGCCTCCAGCCGGCGCAAGGTGCGATCGGTGCGCCAGTCCTTGGCCAGTTCGACCGCGGCACGCACCAGGTTGCCGGAATGCTTTTGCAGCTTGGTCTCGAAGTATTCGAACAGGGTGAAGGCATCGGCGGTACCGCCGGCAAAACCGGCGATGACTTTATTGTCGTACAAGCGACGCACCTTGCGCGCATTGCCCTTCATGACCGTATCACCCAGGCTGACCTGGCCATCGCCACCAATAACAACCATGTTATTGCGACGCACGGATAAAATAGTGGTTCCACGATATTGCTGCATGCTCGTACCGGCTTGGTTGAAAGGGCTCAGATCTTACACTAGTTAGGAATTGTTGTGCGTCAGCCAGTTCTATGGGCATATACCGGATTTTCAAGCGGAAATAGCCATGTGACAATCAGGTGAATAAATGCCCAGCTCAGGGCTTGAGAAAGTAGGCGTTGTACACCTGCATCGCGCCCAGCAACAGCAGCAGGGTCACGATCCAGAATATGGTATAGGCCCACACCGATTGGCGGGCCTTCTGTTTTTCCAGCCAGGTACGCGGCTTGAGCCCTCTTATCATTAACACGAGCTTGGCCGCGAGATTGACGCTGACAATGTTGACCAGCAGGAGCAGACCGGCCCCCAGGGCCAGGTGCATGTTGCCGCCTGCCAGGGTCAGCCCCAGGGTAGCCGTGGGAGGCAACAGGGCCACGGCCACCATAACCCCAACGAGAGCAGTGGATAAACCGGTAGTAAGCGATAACACACCGGCAGCACCTGAGGCGAGAGCCAGGGCCACACTGTCAAGGCCGACATTGGTCCGCGCCAGCAATTCGTGGCTGGCGAAATTGGCCGGCCACACGAAGCCGATGAGCAGAGCCAGCAGTAAGGCCAGACCCAACCCTGCAAAATTGGTTTGCAGGGCACGTAGGATCAGGACCCGATCACCCAGGGTGGCACCAAACGCCAGGGCAATATTCGGACCCAACAATGGCGCAATGACCATGGCCCCAATCACCACGGTAACGTTGTCTTCGATAAGCCCGATACTGGCGACCACGGTGGAGAGGATCACTAGCCATATATAACTACTGTTCAGCTGGCAGCCGTCCTCGACATTTTGATACAGCTCCTCACGCAGACGCATGACCGGTGATGGCTTTTCCGTTTCCTCCTGCTCTGGCGGACGTGGCAACACCGCTTCGACCGGAAGGATCAGGATCCGCCAGCCCTCCGATCCCGATACGGCCGATTGAACCACATCCAGCACTTCCTGCTGTTTTTCAGGGCGCACGAGCAGGCGCATGGTGCAACGAGACTCCTCTTCGCTGCGGTCCACCCAGACGTCGAGAATCTCCTGCTGCTCAGCAATACTGCGCAGGGTATCGGCATGGCCGCAGTCGGCCAGGACTTCAATGATACGCATCGTTGCTCATCAGCAGGGCCGGGTAGCAGACGGACACTCGCCGGCTCATGCGGCCGGTCGCTGTAGCGGTTTTTCGACCTTGTCGCGGGTCGCTTTGCCCAGTAATAACTCGATCAGGGTCAGGGCGAAATCCATGGCGGTACCGGGACCGCGCGAGGTGATCAGCCTGCCATCGACGACCACCGGCTCGTTCAGATACTGCAGGTTTTCCGCGGGCGTGCCTTCGAGACTGCCGGGGAAGCTGGTGGCGCGCCGACCGTCGAGCAGACCAGCCTGGGCCAGGGCCCGCGGTGCGGCACAGATGGCCGCCACATATTTATTCGCTGCGGTCTGCTGCTTGAGGAGTTGCTGAATGCGCGGGTCATCACGCAGGGTATCGGCGCCGGGCTGGCCACCGGGCAAGACGATCATGTCGTATTCCTGATCGAGCACCTGATCGAGCACGGCATCCGGTATCAACACCGTGCCGCGGCTGGCCTTTACCGGGCGCTCATCAAGTCCGGCGCTGACGACGTTGACGCCGGCGCGGCGCAACAGGTCGATGATGGTGACGGCTTCGAGTTCTTCACAGCCCTGGGCGAGGGGGACGAGGACGGTTGGGTTTGCCATGCGAGTCTCCTCCGTGTTTGTCGCCATTGGATAAGTTTTGAAACGGGTATAAGCCGGATGCCGCGCTGCTTCAATTGCGGCAATGCCTGCTGCAGGAATTTTATCGTTTCCGGGTAGGGGTGACCAATCGCGATCGCACTGCCGCGGCGCCCGGCCAGGGCCAGTAAATGCTTCCACTGTTTGCTGATCTCGGGCTGGGTCCGGACGTCATCCAGAAACACGTCCCGCCGGGCGTGTTCGAGACCGTATTCGCGTGCCACGGCATTGGCCTTGCTCAGCCGGGTCGTCCGGCTGTCGACGAAGTACAGTTCACCATGGTGCATCAGGCCTGCCATCAACCAGCTCATGCGGGTGGCGTCCTGGGTCAGGCGGCTGCCCATGTGATTGTTCACGCCGCTGATATCCGGCACCGCATCCAGCGACTGGTAAAGTGAATGATCGAACTGTGCCAGGTCCATTTTTTCATTCAGGCCACCCTTACCGAGAAAACGCTCATCCACGGATTCCATGGGCAAGTGCAGCATGATTTCCTTGTGCTCGCGATGTGCCAGGTGCGCCAGGCGCACGGCAAACGGCGTGTACGGCATAATACTGACGGTCACTTCACCCGGCAGCTGGATGATTGCCCTGCCTTCGTGCCACTGGTTTCCCAGGTCGTCGATGATGAGCGAGATCCGCGGGGTATCCACGGGCAGGAGCGGTGGCGGCGTGCCGGCTCCGGCGAAACCCGGGGCCAGTAAACTGATCAGCAACAGCCACCGCCGCACCTACTTCATCTCCTGCCAATTCACAGTGTCGCGATGAAATGGTACGGCGGCTGCCATATCAGCGTTTATTCTCCAGAAAGACCATGCCCTTGAGAATGTTGAGGGTCTCGTACAACTCGTAATCGTCCTTGGCCAGGTCAACACGCTCCTTCTTGTTGTCCTTGGACTGCTTGGTAATCGCGTCATTGGACAGGTGGCCAGTCAGATCGGCTTCCTTGATCGGGGCGGTACCAGGTTGCTGTTTCGCAACCGACACCTTGAGGTGATCGAGCACGATATTCGGCTCAATCCCTTCGGCCTGGATGGAACGACCAGACGGTGTGTAGTAACGGGCCGTGGTCAGTTTAATGGCGGTATCATTACCCAGAGGGATAACCGTCTGCACCGAGCCCTTACCAAAGGTACGTGTGCCGACAATGATGGCGCGCTTGTCATCCTTCAGGGCGCCGGACACGATCTCAGATGCTGAAGCCGAACCGCCGTTGACCAGCACGACCAGAGGCGCACCCTTGAGCATGTCACCCGGCGTAGCACTATGGACGATATCATCTTCCTTGTTGCGGCCGCGCACGCTCACGATAACACCGGAGTTGAGGAAGGTATCAGCCACGTTAACGGCAGCATCCAGCAGGCCGCCCGGGTTATTGCGCAGGTCCAGGATCAAACCCTTGAGCTGGCCATGATCTTCCTTTTTCAGTTTGCTGATCGCCCTGCGCATGTCGACGGCAGTGCGCTCCTGGAACTGACTGATACGGACATAACCATAACCCTTCTCCAGCATCTTGTATTTCACGCTCTTGACCCGGATCTTGGCGCGCGTGAGCACAAAGGTCAGCGGCTTGGCCTCACCCTTGCGCACTACCAGCAAGGTGATCTTGCTTCCCGGCTTGCCGCGCATGAGTTTCACGGCATCATCGAGGGTCATACCTTTAACCGGTTTGTTATCGAGACGGATAATCAGGTCACCTGATTTAATCCCGGCCTTGGCCGCCGGAGTGTCATCAATGGGAGAAACCACCTTCACAAAACCGTCTTCCATCCCGACCACGATACCGAGACCGCCAAACTCACCGGTGGTACCGACCCGCAGCTCCTGGAAAGCCGCCTTGTCGAGGTAATCTGAATGGGGATCCAGGCTGTTGACCATGCCGCGGATGGCATTTGCCAGGATCTTCTTGTCCGGCACGGGTTCAACATAATCCTGTTTGATCTTGCCGAACACCTCGCTGAGCGCACGGATATCTGACAACGGCAGCGCTTGCGCGCCGTTGTTGTCATCACTGCCACGCTCGGCATGAACACTCACGCCGAGAGCAAGCATGACGCCCATAACCAGGCCGAGGGCGCCAACTAAAGTGGTGCGTGTAAAATTACTCATTATTTGTGTCCTTCCTAAGGCGTGCTTGCCTCTCCTGCTCAATGACTAAATGGATGTTACCGTAATTCGCCCGTAGGTACACCCGCACTATAGCGTGCCAGGGAGGGTCGTCCCCGACACCATCTCGCCGGATTCACGGGAATGCCGTTATGACGAATTTCAAAATATAGCCCGGCCTGCTTCTGGCCACCGCTCTTGCCGACGCTGGCGATCACTTCACCGGCCTCGACCCACTCCCCGGTTTCCTTATATAAAGCCTGATTGTGGGCATACAGGCTCATGTAACCATCACCGTGGTCAATAATCATGAGCAGGCCATAGCCACGCAACCAGTCAGCATAGGCCACGCGGCCATGCGAAATGGCGTGCACATTTCGGCCCGCTTTGGCCTTAATGAACACACCATGCCATTTAAGACGGCTGTCCGGGCGCCGGGTTCCAAATGACGCCAGCAATTTACCCCTGATCGGCCAGATCAGCCGACCCCTTAAGCGGTAAAACGGTTTATGTGAACCAGGTGCCGTGAGGATGTCGGGAATCGCCTGGCTCAGTTTATTGACCAGATTATGTAGCCGACGCTCGTCCGCCAGCAGGCCCTTGAGTCGCTGCTCCTTGCTCAGCAACTGTTTGTGCAACTGGGCGACGACCTGTGCACGCTGCCGGGAACGCTGTTTCAGGTCCGCCTGTTTGTCCAGTTGCTGTTGTTTCAGTGTATTCAGCGAGCGGGTTTGCTGCTTGATGTCCTGTTCCACCGCCCGCAACTTTTTCAGGGTGGCATGCGTTGCGGCGATACGCTTGGCGCGGGCCTGGTTGAAATAATCGTAATATTTCAGCATACGGCCGAGGGCGGCGGGGTTTTGCTGATTCAACAGCATTTTCATGTATTCCTCGCGCCCGATCATATAGGCCGACTCAATCTGCCTGGCCAGTAACCGGTGCTGGGTTTTCAGGTCAGCCTTGAGGCTATTGCGTTGCTGGTGCAGGTGATCGAGTTTATGTTGCTGTGCAGCCAGTTTGCTGTTGAGTTTTTTCAGGACGACGTAAAGCTTACCGATGCGGCGTTCGATATCACGTAACTCGGTACGCACCGTGTCGTGCCGGGTTTGTGTTTTCTCGATATCCTTGCGCAGGGCCTCGATGCGAGAGCGCACCTCGGACAAGGCCCGGGCATTGTCTGTTTCTTTCGCCCGGGCAAACGAAATGTGCGACAAAGCAACAAGTACCACACAGAATGCGCCTACACCGGCTAACAGCAAATGACGTAAACCACGCATGGCGCAAGTCTACCCCGTTATGGTTTAAAGACGAACCTCAATCTGGCAGGACTGTGCCGGGCCTCCCGGCGACAGACCACAACGCAGGTTCGAATACTGGAAAATGTAAAAGAATTCAGGCCGCGGCTTCTTCGCTGTCGTGGTGATCAATCAGGGAGTGGCCGGTCATTTCCAACGGTTGCTCCAGGCCCATTAATTCCAGCATCGTCGGCGCCACATCTGACAAGGTGCCGGTACTGGCCAGTTGCAACGGGCGCCCGATGTAGATAAAGGGGACCAGGTTGGTGGTATGTGCCGTGTGCGGCTGGTGGGTTTCGTGATTGACCATCATCTCGGCATTGCCATGATCGGCGGTAATCAACATTTCGCCGCCGACTTGCTGGATGGCGGCCACCACCCGGCCCAGGCAGGCATCAATGGCCTCGATGGCCTTGACCGTGGCGGCATAATTACCGGTATGCCCCACCATGTCAGGATTGGCGTAATTGCAGATGATCGTATCGTATTTACCGCTTTCAATAGCCTCCACCAGGCGATCGGTCAGTTCCGGCGCACTCATCTCCGGCTGCAGATCATAGGTCTTCACGTGTGGTGAATTGATCAGGATACGGTCTTCAAACTCGAACGGTTCCTCGCGGCCACCATTAAAAAAGAAGGTGACGTGGGCATATTTTTCCGTTTCCGCGATGCGTAGCTGATGCAGACCCAGGCTACTTATATATTGGCCAAAGACATTCTTCAGCCGCTCGGGCGGGTAGGCCACGGGGACGTCAAAGTCGGACTTGTACTCGGTCAGGGACACGAAGGCACCAAGCTTGGGCATGACCTCGCGTTCGAACGCATCGAAATCCGGCTCGATAAAGGGCCGGGTGATCTGGCGGGCACGGTCGGAGCGAAAATTCATGAAGACCAGGGTATCGCCGTCTTCCATTTTGACCGGCTGGGTCCCGGCCGGGACAATGGCCGTGGCCTGGACGAATTCGTCGGTCTCATCACGGGCATAGGCCATCTCCAGGCCTGCCATCGCGGATTCCGCCACAAACTCGGCCTTGCCCTGGGTTATGAGATCGTAGGCCTGCTGGATTCGCGGCCAGCGGTGATCGCGGTCCATGGCGAAATAACGGCCGATCATGGAGGCAAAGCGGCCGCCGCCCAGCTCCTGGAATTTTTCTTCCATCTTGCTGATGGACTCGTCCGCACTCTTGGGTGCCGTATCCCGCCCATCCAGAAAGGCGTGCACATACACCTTGCTGGCGCCCCGTTTGACCGCCAGTTCCACCATGGCGTGGATGTGTTCCTCGTGGCTGTGCACCCCGCCGGGGGACAACAGCCCCATAATATGGACGGCCTTATCCTGATCCATGGCCGACTGCACGGCATCCACCAGGGTCTGGTTGTGATAGAACGAGCCGGTTTTAATGGAACGGCTGACCCGGGTATATTCCTGGTAGACCACGCGCCCGGCCCCCAGGTTGAGATGACCAACCTCGGAATTGCCCATCTGCTCAGCCGGCAGGCCGACGGACGCACCGGACCCATTTATATAAGTATGGGGATATTCTGACCAAATCCGGTCCCAAACCGGTTTATTGGCATGTGCAATGGCATTATCCTGCTGCTCCTCGCTATAACCCCAACCATCGAGGATAACCAGCAACATGGGTTTGGCGTGATCACTCATGGGCAAGTAAGTTCTTTATTTCCTTGATATTTACCGATTTTAGACCTAGTCTAATTTATTTTGTTCGAGCACAGCAAGCTGTTCCTTTCGCGGATAACCGGCCGATGCCGTAATGCCCTGAATTTCTGGATAAAAACCGGGTGAATGGCCTTCTCAAACGGTAGATTATTGTATAATGTTTTAATAATAAAGGGCAGTCGTGTTACAAAACCAACAAGAAACATGTATCGTTCATGACGGCCTTTGGTCACTTATATTCGGTGTAGTTTATGATGCAAGATCTGGGTTTGATGACGCACGACGATGATATCGACCGTGCGTCCCGTTCCTTAAAGGCGATGTCGCATCCGCTGCGTTTAAAGATCCTGTGCACACTTGGGGCAGATGAAATCAGTGTGCAGGATATTGTTGAACATGTGGGGACATCACAAAGTAATATTTCGCAACATCTCGCCATTCTGCGCGACAAGGGCATCCTGTCCGCGCGCAAGGATGCCAACCGGGTTTACTATAAGGTTGGCGATCAGCGCACCCTGCGTTTGATTGGCATGATGCGCGAAGTCTTTTGCAGCGCCCACGAGGATTAAACCGACATTCAGCAAAGCAACTCACCGGCAATTTGCCGGACGTTCGGCTGTTGTCACTCCGGAACCACGATATCCGTGATGCTGTCTTCAGGTAGTGTCTATTTGTGTGAACACAGACAGGTAAATTAATGGACAAGTATATTCAGTTCCTGACCAATCACTATATGCTCAGTGGCGCCTGGGTAGCCGTTGCCGGCATGCTGATTTACAGTTTTTTCAGCGCCAGCCTGCGCGGGTTCAAGAGTATTCATCCAGCGATGGCAACCCAGTTGATTAATCGCGAGAATGCCGTGATCCTCGACGTCCGCGAAGACAATGAATACCGCGAGGGTCATATTGTTAATTCGATCCATATTCCCCTGGGTTATCTGCGTGATCGCCTGAAGGAAGTGGAAAAATTCAAGGACCGGCCCATTATTGTCGGCTGCCGCTCCGGTCAGCGCTCATCACAGGCCTGCAGCATTCTGAAAAAACAGGGCTTCGACAGCGTGTACAACCTGAATGGCGGCATCATGGGCTGGAAAAATGACAATCTGCCACTGACCAGAAAGTAATTTACGTCATGCCCAAAGTGATCATGTATACCACCCGCTTTTGCCCTTATTGTGTCCGTGCACGCATGCTGCTGGAAAAAAAGGGTGTCGAATTCACGGACATACGCGTTGATAGCGAGCCCCAGTACCGCGAAGAAATGCTGAGCCGTGCCGCTGGCCGCACCAGCGTGCCACAGATCTTCATCGACGAAGAACACATCGGTGGTTGCGATGATTTATATGAACTGGATTTCGAAGGCGTCCTGGACAAGAAACTGGGGCTTGAATAAGCGCAAGTAAAATGGCTGATTCCCTCCACCTTGTTTGTCCACACTGCCATAGTACCAACCGCGTGCCGGCGGACAAGCTGAACGCCGCCCCCAAATGCGGCAAGTGCAAACAGGCGATTTTCAGTGGCCATCCGGTCAGCCTGTCGCAACAGACCTTTTCCCAGCATATAGCGCGCAGTGATATCCCGGTACTGGTCGACTTCTGGGCGCCCTGGTGTGGTCCCTGCAAGATGATGGCGCCAGTATTCGAACAGGCCGCAACTCAACTGCAGCCGCGCATGCAACTGGCCAAGGTCAACACCGAGGAAGAACAGGCGCTGGCGGTGCAATACAATATTCGCAGTATTCCGACCCTGGCCATCTTCAAGCAGGGCAGGGAAGTCAATCGCATGGCCGGCGCCATGGATTTGCAGAACCTGATGCGCTGGGCCCAGTCCGCGCTGTAACGTTGCAATCAAATCGATTTAACATTGTGTCGTGCACGAAGTGCGGCAACACAACCATAACCAACGAGAAACGCTAAATGACCGACACTAACGATAATCAGGAACAGGTAGAAGGCAAAATCGCCATTCAGAAAATCTACGTCAAGGACATTTCCTTCGAGGCACCCAGCGCACCGCAGTGTTTTACCGAAGAGTGGGAGCCGGAGGTGAATCTGGATCTCGGCACCCATACGCAGGGTATTGCTGAACACAATTATGAAGTGGTGTTAACACTGACGGTCACTGTCAGCAATAAAGACAAGACCGCCTACCTGGTGGAAGTCCATCAGGCGGGCATTTTTCATCTGGAAGATTTTCCGGACAGCGCACTGAACGCCATGCTCGGGAGCTTTTGCCCGAACCTCCTGTTCCCTTACGCACGCGAGGCCGTCTCCGACATCGTCACCCGCGGCGGATTCCCGCAGATGCTGCTCAACCCGATCAACTTCGATGCCCTGTACCAGCAACATCTGCAACAACAGGCGCAACAGGCCGATACCACGAATCCGCAATAAGCCCTGCTTGCCGGCATGAACGAATCGTCCTTGCCCTATGCAGTCCTTGGCGCCGGCTCCTGGGGCACGGCGCTGGCCCTGCAACTGGCGCGCGCAGGGCACGCGACACTGCTCTGGTCACACCTGGAATCCCACTACCAGACCCTGCGTGAGCAGCGCCGGAATGAGCAATACCTGCCCGGCATCGCATTTCCCGACAAGCTGCAGCCGACCCACGACCTGGGCGATACCATTGGCCGGGTGCGCGATATCCTGGTGGTCGTGCCTTCCCACGTGTTTCGCGAAACCGTGCAGAAGATCAAACCCTTCCTGGGTGAACACCACCGCCTGGCCTGGGGCACCAAGGGCATGGAGCAGGGCAGCAGTAAACTGCTGCACCAGATCGTGCGCGAAGAACTGGGCATCACGCTACCGATTGCTGCCGTCTCCGGCCCCACCTTTGCCATGGAGGTCGCCCAGGGTCATCCCGGTGCCATCACGGTCGCCTCGAAAAACACCGAGTTCGCCAATGAACTGGCCAATGCCCTGCAAAGTGAGTACTTCCTTACCTATACCAGTGAAGACATCATCGGGGTCGAGATCGGCGGTGCGGTCAAGAACGTCATGGCCATCGCCGCCGGGATCGCCGACGGCATGGGTTTCGGTACCAACACCCGCGCCGCCCTGATCACCCGCGGTCTGAACGAGATCATGCGCCTGGGCGTGGCCATGGGCGGCCAGCGCGAGACCTTCATGGGGCTTTCGGGTATGGGTGACCTGATCCTGACCTGTTCCGACGATCAGTCGCGCAACCGTCGCTTTGGTCTGGCGCTGGGCAAGGGCATGGACGTGGAAACGGCGCATAACAGTATCAGCCAGGTGGTAGAAGGCATCGGTACCGCCAAGTCCGTGTACATGCTGTCACAGGAATACCAGGTCAACATGCCCATCACCGAACAGGTTTACAAGGTAATATACGAAGGCCAGTCACCACGCACCGCGGTGCAGATCCTGATGAATCGCAGTCCACACCCCGAGCACTAGCACGGGCTTAACAGCTGCCGCGAAAACCGAGCTGCCGCCACGCCTCATACACCACGATCGCCGCGGCATTGGACAGGTTCAGGCTGCGATTATCCGGTAACAGCGGGATGCGCAAGACCCGGTCATGGCCAAGCTGCTCACGCAGGGTGGCGGGTAAACCACGGGTCTCCGGGCCAAATAAAAACACATCGCCTTCCTGGAAGGCACACTCGTACAAACTGCGCTGGCCATGGGTCGACAGGGCAAATACGCGTTGCGGCTGGACCTGTTGGTAAAAGGCTTCCAGCTGGGGATATACCCTGACCGCGGCAAACTCGTGGTAGTCCAGCCCGGCACGCCGTAACCTGGCATCATCGAGTTCAAATCCCAGTGGCTCGATCAGGTGCAGGCGGCTGCCGGTGTTGGCACATAGGCGAATGATGTTACCGGTGTTGGGCGGGATTTCCGGTTCATACAGTACAATATGAAACATGTTATTAACCCTGCGACGATTTCAATGGTGTCGCATCCGGCTCTGGTGTTACCGCATCCTTGTCATTATGTACAGGCAGGCTGGGCAGACCACTGATCAACGCCATCACAATGGCAGCCAGGTATGGTAGAGATTGAATCATCAGCATCGCCAGCCATAAATGTAAATCCATGCCACCGGGGGGTTGCCGGACATAAACACCAATAGCAGAACACCACAGCCCCAGGGCAAACAACCACTCCCAGCGAACATCAATAAGAGCGATCAGCAAACGGTTTGGCCGTTTTAATTTTGGCGTGCGGAAAAAGGGTTTATCCCTGGTCAGCAAGCCCGCCAAAACAGCAACTGCAATTGTATGAGACAATGCCAGCCCGGACCATGCCGCCGAGATAGTGTGCTTGAGCGAAGCCTGTACCGTGGTTCGGTACAGGTAGATGATCTTGGCAATTTTAAAGCAGAACAGGGATACCGGCAGAATTGCAAAGATGATCAATGGTGGATCAGCAAACTTGGGCTCAACCATCATTGCGATCGACCAACAAATCGCCGCCACGGTGAATATCAGGTTTATGCCATCGCCGATCCAGGGCAGCCAGCCGGCCATGAAATGATAGCGCTGACCGTAACTAAGGTGGGAATTATTACGCCTCATAAGCGAGCGCCAGTGATGCTTGAGAATCTGCATGGCGCCGTATGCCCAGCGATACCGTTGTTTCTTGTAGTCACTGAAAGTATCGGGCATCAGGCCACGACCGTAACTTCGTGAAATATATACCGCCTCATGGCCCTCTTCGAATATGCGCAGTCCAAGTTCAGCGTCTTCCGTAATACACCATTCGCCCCAACCGCCGACTTCTTCAAGTACGGATTTTCGGATCATGGTCATTGTACCGTGCTGAATAATTGCATTGCGTTCATTACGCGTCACCATGCCAATAAAAAAGAAACCGCGGTATTCAGAAAAACACATGGACTTAAATGCGCTTTCGTGAAAATCACGATAGTCCTGAGGCGCCTGTACGATAGCTATCTGGTCGTTGTTGAACTGCGGCGTTAGATCCCGTAGCCACGCAGGATCAACAATGTAGTCACTATCGATAACCGCCACAATTGTTGCTGCCGGATCGGTATGCTGTAAGGCAAAATTGAGCGCACCCGCCTTGAATCCGCTGAGGGGATCCACGTGATAAAAATGAAAACGCTCACCCAATTCCTGGCACAACGCCTCAACCGGTTGCCAAATCGCCGGGTCCCTGGTGTTATTATCGATTACGATGACTTCGTAATCCGGATAGTCCAGTTCCGCCAGTGCCTGCAGGGTCTGTCGCAACATTTCGGGCGGTTCGTTGTAGGCCGGCACGTGGATGGAAACTTTGGGCAATTCGTCATCCTGCAACTTTATCTGCACAAATTCGCGACGTCTCTTTTTACTCCACAAGGCTTCTGCCCATTCATGCGCTTCTGCCAGCAATACCGCCAGGATACCAACCATACCGACCAACAGCAGTAAACCAATGATGATTGAGCCAGGCGTGAGATATTGTTTGGAATAGTCATACACGATCCACACCACTGCCGTGGCCGCGAAATAGCTGACCACTGCAAGAAAACTGCGACCGTGTCCGCGCAGGGTTTTGCTGTCGATTAACAATAATGCAAAGGTAATCACCGCCAGCACAATGGAGATGGCGGCGAGCACTTGCCATTGAGGTATCGCTACGATCCGGTGGGCGACTTCCCGAAAACCACTGGCGAAAGCGGCCGGCATGGATTCCACGGAGACGACCAGCAGCAGCAATGGCATCACCCACAGGGCAATCAGACGTGGTCGCCGGTAATTGGTGTGCCACAGGATCAGGCCCAGGGGTAGCAGCAAAGCCAGCAGCAATAACAGGGTCTCGTGCAGCGGCAGGATTTGCAGTAACTCCGGCAGTTCCGACACATTGATGATGCGGAAAACCTTGCCATAGACCAGAAAGAATTCATCGTGGACCAGATAGACCAATAAAATCGGGACCGCAGCCAGCAGGCCACGCCAGGCAAAGGGCCTGAGCAGGAAATAAAACAGGCTGTAGAAATAGAGTACAAAGACGATTTCCAGCCACTGGAAATAGATGTGGCCAGTATCAAAGCCGCCCAGATGCTGGATTATCAGGCTGTAGCCATAGAGGACGGCCAAAAGCCCGATATAGCGCAGGACCAGGTTGAGATAGGGGTTGGTAAACGGCCGATTTGGCATATGCAGGCTGACTTGTTAATAGTTTGTGGCGGTTTGTGTCACAGAATGCGCGGATTCTGTCATAATTCTGCAACAATTGCTCCCAATTGCATTATCCTTAGTGTAGTTTTTGGCAGCAACCGGCAAATTCCCCGCAATTACGTCCAGTATGTTTCATTCCAGGGTAAGCAATCAGTGTCACGCCTGACCAACGTGATAATTGGGATCGCGGTAGCGATCATCAGTCTCAGTCTGTGGGCCTACATCAACCGCCCCCAGCAGCATCCCGATTGGCCAAAACGGGTAGTGGGGTTTGCGTTTTCACCCTACCGCGCGGATCAGGACCCCCGGGAAAAACGCTATCCCAGCCTGAAACAAATTGAGGCGGATCTGAAGCTGTTGTCCGGTAAGGCGGTGGCAATACGGACCTATAGTGTGGAAGGTCCGCTGGCGCAAATTCCCCGACTGGCACGTAAATACAATCTGAATGTGTGTCTGGGCGCCTACCTGAGTTATGACAAGGCGCGCAATGCCTGGGAATTTCCCCTGTTCCTGAAAGTGGCGCGCAGTAACTCTAATGTTGTGCGCGCTATTGTTGGGAACGAAACCCTGTCGCAGGGATTGATGAAATACGATGACTTGGTCACCTATCTGGACAAGGCACGCAAGACCTTACATATCCCGGTGAGTACCGCTGAGCCGGCCTATATCTGGTCGACAAAATATCCCGAGCTGGTCAAGCACGTGGATTTTATTGCCGTACAGATTCTGCCTTACTGGGAGGGCCGCAACGTTGAAAAGGCGGTGGGTTATACATTTGATGTCGTCAAAGGTCTGCGCAAACAGTTTCCGGGTAAACCGATCATCATCTCGGAAGTTGGCTGGCCGAGCAATGGGCGCACACGCTTACAAAAGATGAAGGAAGTTGCCAAAGGTCAGCCGCGCCAGGAGGCAGTGGCGTCTGTTGCCAACGAGGCGATTTTCCTGCGAAATTTTCTGGGACGGGCGCCAAAGGAAGGCTACATCTATTATATTATGGAAGCGTTTGATCAGCCATGGAAGACGGATTTCGAAGGCTCGGTGGGGGCATACTGGGTAGTCTACGATGTTGAGCGCCATCCCAAGTTCGAAT
>JARRNT010000052.1:2500-15961 GCA_037384645.1 Gammaproteobacteria bacterium | reverse complement strand
AACAGGGGATAATGGTGGTAAAAGTCCCGGTACAAACCGTCGGCATGAAAGCTGACCTGGGCGAACACGGCAGCGATCGCACCAATGCTGAGGGCGCCGCCCCAGAATACGATGCGCAGCTTCCATTTGCCCGGAGACAGGATCTGCCGCCGGGTCCGCTGTAAGTGACCTTGGAACATAGGTCGCGTAGCTTAGTGAGGCTGACGAACAAAGGCAAATCCTATACCTTGAAGAATGCCCTGATTCCCCGATATTCCACTCAAACACCCGGCTGCATACCGTTGAATCAAGAAACAATTTCGTTTGTTGGCAGAGATCAGTATTATTTCGTTTTGGCAAATTGATGAAGGACAGGCAATCGTAATGATAAAAGTGGGCATCGTCGGTGGCACCGGATATACCGGGGTCGAGCTGTTGCGGCTGTTGGCCGCCCATCCGCAGGTAGAACTGGCGGCGATTACCTCCCGCTCCGAGGCGGGTACGGCGGTAGCCGATATGTTTCCCAATCTGCGCGGCTACGTCGATCTGGATTTCAGCACGCCGGACGCGGCCGGCCTGGAGAACTGTGACCTGGTGTTCTTTGCCACGCCGAATGGTACCGCCATGAAACTGGTGCCGGACCTGCTCAAGGCCGGGGTGCGGGTGATCGACCTGGCTGCGGATTTTCGCCTGCGCGACGAGGCAGAATGGCAGCAATGGTACGGCGAACCGCATGCCTGTCCGGCCCTGTTGGCGGATGCCGTGTATGGCCTGCCCGAGGTCAATCGTGAACATATTCGCAAGGCCGCCCTGGTCGCGAATCCGGGCTGTTATCCCACGGCGGTGCAGCTGGGATTCATGCCCCTGCTGGAACAGGGCCTGGTCGACACGACCCGGCTGATTGCCGATGCCAAATCCGGAGTCAGTGGCGCCGGGCGTGGCGCCAAGGTTGACTATTTGTTATGCGAAACCAGTGAAAGCATGAAGGCCTATGGTGTACAGGGCCACCGTCACTGGCCGGAAATCCGCCAGGGCCTGCGCCAGATGACGGAGGCAACGGTCGGGCTGACCTTCGTACCGCACCTGACGCCGATGATTCGGGGAATTCATGCGACCCTGTACGCACCTCTGACAAAAACCGGTCAAGATTTACAGGCATTGTACGAACAACGTTATACGTCAGAACCTTTTGTCGACGTCATGCCGGCAGGTAGCCTGCCAGAGACCCGGAGTGTACGTGGCGCGAATTTCTGTCGGATTGCAGTCCATGTCCCGCCAGGCGGTGACATGGTGGTAATTTTGTCGGTGATTGATAACTTGGTCAAAGGCGCCGCCGGCCAGGCCGTGCAAAATATGAATATTATGTTCGGTCTGGATGAGACCACCGGTCTGAAGTCTATTGCGTTGGTGCCCTGAATGACATTGGTCGTTAAAGCTTATCACCCCTGGCGTAGCCGCGTGGTTAGCGGTTTGCTGCTGTTGGTGCTGATACTGGTCGCCTGGGCATTGTTTGAATACGGGCGCTATAGCGCGGGATATGACAGTTTCAAGGCAGTGAAGGAACACAAGCAGCTGCTCCAACAGAACCGGGATATGAAAGGACAGCTTGCTAGCCTGCAGGAAGATAAGGCTGTGTTGGTGCGGGATGCACAGATTAAACGCAAGGCCTACCAGGACCTGGATACCAACTTAAAAGTCTTGCAGGGCGAAATCCTGGAGCTGAAAGAGGAATTGGCCTTTTACCGAGGTATCGTATCGCCACGGGATGCGGCGCAGGGCCTGCACCTGCAGCGATTCAAGGTGGAACCGAATGGAAAAGCTAGAGGATTCCGCTATAAAGTTATATTGACGCAGGTGCTTAAGGATGACCGCACGACGCGCGGCTATCTGACTTTTGCTTTCGAAGGCATTCAGAACCATGTAGCCAAGGTACTAAGCCTGAGCGACGTGAGTGATAAACACCTCCGGCATGAGAATTTCAGATTCCGCTATTTTCAGAACATTGAAGGCGATATTCAGTTGCCGCAAGGATTTAAACCGCAGCGTGTTACCATTAAAGTGATTTCACGCAATCGAAGAGCCAGACAGGACCCGCTCGAAAAGACTTTCGACTGGCCCAAAATGAAATAGGAGAAAGGACCCATGTGGGGTAATGCAAAGAAACCGAAACCAACAGCCAAAATCGATTCTCTGATTGGGCAAAATACCGAAATCCGTGGTGATGTTGTATTCAGCGGCGGCCTGCATGTGGATGGCAAGGTCAAGGGTAATGTCATTGCCGCGGAAGGCGAAGATTCCGTGCTGACCCTGAGCGAGCGTGGCACCATCGAAGGTGAGGTCAAGGTACCGAACGTCGTGGTCAATGGCTCCGTCATCGGCGATGTCCATGCCCTGTCGCACGTGGAACTGGCGGCCCAGGCCCAGGTTCATGGCAACGTGTATTACAGCCTGATCGAAATGGCCATGGGCGCCGAAGTGAATGGCAACCTGGTGCACCGGGCGGAGAAATCCGTGGTTAGTCTGCCGAAAAAAGAGCCAAATAGCGCCACGAATACTTGATAAATTTACTAGGTATTCCCATATTAACTGGAAAGTGATATATTAATAGCCATCTAAATTCTATGGGTAAACCCTACGTTTTACGAGGTATGCAATGAGTGAAGCAGTAGCTACAGCCACGTCCGATCTGGTGTTTACGGATAACGCCGCTCACAAGGTCAAGCAGTTGATTGCCGAAGAGGGTAATGACAACCTGAAGCTGCGCGTTTTCATTACCGGTGGCGGTTGTTCCGGGTTCCAGTACGGCTTTACCTTTGATGAAAATCAGCAGGATGGCGATACCGTGGTGGTGACCGAGGGCGTCACATTGCTGGTCGATCCGATGAGTTTCCAGTACCTGGTCGGTGCCGAGATCGACTACAAGGAAGACCTGTCCGGTTCCCAGTTTGTGATCCGCAACCCTAACGCGACCACCACCTGTGGTTGCGGTTCGTCATTCTCCGTTTAATCAAACAATAGTATTATCAGTCTCTTGGATAGCCTCCGGCAGGGGCCGGTGTGCTATCCTTTCCCCTGCTGTCTTATCTAAATCGTAATCTGGTTGATACCGCGGACCATTTGCGGTTGTCTAATATTTGAGCTCAGGTGACGTCTGGCATTGTCGCGGTAACGTTAGGGAGTACATGCTATGAGTGAATACCTACCGGGTTTGGCCGGTGTCCCCGCCACCAAATCGAATATCTCCGATATCGATGGCGAAAAGGGCATCCTTGCCTATCGCGGCTACCCGATTGAGCAGCTGGCCGAAAACAGCACTTTTGAAGAAAGCAGCCTGTTGTTGCTCGATGGTAAATTGCCGACCAGGGCTCAACTGGAGGATTTTGAGCAGCGCCTGCGCCATAACCGCCGCACCCAGTTTCACATCCGTGACCTGATGAAAACCTTCCCGAACTCGGGACACCCGATGGAAATGCTGCAGACCGCGGTGGCCAGCCTGGGCATGTTTTACCCGGGTAATGAATGCCTGACCGGTGCCGATGCCTGTGGTGACCTGGATTACATCCACAATATGACCGTCAAGATCATCGCCCGCATGAGCACCATCGTGGCGATGTGGGAACACCTGCGTAACGGTTACGAACCGCCGGAACCGCGCAAGGATCTTAATTACGCCGAGAATTTTCTCTACATGTTTACCGGTAAAGAGCCGGATCCGTTGATGGCGCGCATCATGGACGTTTGCCTGATCCTGCATGCCGAACACACCATCAATGCCTCTACGTTTTCAGTCCTGGTCACCGGTTCGACCCTGGCCAGTCCCTACAGTGTGATCTCCGCGGCAATTGGTACCCTGTCCGGTCCCCTGCATGGCGGGGCCAATCAGAAGGTGCTGGAAATGCTGGAAGAGATCGGTTCGCCTGACAAGGTAGAAGAATACGTCGATAGCAAGCTGGCAAATAAGGAAAAGATTTGGGGCATGGGACACCGCGAGTACAAGACCAAGGACCCGCGCGCCAAGATCCTGGAGAAGCTGGTGGACAAGGTCATGGAAGCCCACACTAGTAATGTGAACCCCTTGCTGGAAACGGCCAAGATGGTGGAAAAAGTGTGTGAGGACCGTCTGGCGCACAAGGGGGTGTACCCCAACGTGGATTTTTATTCCGGGATTCTTTATAACGAAATGGGCATCCCCGCGGATCAATATACGGCGATATTTGCCGTGGCGCGTTCTGCCGGCTGGCTGGCACACTGGCGGGAACAGCTTGCCGATAACCGGATTTTCAGACCGACGCAGGTGTATACCGGCGAACCGATTCGGGATTATGTCCCGATAGAATTACGCAAATAACAATTAAAGTCGCCGAAGAATAAAGATAATTACTGTGCCGGCCCGTACCGGGGCGGGCCAGCAGACAACCGGGTTTCTGACAATATAATGAATAATAACCGGAGTGATTACGATCAATATCGGGCAATCATCAACTCCCTGAACAAACTTGGTAACTGACTCTATGCAGGAACAGGAAAACACAGACTCCTTTTGCGTATTCTGGCGAAATAGCCTGGTCGCCAAGTTTGTTTCGCTGACCGTGGTGGTTGTTTTTGTCCTGATGAGTATCAGCGCTTATATTAATTACCGCTCACAGGTGACGGTAAATGTCAGTAACCTCAAAACACAAAATGCCATGCTTGGCAGCTTTGTGGCGGATATCGCGCAGGAATCCATGCTCTCCCATGACTACAATTCGCTGAACAATTATATGCAGGAAATCGGTGATGGAGAAGACGTGGTATATGCTGCGATTTTCTCCCCCAGGGGTAATGCTCTCGCGTCCTATGTAGAGAAACGAAATACCTTTGTCTCAGACATGATTAATGAGAAAAACGAGGTGGATGCAAAACATATTATTTCCAGACTGGGAAAAAATCGACAAATTATACATCTGCGCTATCCCATTATTTTTGATAAAAAGGTACTTGGTCATTTCGTGATGGGCATCAGCAAGGTTCGGATGCAGGCCCAGAGCCGCAATCAGCTATTCAGTACGATACTGGCGAGCACACTGTTCAGTGTATTGCTGGGTTTTGGTATTTATGTCGTATTCCGTATCTATACCCTGAGACCAATCCAGCAACTGGTGCGGGGCGCGCATCGGGTTGCCCGTGGCAAGCTCGATCAGGATGTGAAGGTGTATTCCCATGATGAACTGGGACGGCTGGCGGTTACGTTTAACCAGATGATGCAACATATTAAACAGACGAGCCAGGAAAAGGACGGCATGCTGAACCAGATTCAGGAGATGAATCTGTCGCTGGAAAAACGTGTAGAGCAGCGGACGGAAGAACTGGAGGTTGCCAACCAGAAGCTGGAAAAGCTGGCCTTGCACGATTCTCTTACCAATCTGCCTAACCGTTTTTGTATCCAGGATAACCTGAACCGGGGAATAGCCGATGCCAAGCTCAGTGGCTCGACATTTGCCGTTATTATGATGGACCTGGATCGTTTCAAGGAAATTAATGACACCCTCGGACATGATTGTGGTGATCAGCTGCTGGTTGCGGTCGGCAGGCGTTTGCAATCGGTTTTACGGCCGACTGATTTGATCGGGCGCCTGGGCGGAGATGAATTTGCTATTTTGCTACCTGATACGGATGAGCAGGGAGCAGGTATTGTTGCCGGCAAGATTCAATCAGCGCTTGATGCCCCATTTAACCTGGCCGATATGGCATTCAGTATCGGGGCAAGTCTTGGCATTGCCGCTTTTCCCCGGCATGGCAATACGACTTCAATCCTGCTGAAAGCGGCAGACGTAGCCATGTATCATGCCAAGAATAACAAGCTGGGTTACTGCATCTACAACGCGATTCTGGATATTCACACGCCTGATCGACTCAGCCTGATCATGGAGTTACGTGATGCCATTCACAATGACGACCTGATGTTGTTTTATCAGCCCAAGCTCGATCTTGATACCCGCAGGATCGTCGGGCTGGAAGCATTGCTTCGCTGGCAGCACAAGGACCGCGGTTTTATACCACCTGCCGAGTTTATACCAATGGCAGAGCAGTCTGGCTTGATCCGGCAGCTGACATACTGGGTTATCTCCACGGCACTATTGCAACTGGATGCCTGGCATCGTGCAGGACTGGGTGTGGCGATCTCACTGAATTTGTCCATGCAAAATCTGCAGGACCCGGATTTCCCTGAACAGCTGGCGCAATTACTGGACCAGGCTGGCGTGGATAATCGTTTTATCCAGTTTGAGATAACTGAAAGCGTGATTATGAGTAATCCGGGGCATGTAATGGGCGTGCTGGCCGCTCTGGGTAAAATGGGTGTCAGCTTTGCCATCGATGATTTTGGCACGGGCTACTCTTCATTGAGTACACTGAAGCGTTTGCAGGTACAGGAAATCAAGATTGATAAATCCTTTGTCATGGATATGGCAACGGATAAAGACGACGAATCCATTGTTCATTCCATCGTGGATATGGCGCATAACCTGGGACTTACTGTTACCGCGGAAGGGGTGGAAAGCGAAAATACCCTCAAGCAACTCGAAAAACTGGGTTGCAACATGATTCAGGGTTACCGTATCAGTCGCCCCTTGCCCCCGGATCGTATCAGTCAGCTCTTGCGTCAGTCTGAAGCCAGGAAGGCTACAACCCATTTCACCGTCATTAAGGGCAAAAATAATTCCGACTGAATCAGTTTGCCGTGCGGTATACCCCGCCTAATACTACCGGGCGCTTTGCCCCGGTGACACTGACCAGGTTACCCGGCAGCTGGTGCAGGGTTTGCCTGGCCAGCCAGGCGAAGGCGGCTGCCTCGACCCAGTCGGGATCGATCCCCAGTCTTTCGCTGGTGTCGACATTCATGGGGGCAACAATTTGTGTGAGCCTGCGTCGCAGAGCCCGGTTGTGAGCACCACCACCGCATATGTAGATCTCCGAAGTGTCCCGGGCATACTGGGTGATATGGCGGGCAATACTCTGGCATGTGAGTTCCAGTAGCGTGGCCTGAACGTCTTCGGGTCTGAAGGAATCAGATAGATATGATTCGAGCCAGGCCAGGTTGAAATATTCACGGCCAGTGCTTTTGGGCGGCGTTTTCCTGAAATAGTCATCGGCCAATAACGACTCCAGCAAATCGTCGATGATGTGACCGCTGGCTGCCCACTCTCCATCATGATCATAGATTTGATTCAGATGATGAAACGCCCACTGATCCATCAGGGTATTGCCCGGGCCGGTATCAAATCCGGTAATGGCGCTATTTTCCGCGGGAGGGATAATCGTGATATTGGCAATCCCGCCAATGTTAAGAATAACGCGTTTTGAATCCGGACTAGCAAAGGCGTCGGCATGAAAGGCGGGTACCAGTGGTGCGCCCTGTCCGCCCACGGCCATATCTCGCCGGCGAAAATCAGCCACAACACTGATACCCGTGGTCTCGGTAATAAACCCCGGATCGCCCAGCTGCAGCGAGTTGTGCTGCTCACCCTCTGGCTGGTGGTAGATCGTCTGACCATGACAGCCAATTGCCTGGATGTGTGATGGTGTTAGATTGGCTTTGTGCAATAGCTTCTTGACCGACAGACTGTAAACGACGGCAAGTTCATGATCGATGCTGGCAAGTTGTGACAGGCTTGTTGCCTGCGTGGTGATGAGTTGCTGCAGATTTGAGTAGAGTGTTGCCGGGAATTTTTCGCTGTGGCTGTGCAGCAGTCGCGGGGAATTATGGCGATCAAATTCAACAACAACTGCATCTACACCATTCAGGCTGGTACCTGACATAAGGCCGATGTAGAGCTCATCCATGTAGCTATTGCTTAGCGGTTCAGAGCAAGCGTTGAACTAAGAACCGAAAGTTGACTCAGCAAGACCTGGGCATGTTTCTCGAAGTCCTGCCGATAGGCGGCCTTGATGGGTTTTGCATCGGGCAGTTTGACCGTCAGCGGATTTCGGAACACGCCGTGAACGCGGAATTCGTAGTGCAGGTGAGGGCCGGTTGCCAGCCCGGTACTGCCGACGTAACCGATAATCTGTCCCTGTTTTACCCGTTTGCCACGATGCATGCCGCGATGAAAGCGCTCCATATGGCCATACAGGGTACTGTATATACCGTTGTGCTTGATAAGGATGGCATTGCCATAACCACCCTTACGACCAATAAAGACGATCTTGCCGTCACTCGTTGCCTTGATCGGCGTGCCTCTGGGGGCGGCATAGTCGACGCCGGTATGCATGCGCTTGCGATGCAGTATGGGATGATAGCGCAGACCAAAGCGGGAGCTGATGCGGGTGAAAGCCACTGGTGTGCGCAGGAAGGCCTTGCGCATGCTTTTGCCCCTGGGGTCATAATAATCACTGTTGCCAGTGGGATCGGTATAACGTATGGCTTTGTAGACATGCCCCTGGTTGACGAATTCCGCGGCCAGAATCGGACCGTTATTCAGCTTCTTGCCATTCAGGTAGTCCTCTTCATACACCACCGAGAATGAATCCCCGCGGCGGATGTTTAACGCAAAGTCGATATCCCAGCCGAAGATATGGGCCAGCTCCATGATCAGCTGGTTGGACAGGCCTGCTGACTGGCCGGCTTCAAACAGTGACGAGGTAATGACGGCACTTGCATGATTGATCCGCTTTTCGACATTTTTATGGTGGTAGTGGGCAATAAAGTCATCACCATCCCGCTGAATATCCAGTGATTCCAGCGGGTTGATCGTGTAGAGCAGACTTTGCACGGCATTATCGTCGTCTACCTGGATCCGGAAGCTCTGGCCAGGCACGAGGTGTCTTAAGCTTTTGGTATCGGCGTTGGTATGAATGATGTTGTGTAACTCGGCCGGATCCAGGTCGTTACGTTGAAAAATGCTCGCGAGTGAATCACCGTGTTTTACCTTGACCGCAATTGTATGGGTATCGTTTGATTCAACGATTTTGCGCGACAGGTTTGCTTTGACAGGAACGGCCGGCTTTTCTGTCTGTGCTGCATTAGATGCTGATGCTGGCAGCTGTATTGGCAGAACGACGCGGCTGAGGGGATTGTCGTTGAGATTCTGGATGTGGTGTTTGGCTCTGGCATTGAGCGAGATTACGCTGAGTACGGCGCCACTGATCAGGACGATGGACAACAGCGCGATCACATGCCGGCGATGTATACGCAGCCGCCTGGCGTATGGTCTGCCGGGTTTTCGATTCTTAAAATCTTTTGTTAAGAAAGAATTGTAATCCACGGAAAAACCAAGAAATTATTGTTGTATAAAAGATAACCTGAAACGGGCTATGGGTCAAATATCCCGGTAAAAAATAGTTTTTATTAATTCCATTATTAATTCTACAGCTTATACCGCCCGGGGGGCTATGGTACCCTACGGCGCTTTCAGCGAAGGGTGCAGTGAATGGCAACATTAGAAGAGGCGCTCGGACTCATCAGGCGTGGCTGTGATGAATTATTGCTTGAGAGCGAGCTTATCGACAAACTCAAAACCGGTCGTCCCCTGCGTATCAAGGCCGGGTTTGATCCGACTGCACCGGACCTGCACCTGGGGCACACCGTCCTCATCAATAAATTGCGCCAGTTTCAGGATCTTGGTCATGAAGTCTTGTTCCTGATTGGCGATTTTACCGGCATGATCGGCGATCCCACCGGCAAGAGCGCGACACGTCCGCCTCTCACCCGGGACCAGGTGATCGAAAATGCGCGTACCTATGAACAGCAGATTTTCAAAATCCTGGATCCCGAGAGTACCCTGGTGATGTTCAATTCCAGCTGGATGGGAGAAATGAACGCGGCGGATCTGATCCAGCTGGCGGCAAAACACACAGTGGCCCGGATGCTGGAGCGCGACGATTTCAGCAAGCGCTATGGCTCGGGTCAGCCCATTGCGATTCATGAGTTTTTATATCCCCTGATACAGGGCTATGACTCGGTGGCCATGCGCGCGGACGTGGAACTTGGTGGTACCGATCAGAAATTTAACCTGCTGGTGGGACGTGAACTGCAGAAACACTATGGCCAGGAAGCCCAGGTGGTGCTGACCATGCCGATCCTGGAAGGGCTCGACGGGGTCCAGAAGATGTCAAAATCGCTGAACAATTACATCGGTATCAGTGAATCGCCTGACGAGATGTTTGGCAAAATCATGTCCATCTCTGATGATCTGATGTGGCGTTATTTCGAGCTGCTCAGTTTCAAACCCATGTCCGAGATTGAGACCTACCAACAGGCGGTGCAGGGCGGTAAAAATCCACGCGATGTCAAATTTGAACTGGCCCAGGAGATTGTGGCCCGCTTCCACGATCAGGCGGCCGCGCAGCAGGCGCAACAGGCGTTCATCGAGCGTTTCCAGAAAGGCAAATTACCTGATGAGATTCCGGATGTGATGGTGTCTGCAACTGACAACAGCCTGCCGTTGCCGAATTTGTTGAAACTGGCGCAACTGGTGAATAGCACCTCTGATGCCATGCGCATGATCAGGCAGGGCGCAGTGAAAATCGATGGTGAACGCGTCAGTGACACGAAGCTGGTCATTGCCACCGGCAGCAGGCACGTTGTTCAGGTGGGCAAGCGCCGGATTGCCCGCGTTATCGTGGAATAAAGTAGATTGCGGTCCGCTTTCGATACCGAGATTTAATCGCTGAATAACGGGTCTTTTTACCCCAGACCCTCTATACTTTCCTTGAGCGAGTCCGTTTGTGGCTGATGGAAATGTCACTCGCATCCGGCGTTTCCATACCCGGCAGATGAGCGGCGCTATTGCCAGGGTCCGGTCACCTGGGATGTTTATATGCAAGCAGCCAGCTAAATTAAAGATTAAAAATCCAGTTCCTGATCAGAATAAATGATCTTTCCAAGAAAAAATAATCCCAAGCGACGCATTGCTATAAAGTTAATTTACTATGTGATCCTGGCCAGCGCCTTTGTCACGCTGATCATTACCGGTTTGCAGTTGTATCGGGATTATTCCAATGATGTTCACGAAATTAATCATCGTTTTATCCAGATTAAACATGTCTATTTACAGCCGCTGTCCCATGCAATGTGGACAACTGACAAACAGGAAATGCAATTACAGATTGACGGGATGAGGCATCTCCCGGATATCCAGTATATCGCCGTGTTTGGAGAGGACGGGTTACAGGTCTCGGCAGGTAAACTCGCAAATAACAATACTATCAAGCAGAGCTTTGAGCTGACTTATGAGTATCGTGGCGCGCTCAGGCATATTGGTCGTGTGGAAATCGTCGCGACGCTGAGTGATGTATACAAGCGGCTGTTTAATCGGATCTGGATAATTCTTGTATCGAATTTTTTCAAGACCCTGATTATAGCCGGGTTCTTTATGTACATTTTCCAGTCGCTGGTCACCAGGCATATTAATCATATGGCGGACCAGGTGCGTGAGATGGATGCAGAAAATCTGGATAAGCCCATCACACTTGAACGCACAACGAATCGAAAAGGGGAAGATGAGTTCGATGTATTGATAAATGCGTTTGATGACATGCGGGCGAGAATTGCCGAAGGTTTTGAAAAGATTAAACGCCGCGAGCAGGAGTTGATGTTGTATGAAATGATAATGGCAACAACACAGGATCAGATGTCATACATTGATCGTGATTATATTTATCGCGCGGTAAATACTGCATACACGAAAACGACCGGTGTATCCAGAGAAAAGATAATTGGACATAGTGTCCAGGATTTGATGGGTAGAGACTTTTTCTTCAATGTATCCAAACCAAACCTCGATAAAGTATTTGAGGGCAGGCAGATTACAAGCATGATCTCCGTTATCGATAAAGATGGAAACGTCATGGATATGGAAGTCAATTACTATCCTTATTATGGCGATTCAGATGTCGTACAGGGAGCTGTCACTAATGCGCGTGATGTGACTGCACGCTTGCGTATCGAACAGGAGCGCATGCGAAATGCCCAGATCTATGCCACCCTGGCCCAGCAGGGGGCCATCAAGTATCAGGACTTCCTGTATTCCTGCCTGTCTTTACTTAAGAAGGTTTTTAATTCCAGGTACGCTGTTATCGGCAGGCAGATAGCAGATAAACCGCAAATACAGACTGAATGTGTGCTCGATGGTGATAAGCGGCTGGAGAATTTTATCTATGACCTGGAAGGGACGCCATGTGATAAAGCATTTAGTGGTGAAGAGGTTTTTTATTACCGTGATGTCAGCAAAATTTTCCCGAAAGATAAAATCCTGAAGGAGATAGGGGCACAGAGTTATTTCGGTATTTCCCTGTCGGATACTGCGGGTAAAAGTCACGGTATTCTCGCAGTTATTGATACAAAACCGCATGAGCCTGAAGACTGGCACGCGGATATCATCGGTGTTTTTGCCGCGAGAATTGCTGTTGAAATGGAAAGAGCGGAAGTGCAGAACAAACTCGAGCGTTATAATGAGGAGCTTGAAGAGCAGGTGGCAGTACGTACCTGTGAACTGGAGAATTCGCTCAAAGAGCTGGAAACGTTCAGTTATTCTGTTTCACATGACCTGCGTGGACCTCTGCGGGCCATTAATGGTTATAGCCAGATCCTGGCAGACGAATATGCAGAGCGGCTGGATGAGACCGGTATTCGTTACCTGAGTAAAATCCGTTACAGCTCGGAAAAAATGAGCATGCTGATTGACAACTTGCTGCGATTGTCGCGCATCAGTCGCCAGAACATGGAAATGGAATACATTAATTTAAGCCGGATTTGCGACGCCATATTTAAAAACAATTTTGAAGTAGAGCGGCACGCTAAATTCTACCTGAAAATAGAAGCCGACATTTTTGCCTATTGTGATGCGAAGTTAATGCGCATTGCGCTGGAAAATCTGATAGATAATGCAGTTAAATATTCTGCGGATGCGTCTTCACCACAAATCGAGATCGGAGTCAGTCATGTATCCGGTGTGGATGCAATTTACATAAAAGATAACGGTGTAGGATTCGACCAGAAATTTACCGATGTCATCTTCCAGCCATTTCAGCGTTTACATGGCGATGAATTCAGTGGTACGGGTATTGGTCTTGCCACGGTGCAAAGAATCATCAACCGTCATGGCGGCAGGATCTGGGCTGAGTCTTCACCGGGTCAGGGCGCCTGTTTTTATTTTTTCCTGCCAGGTATTTATTACGAACAGCGGCAACTGTATTCGAATTGATGCGAATAGAATTTCTATAAGGGCTGCAGATTGGTTTTTAGCCAGTATTGGCCGATGGTCTTGATGGTATTACAGAACTCATCATAGTCTACCGGCTTTCTTACGTAGCTGTTATTCCCCAGTTCATAACCCTGCTTGATGTCATTTTCTTCATCGGAACTCGATAAGATGACAACAGGGATAAGCTGTGTAACCTCGTTGTTGCGTATTATCCGAAGGACTTCATGCCCGCTCATTTTCGGCATGTTGATATCCAGGAGTATCAGCTGTGGCAACTCGGTTACATCACGTGATTTGTATT
>JARRNT010000051.1:0-31178 GCA_037384645.1 Gammaproteobacteria bacterium | reverse complement strand
CCTTGATCTTGATGGCGTCACTGGCGGTGCTGCTGTCGCTGCCGAACAGGCCCTTCATGGCGCCCTGGACGCTCTTGGCCGAGAAGGCCGCCTTGGGCCACGCGGCTGCCAGCACGGTGGTCGGACTCAGCAGGCCTGCACCCACGGCCGCCGCCACGGCGCCGCCTGCCAGGCTGCCTTGCAGGAAAGTTCTACGTTTCATGATTCTCGTCTCCCGTATCTTTTCGTAATTTAGAGTGTGTATACCCAGTCTGTTACGGCCTGGATTTCCTTCTTGGTCAGGATCTCGTACTTGCCGAACGGAGGCATGATGGTATTAGGATTAGCTTTTGTTGCATCATAGATCTGGTCATACAACTTCTGTTTATCCGGGAACCGGGATTTCATAGCGACCAAAGGTGGTCCAATGTTGCCAGGCAGATTGGCGCCTTTATAGTCATGACAGGTAAAGCAGTTACCTTTCTTGCGGTTTTCAGCAATTTTCTTTCCTAGTGCAACCATGTCCTCAGCATGTGCGCTACCAACTGGTGCCATGGTCATGGAACCGAGTAACACTGCTACAGCACTGGCAGCCAGGATCAGCTTAGCGGGTTTCCGCATGATCTCCTCCTCGTCAAAGGGTTTTATTAACAAGAAATCTTACAACGTTCTGTAAGCGCTTCCATTTTTTTAATCGCTATATAACATTAGATATACAGCCATCTGGTAAGCATACATGAAACAGTTATCCGTGCAAGTACTTATGAAATCAGGAGAAAATTAGCGTTTGCTAATTTAAGGAAGTCATTTATCTTCTTTTGGTACTTCTTCTTTGATCAACGCTAATTGCGCTTCGAGACGGTTGGTTGTGTAGAAATCAAGATGCTTAATTTTTAGTGCGATCTTGATTTGATCAATGGCCTGATGCAATTGCCCGATCTGATAATAGTATTCCGCCAGGGCTTCGTGTGATGCAGCCTTGTTGCCTGTTTGCATGCTGGCGCGAGCAAGCAGCCGGTAAAAATCCGGATTATTGCGCTTTTGCTTCAGGAAATTATTCAGCACGTTTTCCGCCTGCGCGTTTTTACCACCCTGAATCAGCGCATCGGCATAGCCATAGGTCAGGGCGGAATTGTCCGGATAATAGTCCAGCGCATGGCGATAGATGGCAAGGGCGGACGGGATTTGGCCAGACTTGGCATATATATTAGCTTTCGCTAATAGAAAAACGATGCGCATGGGATGTGCTTTCAACAATTGGTCAACCTGCTTGAGCGCGGCCTTATATTCACCCAGGCGGATCAAACTCAGGGTATAGCCATAGCGCACTGCGATATCCTTTTCGCCCTGGGCCTGTTGCAGTTCAAGCCTGAACTTGTTCGCGCTGGCCTGCTTGTCACTGGCGCTCTCGGCAAAGATGCGATTGCGCATCAGGTAGTAAGTCAGTTCGTCGTGTGGTTTGGGCCTGGGCAATTGCGCTGCGCGATTTTTGGCATCGGTAATACGTTCGCTGTTGACCGGGTGAGTCAGCAAAAACGGCGGGATATTGGTGCCGGAGAGGCGTGCCTGTCTCTGCAGCTTTTCAAATAATTCCGCCATCATTTCCGGATCGAACCCGGCCTTGGCCAGCAAATGGATACCGACCCGATCCGCTTCTTCCTCGTTGTGGCGGGTGAAATTGATATGGTGCTGGGCGGTGGCACCGGCCGCGGTTGCGATCGCCGCCTGGCCAACATCCGCATTGCCCTTGGCGCCGAGCACAATGGCGGCAAGGATAGCGGCGAGGATGGGCAGGCTGGAATGTTTGTTCATCTCATAGGAACGGGAAAAGTGGCGTTGCAGTACGTGTGCGATTTCATGAGCAAGTACGGACGCAAGTTCACCCTCAGTGTCTGTGGCTTTTATCAGGCCATAGTTGACACCAATAAAGCCGCCGGGCAGGGCAAAGGCGTTAATGCTGCTGTCATTCACCAGGAAGAAGGTAAACGTTGTCTGTCCCGGATTATCCCGCTGCGCCAGGAGTTTATAACCGAGCTGGTTGAGGTAGCCGGTCACCACCGGGTCATCCACGACCATGCCTTCGCGCCGCAGCTTGTGGACAACGGCCTCACCGATGCGACGTGCCTGTTCCGGGGTCATCACTGCCGCGCGGCTGTCGCCAATGTCCGGTAGCGCCAGGTCCTTAGCATTGCTGTAGGTGGGGGAGCAGAGCAGGCACATGCTCAGCACAATGGGAGACAAACGGGTTTTCATCATTTAACTATTATAAATATCATCACTGAATAGAAGCTTAACTGGGAATGCAATTTCTATCTATTTGAATATGCGGCATTTTATGAGTCCCAGTTTAAGGGTAATGGGCCAGAGCGCGACGCTGGCGATCATTTCAATATATGGTAATATATCTGATTATTAAAGTAATATACCCCTGTGCAGTGTCACCGTTGCCCAGGGAACGGTTGATGGACACGGGTATTTTACCCCTTCCTGTCTTCATCGACTGCCAAATCATCGTTATAGTACGCAAAACAAATTAATTATTCGGAAAGGAGTTACAACATGGCCAACTTTGATCAAGAACTGGATGCAACCGGGCTGAACTGTCCGCTGCCGATCCTGCGCGCCAAGAAGGCATTGGGTGGCATGGGTAGTGGCCAGGTGCTGCACATTATTGCGACCGACCCGGGCTCAGTAAAAGACTTTGAAGCCTTCGCCAAGCAAACAGGTAACACCCTGGTAGAATCAAAAGAAGAAGGCGGTAAATTTACGTTTCTCATCAAGAAGGCCTGATTGTCAGGCCTTTTTATTTTCCACACCTACACTAAACTACAACATAAGATACACAGGGAAGTGGGATTGCCTTGGAGGTAAGTATGTCAGAGAAAAAACTCGCCATTATTGCAACAAAAGGAAGTCTGGACTGGGCCTATCCGCCGTTTATTCTTGCTTCAACTGCTGCGGCGCTGGGCTACGAGGTTCAGATCTTTTTCACATTCTACGGACTGCAGCTGTTGAGGAAAAAGCTTGCTTTGCAAGTCAGCCCGTTAGGTAATCCCGGCATGCCGATGCCAATGGGTATGGACAAGTGGTTCCCGGTACTGGGTACTGCGATTCCGGGTATGCAAAGCATCATGACCATGATGATGAAGAACAAGATCAAATCCAAGGGTGTCGCCAGCGTGGCGGACCTGCGCGATCTTTGCGTCGAGGCAGACGTCAAGATGGTGGCATGCCAGATGACGGTTGATCTGTTCGATATGAACCACAAGGATTTCATCGACGGCCTGGAATACGGTGGTGCTGCTACCTTTTTCGAGTTTGCCGGTGAATCCGATATTACCCTGTTCATTTAAGCTACATTACATCTTCAAGGATGACTGCAGAACCTCCTTCGGGAGGTTCTGTCGTTTTGAGCAGAGGACACTTGCTGAATAAGTTTTGTTTTGCTCTAAGTAAATTTGGTAGCAGGATGGCAGGTTAAATGACATTGACTTGCTGAACTTAGCGCGGTGTCTATGCGGGATGAATTGCTTAACCCGACATTTAGACCAGTATTGAAACCTCTTCCCAGATAACCAGGTTGTTGCCATGACTGATTGTGCAGTAGAAACTCGGAATGGCGGGGATAACCATGGTGATTTCTTAGCTGTGTATGTTGTCATACATTGCGAAATGCAATAATCAATCTCAGTATATTATTAATTTCTAATATTATGAAATATAAGGAATTTTTTCTTGACACTCCCTGGCGTCTGGTGAAAGATACTGCCACTTGCATATAAGATAATATTGTTTAAACAACAGGTTGTTGCAAAATTACAACAATATTTAAGCAGGATGATTTTTAAAAATACCAACCACTCGGGAGAAAGACCATGAAGAATTCTGTTCGCCGCTTGGCGAGTGCGGCGGTGCTTGCCGCATTAGCTGTACCCACAACCAGTTTTGCAACCAATGGCTATTTTTCTGATGCTTACAGCACCAAGAATGGTGGTCTGGCCGGTGCCGGTGTGGCCCTGCCCGAAGACGCGATGGCGTCTGCAACTAACCCGGCCGGCATGGTCTGGGTTGGTCAAACCGGTGATATCGGTGGCGCGATTTTCAGTCCTCACCGCGAATACACAGTTTCAGGTGTAGCTGGTACGCCTGACCCCAATACCGGTTATTTCCCTCTCGTGCTTGGTACCGTAAAGAGTGACAGTAATTACTTCTTTATCCCGCACTTTGGCATGAACTGGATGATCGATAACAACAGTTCCGCTGGCGTGGCGGTATACGGTAACGGTGGCATGAACACGGATTATCCCACCTCAACCTATGGTGGTACCTTCTATGGCACCGGCGCGGGCGTTGATTTGTCCCAATTATTCGTGAACGGCACTTACTCGCGCAAGATCAACGCCAGTTCATCCTGGGGCGTGAGCCTGATCGGGATCTACCAACGCTTTAAGGCAACAGGTTTACAAGCATTTGATCAGCCAGGCTATAGCGCATATCCAGGGAGTGTAACGGATAATGGTTATGATACCTCCACCGGTTTTACCTATAAACTGGGTTGGCAGGGTGAAGTGGCCAAGGGGCTGACCCTGGGCGCGTCCTATCAGGGCAAGGCCTCAATGAGCAAGTTTGATAAATATAAGGGTCTGTACGCTGAAGGTGGTAATTTTGATATCCCATCGACCTGGACTGTCGGTTTGGCCTACGATACTGCACCATCCTCGAAGTTGGTCTTCGATGTCCAGCGGATCAATTACAGCGAAGTTCCATCAATTGCTAATTCAATCTCCAACTTCAACCCTCAAAATGCCCCAACTAACTCGCTTGGTGGTAGTAGTGGTCCTGGTTTCGGATGGCAGGACATAACGGTGTACAAACTGGGTTACCAGTGGGCCACCAGCCCCGCATGGACCTGGCGTGTGGGTTATAGCCACTGTGACCAGCCAATTCCAAATAAGGAAGTCCTCTTCAATATTTTGGCCCCGGGTGTGGTTCAAGATGAAATCACTTTCGGGTTTACCAATAAACTGGACAAGACAAGTGAGTGGAGCTATCGCATGATGTATGCGGCTTCGAACACCGTTACTGGGCCTAATGCATTTACTCAGGCACCAGCTGCTCAAACGATTGCTATAAAGATGTATGAGTTCCAGTTGGAAGCGACCTATAGCTGGAAGTTCTAACAGATCATTGCTTACTACATTTTGAAAATTATAAGGGCCGCTGCTGCGGCCCTTTTTTTACCCGTATTCAAGAAAGCAAAACGTTAATAATTGTATTTTGTTGATTAATTCAATGGATTGTTATTAGGTGAGGTAAGAACGTGAAAAAATCTACTTTTGTTAAAATATCAGTTTTGACGGCACTCGGTGCTTTACCACTGAGTGCTTATGCCACCAACGGCATGAACCCGGAAGGTACCGGAGTCACGGACCGTGGTATGGGTGGGGCCGGTGCGGCGATGGCCGAAGCAACCTCAAACATTGTAATTAATCCTGGTGCTGTCGTCTCAGTGGGGAGACGAATGGATGTTAATTTGGGCGTGTTTAGCCCGAAGCCTCGCAGTTACACTTTAACGGGTAATACAAATGTTATGGGCTCAGGACAATCGCTTGACGCCAGCCAGGAAAGTGACAGCAATTATTTTCTCATACCTTATTTTGGTATGGCGTCCCCAATTAATGCCAAATCCGCCTGGGCTTTCACTATTTCTGCTAACGGGGGCATGAACACGGATTACGCCAAGAATTTTGCAGCAGCACTAGGTTACACGGGTTCGACAGGCATCAATCTGGAACAACTTTTTGTAACGGGTACTTATGGCTATAAAGTTTCTCCAGGCGTTTCACTGGGAATATCTGCCATCTATGCCTATCAGCGCTTTGAGGCAAAAGGCTTGCAAGCCTTTGCTCCATTGTCAATCGATGGCACGGCATTAACTGATAATGGTACCGATAATGCCTCCGGATTTGGCGTGAAAATCGGCATTCAGGCCAAGGTCAGCAATTCAGTGACCGTCGGCGCGTCTTACCAGCCCAAGATCAAGATGAGTAAATTTGACAATTACAAAGGCCTGTTTGCCGACCAGGGAGAGCTGGATATTGCCAGTACGGCAACGGCCGGGATTGCCTGGCAGGCGAATCCGAAATTGACCGTCGCATTTGATTATCTCTATATTGATTATAAGAATGTCGCGGCAATTGGAAATTCATCAAGCTCATTAGGGATTAAACCATTGGGTTCTAATGATGGTCCTGGTTTTGGCTGGGATAGCATTAACGTGTTCAAGCTGGGTTTCCAGTATGCCTATAGCGATAAATGGACCTGGCGCGCCGGCTGGAATCATGGAGACAACCCGATTTCTTCCAGTGAAGTGACGGCAAATTTCCTGGCTCCGGGTGTGATTACTGATCACCTGACGCTAGGCGGCACATACAATCTGGACAAGGACAGTCAACTGAGTTTTAACTATGTGCATAGTTTTAAACACAGTGTTTCAGGACAGTTTGCGCCTAACTTGCCGGGGTTCGGTGGTGGTACCATGAAACTGGAAATGACCCAGAACTATTTTGAAATAGGTTATGGCACTAAGTTCTAAAACTAAAAGCACCGTCATAAAAAAAGGGCCGCATTTGCGGCCCTTTTTGTTTTGCCCTGATGTGTAATCAGTGCACGGCGTACAACAGCGGGATGATCAAGAGGGCCACGATATTCATGATCTTGATCAGCGGGTTGATGGCCGGGCCGGCGGTGTCCTTGTACGGGTCGCCGACGGTGTCACCGGTGACCGCCGCCTTGTGCGCGTCGGAGCCCTTGCCGCCATAATTGCCGTCTTCAATATACTTCTTGGCATTGTCCCAGGCGCCGCCACCGGTGGTCATGGAGATGGCCACGAACAGGCCGGTGACGATGGTCCCGATCAATACGCCGCCTAGCGCCTGTTTGCCCAGGAACAGGCCGACCAGGATGGGGATGGCCACGGGCAACAGGGAGGGGATGATCATTTCCTTGATGGCAGCCTTGGTGAGCATGTCCACCGCTTTGGAATAATCCGGCTTCTGGGTATGGTTCATGATGCCGGGCATCTCCCGGAACTGGCGGCGGACTTCGTTGACGATACCGCCGGCAGCGCGGCCTACGGCCTCCATGGCCAGGGCGCCGAACAGGTAGGGTACCAGACCGCCGATGAACAGGCCGATGATGATCATGTGATTGGACAGATCAAAGCTAATCGCGGCCTGTCCAGTGTGTTCCGACAGTGCCTTGGTGTAGTCGGCAAACAACACGAGGGTGGCGAGGCCGGCGGAACCGATGGCGTAGCCCTTGGTGACGGCCTTGGTGGTGTTACCTACGGCATCCAGCGCGTCGGTGGTATTACGCACTTCATGCGGCAGGTCGGCCATCTCGGCGATACCACCGGCGTTATCGGTAATTGGACCGTAGGCGTCCAGGGCCACGATAATCCCGGTCATGGATAACATGGCGGTCGCAGCGATGGCAATGCCATACAGGCCGGCCAGGTGATAGGAAACCCCGATGGCGATACAGACTGCCAGTACCGGCAAGGCGGTGGATTTCATGGAAACACCCAGACCAGCAATGACGTTGGTGCCGTCACCTGTGGTGGAGGCCTGTGCGATGTGTCGCACCGGACTGTACTCGGTTGCAGTGTAGTATTCCGTGATGACTACCATGGCGACGGTCAACACTAGACCCACTAACGATGAACCAAATAACTGCATGACTGAGTAAGTGCCGTTATCAGCCATCATGTACTTCGTAATAAAGTAAAATGCGATGCCGGCCAGCACTGCCGAGATAATCGCGCCACGATACAGGGCGTTCATGATCTTGCCGCCTTCTTTGATGGACACGAAGAAGGTGCCGATGACAGAGGCAATAATGGAAGCGCCGCCGAGTACCAGTGGGTAATACGTTGCCGTGTCACCCAGGTGTTTCAGAATCAAGCCGCCCAGGAACATAGTGGCCACAACGGTCACGGCGTACGTTTCGAACAGGTCAGCTGCCATGCCGGCACAGTCGCCGACATTGTCGCCCACATTATCTGCAATTACCGCCGGGTTGCGTGGATCGTCTTCAGGGATACCGGCTTCGACTTTGCCCACGATGTCGGCGCCGACGTCTGCGCCCTTGGTGAAGATACCACCGCCTAGACGAGCAAAGATCGAGATAAGCGAGCTACCGAAGGCCAAACCGACGATTGAATGTAAAGGATTGGGAGCACCGATTGCTTGGAGGATTTTGTAATAAATAGTCACACCCAGTAGACCTAAGCTCACTACCAGTAGACCGGTGATGGCGCCACCTTTGAAAGCGACCTTGAGGGCAGGATTCAGGCCGCTTCGCGCGGCTTCCGCTGTGCGAGAGTTGGTGCGTACGGAAACGTTCATGCCAATAATTCCCGCAGATCCGGAAAGTATCGAGCCGATCATGAAGCCGATAGCAGTATACCAATCCAGAGCGAAACCAATCACAATAAATAACACCACCCCAACAAAGGCGATAGTCGTGTATTGGCGACGCAAATAGGCGCTGGCACCTTGTTGTATGGCATCGGAGATGCGTTGCATCTCTTCATTACCGCGCGGTAATTTCATCACCTGCAGAATGCTGACGATCCCATAGAGAATGCCAAGTACAGCACTGCCGAGGGCAAAATAGATAGTCCAATTCATACAGCTCCCCTTAGTTATTGGTGGTTGGGTAAAGACTTTGCTCGATTATACGCAAAATTAACTTCGGTAAATAAAACTTGTTTCTAGCTGGTACGGCATGATTTTTTATGCCTTTATAGATTGTCGTAATAACGGTATTTTATTGTTATATAGACTAACTAATGGAACAAATGGTACAACAAAACCGCCTCAATCTTAGGACAAACTTTAACCTATACCGCAGTACCGGTTGATGAAGTATGACAAGTAAAAGGTGAAATTAGTTGCGTCAAGTGTGCCGGGAAACTGACTCTTCCAGCATGGCGCGCCGTTCACTGATATCCGACAGGATAATTAAATAGCGACTCTGCCCACTGACCTGCATGGTACTACTGATAGGGACGCCAGCATTTCAATTGACTGCTGCAGTGTTTATCCAGATATTGTTCGATCTCAGGCAGATGATGTGTAATGGATGCACCGAGCGCAGCTTCCTCGTTGCATGCAAACCATGCCTGCGCGGCCGGGTTAATATGCTCGATGACACCATCCAGATCCGTCATGCGGGATGGATTCGGCGGCATAGGGCAAAACTGCCTGTAGATGTTCCTGGTGGTTGTGCGCTTGTCCACACATATGGGCAAATTGTCTCACCGGGATGAAATCGTCCAAAACCACATATTTGATTAAAATTGATTTCATGGCGGTCTTCGTGGGCATGAATGCGACACTAATATCTATGTGTGGTCCATGGCTGGAAATTACCTAATCCGTCTAAGTCTTTCTTTCACAATGCATTTTTGAGCTGGATCGGGTAAGCTAGGCGGCCTCGTTGGTGGCCGCGGCGTGCCAGCGTAGCTATTTCTAATTTATTGAATTATATAGATATTTCGAGGCTTTCATGTTCAAGAAATCAATGACAATTGCCGGTTTTGACGACGAAGTCTGGCAGGCCATCCAGCAGGAAAATACACGCCAGGAAGAGCATATCGAGCTCATTGCCTCGGAAAATTACGCCAGCCCGCGGGTGATGGCCGCGCAGGGTTCGGTATTGACCAATAAATATGCAGAGGGCTATCCCGGCAAACGTTATTACGGCGGCTGTGAGTACGTGGATATTGTGGAAGAGCTGGCAATTAGCCGCCTCAAGCAGTTATTCGGCGCGGACTATGCCAATGTCCAGCCACACTCAGGCTCCCAGGCCAATGCGGCGGTCTATCTGGCCCTGTGTAGTCCGGGGGATACCATTCTGGGCATGAGTCTGGCAGACGGCGGTCACCTGACTCACGGGGCCAAGGTCAATTTCTCCGGCAAGATTTTCCATGCCTATCAGTACGGCCTGAATACCGAAACCGGCGAGGTGGATTACGACCAGGTCGAGGCGCTGGCGAAAGAGCATAAGCCGAAGATGATCGTGGCCGGGTTCTCCGCCTATTCGCGAGTGATGGACTGGCAGCGTTTTCGCGATATTGCCGACAGCGTTGGTGCTTACCTGTTTGTCGACATGGCCCACGTCGCGGGCCTGGTGGCGGCGGGTCTGTATCCCAACCCGGTGAACATTGCCGACGTCACGACCTCGACTACCCATAAGACCCTGCGTGGTCCCCGCGGTGGAGTGATTTTGGCCAGGGCCAACCCTGATATCGAAAAGAAACTCAACTCCATGGTTTTCCCCGGTACCCAGGGCGGGCCGTTGATGCACGTGATCGCGGCCAAGGCGGTGGCCTTCAAGGAAGCCCTGGAGCCCGAGTTCAAAACCTATCAACAACAGGTGATTGATAACGCCCGCACCATGGCGCAGACCATGATCGAGCGTGGTTACAAGATTGTCTCCGGTGGGACGGATAACCACCTGTTCCTGGTCGACCTGATCGACAAGGGGCTGACCGGCAAGGAAGCGGATGCCGCGCTTGGCAGCGCTAATATCACCGTGAACAAGAACGCGGTACCCAACGATCCGCAGTCGCCTTTTGTGACCAGTGGTATCCGCATCGGCACGCCGGCGATCACGACACGGGGTTTCAAACAGGCGGAAGCGCGCGATCTGGCCAACTGGATCTGCGATGTGCTGGAGAATCCGGCCGACGCGGCGACCATTGAGGCGGTGAAGCAAAAGGTGCTGGCCGTTTGCAAACGTTTGCCGGTGTACGGCGACTGACGGATGGCACAACAACGTGCCGGTAAATGATACATGCATTGTCCATTTTGTGGCGCACACGATACCAAGGTGATCGATTCACGGCTCGCTGGAGAAGGGGCCATGGTCCGGCGGCGGCGGGAATGTCTGAGCTGCAGCGAGCGCTTTACCACGTTTGAGACAGCAGAACTGGTCATGCCCCGGGTGGTGAAATCCGATGGGCGGCGCGAACCGTTTAACGAGGAAAAATTGCGGGCGGGCATTGTCCGCGCCCTGGAAAAACGGCCAGTGGCCACGGAACAGGTGGATAATGCCATCAATCGCATCATGAAACGCATGCGTACCATGGGCGAACGGGACTTTTCCTCACAGGAGATTGGCAACCTGGTGATGGACGAACTGCGTGATATCGATCAGGTGGCATTTGTGCGCTTTGCCTCGGTCTACCGCAGTTTTCAGGATGTCAGTGCCTTCGAGGAAGAGATAGAACGCCTCAAGAGTATACCGTCTCCGGAATTGAAGCGGCGTCAACATTCCCTGTTGCCGGATGATGAGAGCAAGCCGAAGTTGAAGAAGCCATGAGTTTCAGCGCCGCTGACCATGAATACATGGCGCGCGCGATCCGGCTGGCGGCGCGCGGGTTGTTTACCACGGATCCCAATCCGCGGGTCGGTTGTGTCCTGGTTAAGGACGGGCAGATTATCGGCGAAGGCTGGCATGCACGCGCCGGCGAAGCGCACGCGGAAGTCCATGCCCTGCGTCAGGCGGGCGAACGGGCGCAGGGCGCTACGGCCTACGTGAGTCTGGAGCCGTGTAGTCATCATGGCCGCACGCCGCCCTGCAGTGAGGCATTGCTGGCGGCACAGGTTGCGCGGGTCGTGCTGGCGATGTCGGATCCGAATCCACAAGTGGCCGGTAAGGGAATACGTCAGCTGCAGGAAGCCGGCATCCAGGTGGAAACCGGTCTGCTCGAGTCAGAGGCCAGGGCGCTCAATCCCGGCTTCATCCGGCGAATGCAGTTCCGGCGGCCTTACCTGCGCAATAAACTGGCGATGAGTCTGGACGGGCGTACCGCCATGGCCAATGGTGATAGTAAATGGATAACGGGTGAGGCCGCGCGTCAGGATGTACAACGCTTACGGGCCCGCAGTTCCGCCATCCTGACCGGAGTCGGGACCATACTGGCCGATGATCCGGCATTGACCGTGCGCCTGCCTGATGCTGAGCGCCAGCCCGTGCGGGTGATCGTTGATACGCATTTGAGTACGCCCACGACGGCAAAGGTCTTATCCCAGCCGGGACAGACGCTTATCCTGACGGCCAATGCCGACCAGGATGTACAGGATAGCTTGCGCGCTGCGGGTGCCGAGGTGATTGAAACCGGCCACGACGAACAGGGCCTGGATTTACGCGTCGTGCTGGAAACGCTGGCAGAGCTCAACATGAACGAGGTGCTGCTGGAAACCGGGGCCACGCTCAGCGGTGCGATGCTAGAGGCCCGACTGATCGATGAAATGGTGATTTACGCGGCACCATTGCTCATGGGCGATACGGCACGCGGTTTGTATCATCTGCCGCATCTACAGGACATGGCAGACCGCGTCGAACTGGACATTCGTGAGGTACGCACGGTCGGCAGGGATTTGCGGATTACGGCGATTCCTATATATAAATAAGGTGTAGAGACATGTTTACCGGCATCATACAGGCTATCGGCAGCATCAGCGCCATCGAACCCGGTGACGGCGATACCCGCCTGCGTATTCATACCGGCAAGCTCGATCTGGCGGATGTGCAGCTGGGTGACAGCATTGCCGTTAATGGTGTGTGCCTGACGGCGGTGGAATTACCGGGTGACGGTTTCTGGGCAGATGTTTCACAGGAATCGCTGGAGAAAACCACGCTGGCCAGGCTGCAGGTCAAGCAACGGGTTAACCTGGAGAAGGCATTGACGCCCAGTACGCGATTGGGTGGGCACCTGGTCAGCGGGCATGTCGATGGAATTGGTGAAGTGATTGCGCGAAAGCCGGCAGCGCGCTCCGTGCAATTCTCCATTCGTGCACCGGATACACTGGCACGCTATATCGCACACAAAGGTTCGATCTGCGTGGATGGCACCAGCCTGACCGTCAATGCAGTGAGTGGTGCGGTGTTTGAGCTGAATATCGTGCCACATACCCTGCAGGAAACCATCATGGAGGCGTATCAGCCCGGCACCCGGGTTAACCTGGAGGTCGACCTGATTGCCCGCTACCTGGAACGCCTGTTGCTGGGCGACCAGGCGGCCGATCCGAAAGCACAGGGTATCTCCATGGCCTTACTCGCTGAACATGGGTTTCTTAAGTAGTATTTCTTAAACAGTCTCTTAACTAAAACTGACAAGTTATATTCATTATGCAATTAAACACGGTAGAAGAACTTATCGAAGATATTCGTCAGGGCAAGATGGTGATCCTGATGGATGACGAAGATCGTGAAAACGAAGGCGATCTGATCATGGCGGCGGAGAAAGTGACGCCGGAAGCGATAAATTTTATGGCAATGTACGGCCGTGGCCTGATCTGCCTGACCATGACCAAGGAGCGATGCGAACGTTTGCGTTTGCCTTTAATGGTGAGTTCCACCAATGATCGACACAGCACCAATTTCACGGTATCCATCGAGGCCGCAGAAGGGGTGACCACGGGGATCTCTGCCGCAGACCGGGCAGTGACGATTCAAAAGGCCGTGGCAAAAGATGCCAAACCGTCCGACCTGGTACAACCCGGTCATGTTTTCCCGTTAATGGCACAACCCGGTGGCGTGCTGACCCGGGCCGGACACACCGAGGCAGGCTGCGACCTGGCGCGCATGGCCGGGCTGGGGGGATCTGCAGTAATTGTTGAAATTCTCAATGAAGACGGGACCATGGCACGCCGGCCCGATCTGGAAGACTTTGCGCAAAAACATAACATCCGGATTGGCACGGTTGCTGAACTGATCCATTACCGGATGCATTACGAAAAATCCATCGAGCGGGTGACCGAGTGTGACATGCCAACACGGCACGGGCATTTTCGTTTGCATACCTATCGCAATGTGATCGATGGACGGGTGCACTTTGCCCTGGTCAAGGGCGACCTGCGTCGTTCGGAAGCGGCGCTGGTGCGCGTGCACGTGGAGAACGGTCTATGTGACAGTTTTGGCAGCCTGCGCGGTGATTGTGGCTGGCCACTGGAAGATGCGATGCGTCGTATCGAACAGGAAGGTCAGGGCGTGGTGGTGATCCTGCGATTACCGGAAGACAGTGAAAAGCTCGTCCAGCATCTTAAAAATTATGCTGTGGAAGATGCCGGTGAAGATCTGCCAAGCCAGGATCGCGGCCAGGATTTGCGGACCTTTGGTATCGGTGCGCAGATTCTTACCGACCTGGGCGTGCGTAAGATGCGAGTACTCAGTGCGCCCAAGCGATTACATGCGCTGTCCGGCTTTGATCTCGAAGTGGTGGAATACGTTCAGTACAATTAAAAGGTTCAAGACATGAGTAACCCCAAAACATATGAAGGCGACCTGGTTTCACGTAACAGTAAATTCTGTCTGGTCGTGGCACGGTTTAACGATTTTATCACCGAGCGTCTGCTGGATGGTGCGGTGGACACCCTGCGGCGCCACGGTGTGCTGGATGGTGCGGTGGATACCCTGCGGCGCCACGGTGCGTCGGATGCGGACATGGAGATCGTGCGTTGTCCCGGTGCATTTGAGTTGCCCCTGGCAGTACAGACCATGGCGGAATCGGGCAAGTACGATGCTGTCATTGCGCTGGGTTGCGTCATCCGTGGCGGGACGCCGCATTTCGAATACGTGGCCAATGAATGCGTCAAGGGCCTGTCACAGGTAATGATGCAAACCAAGCTGCCGGTGGCATTTGGTGTGCTGACAGTGGACTCTATTGAGCAGGCAATCGAGCGTGCCGGTACCAAGGCCGGTAACAAGGGAGTGGAAGCAACCTTGTCTGTGCTGGAAATGGTGAATTTGCTGCGCGAATTCAAATAATGCGTTAACTGGTTGCGCAGCTGTCGTACAGCTGCGTCGCCAGTCGTTCTTTTAAAGGTAGATGGTCATGAGCAAGGCACGATCACGTGCACGGCGTCTGGCAATGCAGGGTCTGTATGAATGGCAGGTGTCCGGCAATGCGCCACAGGAAATTCTCCAGGGCTATCGGCAAAAGCCCGAGCTCGAATCCGCCGATGTGGAATATTTTCAGCTTTTATTACTGGATGTCCCCGAGCACCTTGCCGAACTGGATAAGCTGCTGACACCGTTGTTGTCACGTCCGCTACAGGAAGTCGACCCCGTAGAGCTGGCGATTTTGCGACTTGCGGCCTATGAACTTGTGCATCGACTGGATGTGCCATACCGCGTGGTGATCAACGAGGCCGTTGAGCTGGCCAAGGTCTTTGGCGCAGAGGCCGGGCATAAATTCGTGAACGGCATCCTGGATAAACTGGCGGCCACGGTGCGCAGCGCCGAGGTTAACAGGAAAAAATCCTCCAAACGCTGATATGCCATTATCGGAATTCGACATCATCAGGGAATTTTTTGCCCGTTACCATGTGAATACCGAACTGGTGCCGGTGGGAATTGGTGACGATGCCGCTGTCATCAACACCGCTAGTGATGAACAGCTGCTGATTGCCGTTGATACGCTGAATAGCGGCGTGCATTTTCCGGAACAAACCAGTGCATACGATATTGCTTACAAGGCGCTGGCGGTCAATCTCAGTGATATTGCTGCCATGGGGGGCGAACCTAAGTGGTTTACCCTGGCCATGAGCCTGCCCGAGGCCAATCGTGACTGGCTGGCAGCATTTACCGAAGGCCTGTCGTCGCTGGCGGTGCAATACCAGCTTGACCTGGTCGGTGGTGATACCACGCATGGCCCGCTGAGTATTACGATCCAGATTGCCGGTACTGTGCCACGCGGTCGCAGTTTGCAGCGACGCGGCGCCCAGGTGGGGGATGATATTTATGTGACCGGTAGTCTTGGTGATGCCGCAGCCGCCCTGCAAATCTGCCAGCATAAACTAAGCGCGGATAGCCAGACTAACGAACGTTTGCTGCAACGCCTGAACCGACCGGTTCCCCGGGTGGATGTCGGCAGCGGACTGCGCGAGATTGCCACTGCCTGTATTGATATTTCTGATGGCCTGGCAGCGGATCTGGGGCACATCCTGGAAGCCAGCGGGGTTGGTGCAGAAATTACCCTGGCAAGCCTGCCGCGATCGCAAGCCATCGATACACTGTCGAGTGACGTGGCACAAATCCAGGACTGGCAGTTATACGGTGGTGACGATTATGAATTATGCTTTACCGCCGGCAGCGCAAGGCGCGAAGCGATCAGTGCCTTAAGCCAGCGCACCTCGTGCCCGATCACCCGCATTGGCGAAATTATCCAGGAACCGGGTCTGTTTAGCCTGGAAGCATCACAACACAAGACGGTATTGATTCGTGGTTACGATCATTTTGGTGACGCGTGAGTAAGCCGATCCCACCTCGACTGTTACGTGATCCGGGGCACCTGCTCAGTTTCGGTTTTGGCAGTGGCCTGTCGCCCTATGCGCCGGGTACTTTCGGCACGCTGGCGGCAATCCCGTTTTATTTGTTAATGAGCCGTCTGCCGTTCACGGCCTATATGGCTGTTACCCTTGCCTGCCTGTTACTCGGCGTTTATGTCTGTGGTCGTACCGGTAAGGTGCTTGGCGTCCATGACCATAGCGCGATCGTGTGGGATGAATTTGTCGGATTGTTTATTACCATGATGTTTGCGCCGGTGTCGCTGCTTACGCTTGTGCTTGGATTTATTCTGTTTCGCCTGTTCGATATTCTCAAGCCCTGGCCAGTATGTGTGATCGATACACGGATCAAGGGTGGCCTGGGTGTTATGCTCGATGACGTTATCGCTGGTATCTATGCGATGCTGGTGTTGCAGGGCTTTCTCGGAGTGTACCACTAACCAAGCAGGAGAAGCGTATGCGCAAGCTTATCGGCCTGATTCTGTTATTCAGCTTATCCTTTGCCAGGATGGCACTGGCTGATCAGGTAAAGATTGTTCACGTCATGATCGAACCCGATGCCAACCGCTGGACCTTTCACGTAACGCTGCAACACCACGATACCGGCTGGAAACACTATGCGGATGACTGGCGCATCGTGGACGACAAAGGCAAGGTGCTGGGAGATCGTAAACTCTGGCATCCCCATGTTGGCGAGAAGACCTTTACTCGGAGCCTGGCCAGTGTGCTGATTCCCAGAGGAACGCATGTCGTCTACGTAGAAGCGCACGATAAGGTTCATGGCTGGAGCAAGCAACGGGTCCGCATCGACATGCGCGTTGCCAGGGGAAGTCGCTACCGGATTCGTCGGCCGTAAGGACCCTGCCAGACCGAGGCACTGCCAGGCGCTGGTCTATGCGTTTTCTGTTTTGTCTTTTTCGATCAGGGCGTAGGCCGAGTGATTGTGGATGGATTCGAAGTTCTCGGATTCCACGACGTAATAACTGACACGATCGTCCTGGTTCAGGCGGGCGGCGACATCCCGCACCATGTCCTCGACGAATTTCGGATTGTCATAGGCGCGCTCGGTCACGTATTTTTCGTCCGGCCGCTTTAACAGGCCATACAGTTCGCAGGAGGCTTCCTGCTCGACAATCTCAATCAGTTCTTCGATCCAGACGAATCCCTCAATACGTGCCGTCACGGTAACGTGGGAGCGCTGGTTATGTGCGCCGTAGTTCGAGATCTTCTTGGAGCAGGGGCACAGGCTGGTAACCGGCACCACCACCTTGATCTTCATTTGCGGCTCGCCTTTGTGGATCTCGCCGATAAAGGTCACTTCGTAATCCATCATGCTTTCGACCCGGGACACGGGCGCCTTTTTTGAAATGAAGTAGGGGAAATGCATTTCAATGTGGCCGGATTCGGCTTCGAGCCGATCCGTCATTTCCGCCAGCATTTCCTTGAAGGATTTGACCGAGATTTCGCGCTCATGCTGATGCAGGATCTCGACAAAGCGAGACATGTGCGTGCCCTTGAAGTTGTGTGGCAGGTTCACATACATATTAAAGTTCGCCACGGTGTGCTGTTCGCCCACGGAACGATCGCGAACCCGCACGGGATGACGCACATCCTTGATCCCCACCTTGTTGATGGGAATATTGCGGGTATCCTGACGGCTCTGGACGTCCTCGATGATCGCTTCAGTGACACAATGGTTACTCATTCTACGCTTCCTCGGTGTAGCTCACACAGGCACGCTCGGTTTCCCACAGGGTGACCGTATGAACGCTGACACGTTCATTATTCAATTTCTCGACAAGTCGACCGTAAATATGCGCCGAAATGTTTTCCGCGGTCGGATTAATGGTATCGAAGGGCGGCAACTCATTGAGATGGCGATGATCCATTTGATCGATGATCTCTTTGGTCGCGGCCTTGATGTCACTGAAATCCAGACCCATGCCGATATCATCTAGATGGGTCGCGGTGACTTCAACTTCAACCTTCCAGTTATGACCATGCAGCCGGCTGCACGGCCCGGCGTAACCCCGGAGCAAGTGCGCGGCGGCAAAATCCGTCACGATTTTCATCTTATAACGGCCAGACATATTTTCCTACTATTATACTCGGATTTTACGCGTGTGTGGCATGCTTGATTTGCGGGAGGTGCTGCATGAAGGCTTCCACTTCGCGGATTATACCATCGGCATCGAGTCCGGCGTGAATTAACAGGCCATCGCGTTCGCCATGGGGCAGGAAAACATCGGGTAATCCCAGGTTAATGCAGGGGATTAATATCCCGGCCCGGGCCAGGTATTCGTTCACGCCACTGCCAGCGCCACCGAACACGGCATTGTCCTCGATGGTAACCAGCAGCTCGTGCTGTTGCGCGAGTTCGTGGATGAGGGCTTCGTCCAGGGGTTTGACAAAGCGCATGTTGACCACGGTGGCGTTGAGGCTGTCGCCGGCCTTTTCGGCCTCCGCCGCCATACAGCCAAAGGCCAGGATGGCGACGTGTTTGCCACGGCGACGGACTTCGGCCTTGCCAATGGGCAGGGTCGACAGGTCACGGCTGACGCTGACCCCCGGTCCCTGGCCACGTGGGTAGCGTACGGCGGCCGGACCGTCATGCTGATAACCGGTGCTGAGCATTTGCCGACATTCGTTTTCATCGGCCGGGGCCATGATCAGCATGTTGGGAATACAGCGCAAATAACTCATATCAAAGGTGCCGGCATGGGTCGGGCCATCCGGACCCACAATCCCGGCACGATCGATGGCAAACAGCACGGGCAGATTCTGCAGCGCGACATCGTGTATCAGCTGATCGTAAGCCCGCTGCAGGAAGGTCGAATAGATCGCCACGACGGGTTTGAAATGTTCGCAGGCCAGGCCGGCGGCAAAGGTCACGGCGTGCTGTTCGGCGATGCCGACATCAAAATAGCGATCGGGGAAGGTTTGGGAGAATTCCACCAGGCCGGAGCCTTCGCACATCGCCGGGGTGATACCCATCAACGATTCGTCGGCGCTGGCCATGTCCACCAGCCAGTCACTAAAGACCTGGGTGTAGGTCGGCCCGGTCGGTGCCTTCTTTTCCAGCTTGCCGGATTCGGGGTGAAACTTGCCGACACCGTGATAGGCGCTGGGGTTTTCCTCCGCTGGCGCGAAACCCTTGCCCTTGCGGGTGACGATGTGCAGGAAACGCGGACCTTTCTGCTTTTTCAGGTTGCGCAGGGTTTTCACCAGGGTATTGATATCGTGGCCATCGATGGGGCCGATATAGTTAAAACCCAGTTCCTCGAACAGGGTACCCGGGATCACCATCCCTTTCACATGTTCCTCGGTTCGCCGGGCCAGTTCCCACATGCTGGGCATGACGCTCAGGACCTTGCGGCTGCCTTCGCGCATGGACTGATACAGGCGCCCGGACAGGATGCGGGCCAGGTGATTGGAGAGGGCGCCGACGTTCGGGGAGATCGACATGTCGTTATCATTGAGGATGACCAGCAGGTTGGCGTCCAGGTCGCCGGCATGGTTCAGTGCCTCAAAGGCCATGCCCGCGGTCATGGCGCCATCGCCGATAATAGCGACGACTTGCTGGTCGCTATCGCGGCGTTTGGCCGCCACCGCCATACCCAGGGCAGCGCTGATGGAGGTGCTGGAATGGCCGACACCGAAGGTATCGTATTCACTTTCGTCGCGCTTGGGGAAGCCGGCCAGGCCACCCTGTTTGCGCATGCTGGTCATGCGTTCGCGCCGCCCGGTCAGGATCTTGTGCGGATAGGTCTGGTGGCCCACATCCCAGACCAGCCGGTCTTCGGGGGTATCAAACACGTAGTGCAACGCGACCGTGAGTTCCACGGTACCCAGGCCCGCCGCGAGGTGGCCGCCCGTATCGCTGACACTCTGAATAACATACTGGCGTAACTCTTCAGCCAGTGGCGCGAGCTGTTCCTGGGACAATTCGCGCAATTGCGCGGGGTCGTCGATCTCGCTCAGCAGGGGATAAGTTGGGTCTTGGGTCATATGCTTAACCGGTTAAAAATGACATGCTAGTGACCGTTGGCGAATATACAACCAACTATATAATATTTGCCGATAAGCTGCCTTAGTTTTGGCGCTCGACCACGTAGCGAGCCAGTTCCCGCAGGGGATGAGCATTGTCGTCGAATCTGGCCAGGTTGTCGATGGCCTCATCGGTCAATTCTTTGGCCAGTTTGATCGAGGCCTCCAGACCGATGATGGCGGGATAGGTCGGTTTGTTACGGGCCCGGTCGGCACCCTGGGTCTTGCCCAGCGTATGGGTGTCTGCGGTTTCGTCCAGTACGTCATCGTGGATCTGGAAGGCCAGACCGATACATTTGGCATAATGATCGAGCCGGGCGATGGCGTCCTCGTCGTTTTCCTGTGCGCAATACGCGCCAAGTAGCACACTGGTACGGATCAGGGCCCCGGTCTTGTGGATGTGCATGTTTTCCAGCTCGGCCTCGGTCAAGCCCTTGCCCACCGCATCCAGGTCCAGGGCCTGGCCGCCAGCCATGCCGCGCGAGCCGGAGGATACCGCCAGTAAATCGATCATGAGCAGGCGTTGCGTGGCAGGGATTGTGCTATCGAGGCCCTGACTGAGGATTTGTATTGCCAGGGCCTGCAGGGCATCGCCGGCGAGAATTGCTGTGGCCTCGTCGAAGGCGCGGTGACACGTGGGTTTGCCGCGACGCAGGTCATCGTTGTCCATGGCCGGCAGGTCATCGTGGATCAGGGAATAGGCATGAATGCATTCCACGGCGCAGGCCGGGACATCCAGCAATTTGTCATTGACGCCCATGGCCAGGCCGGCAGCATAGACCAGGATCGGCCGCAGGCGCTTACCGCCATTGAATACCGAGTAGCGCATGGCCTCATGCAGGCGGAAGGGCTCGATCTCGGGAAGGGGTAGCCACTGTTGCAGCGCGGCATCGACGCGTTGCTGCCAGTGGCGCATTTGCTCATTCAGCGTCACGCCTCAGACTCATCCGGATCGAACGGGCTCAGTTCCTCCCGGTTGCCCTCGGTCATTAACTGCTGCACTTTTTGTTCAGCTTCGCGCAGGGCGGTCTGACACTGTCGGGTCAGTTCAACCCCTCGTTCGAAGTCTTTCAGGGAGTCTTCCAGGCTGTGATCACCTTTTTCCATGCGGGCAACCAGGGCTTCCAGCTCCTGCATGGCGGTCTCAAAACTCACAGGTTTGGAAGTTGCGGATTTTTTTGCGGTTTTCTTTTCTGCCACGGTATTGTTCGCGAATCATCGTCCGGTTTTGGAGGCCGGCTAAGTTAGCTGATTCACGTCAAAGGGGTCAAATCTTTCCTGTGCTATACCCATGCCACGGGGGTGCAGGATGGATTTAGACTTAGTCTTGACAGAGCCCGACCCCTGATCTATCTTTTCTGCACAATTTAGAATTAGTCTAAATTTTATGCCGCCAGCGGGCGGTTTCGACAACAAACGAGGAGGTAATTATCATGGCTGATCTTAAAGGCAGCAAAACGGAACAAAACCTGAAAGACGCTTTCGCTGGCGAATCTCAGGCCAACCGTCGTTATCTGTACTTCGCATCCAAGGCTGACGTGGAAGGGTACAACGACGTCGCTGCGGTATTTCGTTCCACCGCTGAAGGCGAAACCGGCCACGCCCACGGCCACCTGGAATACCTGGAACAGGTTGGCGACCCGGCAACCGGTCTGCCGATTGGTGCCACTGGCGACAACCTGAAGGCGGCGATTGCCGGCGAGACCCACGAGTACACCGACATGTACCCGGGCATGGCCAAGTCTGCACGCGACGAAGGCTTCGACGAGATTGCTGACTGGTTTGAGACCCTGGCCAAGGCCGAGCGCTCTCACGCCAATCGTTTCCAGAAAGCACTGGATAATCTCGACAAGTAAGTAACGGGGATCACGTCCGGGTCGGCTGTAAATTCTGACCCGGACCGTGGTACCGTCCTGAATTGCGAATAACACAAACAAAGGCATCAGCATGAGAGAAGGTAATCTCGACGCACCGACACGTCACCCGCTGAACTGGAAAGAGGCGGAATTTTACAACGAAGAGTCGTTGTATGCCGAACTTGAGCGCGTTTACGATATCTGCCACGGTTGTCGCCGTTGTGTCAGCCTGTGTCATGCATTCCCGACACTGTTCGATCTGGTGGATGAATCCGAGACCATGGAAGTCGATGGTGTCGCCAGGGCAGATTACTGGAAGGTCGTGGACCACTGTTATCTGTGCGACCTGTGTTACATGACCAAATGCCCGTACGTGCCGCCACACGAGTGGAACGTGGACTTTCCGCACCTGATGCTGCGCGCCAAGGCCGTGAAGTTTAAAAAAGAAGGCACCAGCTTGCGTAATAAACTGTTGTCGAATACCGACCTGATGGGCAAGGTGGGTTCAGTCCCGGGCGTGGCGCAAACGATCAACGCGGTGAATGATGCCAAACCCATGCGCAAGCTGTTACAGAGTGTGGCGGGCATTCATGCCGACGCGAAATTACCGCGATTCGAAAGCAATACTTTCCGCAAGCATTTCAAACAGGATTCCACGCTGACGGCCAGGGCCGGCAGCACAACCCGTGGCAAGGTCGCCATCTTCGCCACCTGTTACGGCAACGTGAACGAGCCTGTCATTAACGATGACATGCTGGCCGTTTTCGAACATAACGATATTCCGGTCACCATCGCCGAGAAGGAACAGTGTTGTGGCATGCCCAAGCTGGAACTCGGTGACCTCGAGGCCGTCGACCAGGCCCGGCAGGCGAATATTCCGCGACTGGCCAGGCTGGTCGATGAAGGCTGGGACCTGGTGGCACCGATCCCGTCCTGCGCACTGATGTTCAAGCAGGAATTACCGCTGATGTATCCGGATGACCCGGATGTGAAAAAGGTACAGGAAGCCTTTTATGACCCATTCGAATACCTGATGCTGCGTCACAAGGAAGGCCTGTTAAAAACCGATTTTAACAAGGGTCTGGGCAAGATCAGCTATCACGTTGCCTGTCACCAGCGGGTGCAGAATATCGGTCCGAAGACCCGGGAAGCCTTGCAGCTGGTACCGAACACGACTGTGGAAACCATTGAGCGCTGTTCCGGCCACGATGGCACGTATGCTGTCAAGGTTGAGTTTTATGAAGTAGCAACCAAGATTTGCCGGCCGGTGGTGAAGAAGGTGGAAGATGCCAAACCGGATTATTACACCAGTGACTGTATCATGGCGGCACACCACATCCAGAACGGACTGCAGACAGATGAGGCGCCAAAACACCCCATGACCCTGTTGCGCATCGCTTACGGAATATAAAACACGATGGAAAACGCTATGCAAAAACTGACGCAAACCGACCTGTTGAGTCTTGAACAGTACGCCAGGCAGCGCAAGGAGTTTCGTGCCAGGGTGCTGGAACACAAGAAAAACCGGCAGGTGCGCCTGGGCGATCACGTGACCCTGTATTTCGAGGATCGCCTGACCATGCAGTACCAGATCCAGGAGATGTTGCGTATTGAAAAGATTTTCGAAGAAGAGGGCATCCTGGATGAACTGAATGCCTACAATCCGCTGATCCCGGATGGTACGAATCTGAAAGCAACGTTTATGATCGAGTATCCTGATGTGGATGAACGCAAACAGGCGCTGGCCAAACTGGTGGGCGTTGAAGATAAGGTCTGGATCCAGGTAGACGGTTATGACAAGGTGTATGCCATTGCCGATGAAGACCTGGATCGGGAAAATGCCGACAAAACCTCGTCGGTGCATTTTGTCCGCTTTGAATTTACCCCGGAAATGATCGCGGCAGCCAAGCGCGGGGCCAGTCTCATCGCCGGGATCGATCATCCTGCGCTGACGGTGTCACATTCACTGGTAACGCCCGTGCGTGATGCCCTGACTGCGGATTTTTCCTGACAGCGCACTTACCACATCCTGTCGCCTTGTGGCCGGGCACCGCGAGGCTTGCTCCGATAAGTATCGGAATTGCCGGGAAAACTCATTATACTAGTGGTTTGTCAGGCCACGGACGCTGAGTACCCGAATAAACCATGCATGCATCGCAGGACGAACGAACACCCCATATCCTACCTCGTAGTGAACATTCCCTGTCTCGCCAGGATATCAGTGATTCCGCGTTAAAGGTTCTCGGTCGCCTGCACAAGGCCGGGTATGCGGCTTACCTTGTCGGTGGCGGGGTGCGCGATTTGTTACTCGGCTTACACCCCAAGGACTTCGATGTGGCAACGGATGCGACGCCGGAGCAGGTCAACAAATTGTTCCGCAATTGCCGGCTGATTGGCCGGCGTTTCCGTCTGGCGCATATTCACTTCGGGCGCAATATCGTGGAGGTCGCCACCTTTCGTGGCCACCATGCCGATGTGGTGGATGAGGCAATTGCCAGTACCCGTGACGGCATGATCGTGCGCGATAATGTGTTCGGGACCCTGGCCGAAGATGCCTGGCGTCGCGACTTTTCGGTCAATGCCCTGTATTACAATATCGCCGACTTCAGTGTAGTGGATTATACCGGTGGGCTTGACGACCTGAAGCAGCGTCGCCTGCGCATGATCGGTGATCCACACGTGCGTTGCCAGGAAGACCCCGTGCGGATACTGCGTGCTATCCGGTTTGCGGCAAAACTGCAATTTGAGCTGGATCCAGAGCTGGTCGAGGCGATTGCCGAACAACGTGAACGCCTGCTGGCTGTGTCATCCGCCCGTCTGTATGACGAGGTACTCAAAATGTTCTTAAGCGGTTACGCCGAACAGGTGATGCCTTTGCTTCGGCGTTACGATATCCTGGAGCTGCTGTTCCCGGCGACGGATCTTTGCCTGAAAAAGGGCATGCCTTTCTTTGATGAATTGCTCTGGCAAGCATGCAAAAATACTGATACACGCATTCGCGAAAACAAACCGGTTACCCCGGCCTTTTTGTTTGCCTGTCTGTTATGGGGGCCGGTGGCAGAACGCAGCGAGACACTGCGCCAAAGCGGCATGTCGCCGATTCAGGCCCTGCAGGAAGCCGGCTATGAGGTCCTGCAGGAACAGACCCGACAGGTGGCATTGCCGAAACGTTTTCGTTTACCCATTCGTGAAATCTGGTCCGGCCAGGTGCGCCTGAATAACCGCCGTGGTCGGCGCGCGTATACCCTGCTGGAGAGTAAACGCTTTCGTGCCATTTATGATTTCCTGTTATTGCGCTGTGAGGCGGGTGACAGGGAGTTGCAGCCCTTGTGCGAATGGTGGACACGGTTTCAGGAGGTCAGTCCGGAGGAACGCAAGGCCATGTGCGATGCCCTGCAAAGCAAACAGCAGAGGCAACGTCCACGGCGCCGCAAGAAACGAAGTAATGACTAGTGTCTACGTTGGCATCGGCAGTAACCTGCTCCAGCCTGTGCAGCAAGTGCAACACGCCATCCAGGCGCTATCCGGTATCCACGAGACCCGGCTCATTGCTCACTCGCGACTTTATCGGAGCGTGCCCATGGGGCCGCAGGACCAGCCCGATTACATCAATGCCGTTGCCGCATTAGCGACGCACTTGTCTGCCCTGGACCTGCTCGATGTCCTGCACGACATTGAAAGCAGCCAGGGGCGGGTGCGTGACGGCAGCCGCTGGGGACCACGTAGCCTGGATCTAGACCTCCTGTTGTATGGCGATGAAATCATCAATCTTCCCCAGCTCCAGGTGCCGCATCCGGGGCTACATCAACGCAACTTCGTCCTGTATCCTTTACATGAAATTGCCCCGGATCTGATGATTCCGGGCAGGGGGGAGCTGGCCGCATTGCTGGTGCAATGTCCGCCGACCGGACTGGAGCCTGTTGACTCAGTATGACAACGAATCTGGATTTTATTGTGGTGGAAGGCCCGATCGGTGTTGGCAAGACCACGCTGGCCAAGCGCCTGGCTCAGAGTTTTGGTTCGGAGGTTTTGCTCGAGGGGGCAGATGAGAATCCCTTTCTCGAACGTTTCTACCAGGACCCACGCAGTGCCGCGTTACAGACCCAGCTGTTCTTTTTATTTCAGCGCGCCCGCCAGATACAGGAATTGCGGCAGACCGACATGTTTCAACCGGTCCGGGTGGCAGACTTTATTATGGAAAAGGACCGTTTGTTTGCCGAGCTGACCCTGGATGAAGATGAATTCAATCTGTACAAGCAGGTCTATGAGCATGTCACCATTGATGCGCCGGAGCCGGACCTGGTGATCTATCTGCAGGCGCCGGTGGATGTCCTGGTGAAACGCGTGGCCAAACGTGGTCGACAGTATGAACGTCAACTTGATGCCGCCTACCTGGAACAGATTGTCGAATCGTATACCCGGTTTTTTTATAATTACACGGCATCTCCTCTCCTGATCGTGAATGCTGCCGAACTCGATCTGGTCAGCAATGAATCCGATTATCAATTACTGCTGGAGCAGATACACAGGACCCACAGCGGTCGTCACTATTTCAATCCGGCCCCGTTGGGGATCTAACTGACAGTTCCAGGTATGGCAATACAGGTAATGAAGACACAGTGGGATGTGCATGGCGAAATCAGGTCGTGGCGCCAGCAGTCCGAGCGGATCGGTTTTGTCCCGACCATGGGTAATCTGCATGCGGGGCATCTGCGCCTGGTCGAGGTGGCGAGGCAGCACTGTGACCGGGTGGTGGTGAGTATTTTCGTCAATCCCATGCAGTTTGGCGCCGGCGAGGACTACACCCGCTATCCCCGTACCCTGGAGGCCGACCAGGCCCAGCTGGCGGCACGCCAGGTCGACCTCGTGTTTGTGCCGGAGGTGGCAGACATGTATCCCGAAGGGGCAGAACAGACGACCTATATCGAAATACCCGGTTTGACGACCGGCCTGGAAGGCGCCCACCGGCCCGGCCATTTTCGGGGCGTGGCAACGGTGGTGAACAAATTGTTCAATATCGTCCAGCCTGACGTGGCGGTCTTCGGTGAAAAGGACTTTCAGCAATTACTGGTGATCCGGCGCATGGTCCGTGACCTCGATATGCCTATCGAGATCCTGGGTGAGGCGACCGTGCGCGAGGCCGATGGTCTGGCCCTGAGTTCACGCAATCAATACCTGACCGTCGAGCAACGCCATCAGGCACCCGCCTTATACGAGACCCTGCAATATCTCCGTGCCCGCCTGCAGCAAAACGGGGTGGACTATACCGACCTGGAACAGGATGCCATTATGCGCCTGGAAAAGAAGGGGTTCAGCCCGGATTATGTGGCGATCCGCCACAGCGAGACCCTGCAGGAACCTCAATCCCATACAGACCCTCTGGTTATTCTGGCGGCAGCCCGCCTGGGACAGACGAGACTTATTGATAATTTACGGGTCTAAACTGGTACGCGGGGTCTGGCATGGTAAAATAGCCCCAAATCTGAGGCCAAACTGCAGCCAGGAGTATTGATGCAAGTTACGATGTTACAAGCCAAATTGCACCGCGCGCGGGTGACCCATGCCGAACTGGAATACGAGGGGTCCTGCGCGATTGATGGGCATTTGCTCGATACTGCCGGGATTCGCGAATACCAGCAGATCGACATCTATAACATCACCAGTGGTGAGCGGTTTACGACCTACGCCATCCGCGCCGAGGACAATTCCGGTGTGGTCTCGGTCAATGGTGCGGCCGCACACAAGGCAACGCCCGGGGACGTGATTATTATCTGCACCTACGTGCAGCTGGATCGCCGGGAGCTGGCAAGCTTTAAGCCAACCCTGGTGTATGTCAACGAGTCCAACCAGATTACCCATACCCGCAATACCATTCCCACCCAGGTAGCCTGAACCGGCCTGATAATGCCCCTAAAGGTTCCCACTCCGCGCTGAAAGCCTCTATAATGCGCCGCTTGTGGCCGAGTGGTGGAATTGGTAGACACGCAGCACTCAAAATGCTGTGCCTTCGGGCGTGACGGTTCGAGTCCGTCCTCGGCTACCACATTAAATCAAATCATCAGAGCGGTCATCGCTGTAGTGATAAGTTTCGTCACGCGTTCGTGGCGGTTGACTCGGCACATCCCTGTGCCTCGCCCTTCGGGCAGCCTTCGGCTGTCCCATTTTGCTTCCGGCAAAATGGTCGAGTCCGACCTCGGCTACCATTTTTGAACGAACATCCTAATGTCGGTTGAGTCGGCGCCATCGCTTCGGCCTCCATGGTCTCACGTGACACGTAGACTTCCCTGTGTGTCGTCCCGGCGCCTCGCCTGGTGGGCAGTCTACGGCCGTCCAGTTTTGCTCCAGTTCGCCCACATACATACCGAAAAAGAAGGTGAGGTCAGCATCCCATCGCGCAGAGTATATTGATGAACGTGCAAACCTGATGCAATGGTGGGCAGATTTTCTCGCTGGCAACGCCGTAACGTGACAATGTTGCACAGATTTTTCTATAGAAATGCTTGTCTAGCAATATGGCCTTTGCGCCGCAACAAGACGCGGGAACATCTGGATGCTGTTAAGATTCTATAAAGATAATTAAACAATAAGAGGTTTATGATGAGAAAAATTGCAATTGCTTGTATTTCATTGATTATTACTTTTATGTTTCTCAGCTCTTGTGCCAGTCCAGTAGTGAAAGCGAAGAAGAGGACGTGGCAAATTATTGGAAATTCAGTGGGTATTCTTTCGCCCAGAGAGGATGTGAAAATATATTTAGAGGCGAGTATTAATTACAGAACGAAAGGTATGTCGATCAATCTGCTTGATAATACACAGACCATGTGCAAAGCAGGCAAGTCGAATAAGCGGAAACAAATTGCCAGAATAAAAATAAATGGAAAATCCCTTAAAGTGATATCAAAGTGCGTTAATGGAAGACATTATATTCTGCCTGAAACAGCAGCTGGAAAAAGCTATTTGAATTCTGCAGTAGCGTCCGGGCAGGGGATTGTCATTGATACGGGTTTTTCTCCGCTACTTCACTATCCAGGTACAGATCTCAAGGCCCTTAGAGATAAATTAATTTCAGAACAAAGCGCTATGGACAAGGAGGGGTGATGCGATATTGCGCTGATGTCTAACCCGTATCCAGTATCTGGCACGACGTGGCGAAAAGCCGGGCAACCTTGCCCGGTTGGTGCAGTTCCCGCTCTACTCTAGGGCCAGCGTTTAAGGCTAACGTACAAGACAACGAATAAAGCCATCACTACCAGCTTAATTCCACTACACGCTCTATTTGCCAGCACACCTGATGCTGTTTCGGCTGTCTTTTTTTGCCGGTCTGTACGGTATGTCTCACCTGGGATGAATCGGGACGATTTAGCGCAGTTTTGTTGAGAAATAAAAAAAGGCCGCACAACGTGCGGCCTTTTTATTACTGCTTCAGACTGGATTAGTCGTCATTCAACATCCAGCTTGGCTTCTTGACGACCCCTTCAGGATTGCCATTCGGGTACAGTTGGTTGCCTTCGTCATCAACCTGTGCTTCCCACCAGGCATCGTTCAGGGCCCAGTGCAGGGCAGTGCCGTGGATCACGCCATAGATATGAATGTTTCCACTAATATCATTACCGGTTTTTTCCTTGACTTGTTGGACCATGTATTCCATGGCATTCGCCATCATGAACATGTGGCGGAAACCAGCAGGAGTGGTATTCGGCAGACCATCGGTGGTTACCGGGGTGTCGATATCCCAAACAATTTTATTGCCTTGCTTCGCCAATGCCTTATTAGGAATGTCGACGCAGACGGACGTATTGGTTGTACCGTTAATGATATTGGGAACCAGGGTGTCGTATTCGCAGGGAGTGACCTGATTCAGGGTCAGTGCGAATGCGCTTTTTGCACCCAACAGCATCAGGGGAAGCATAAAGACTTTGGCTAAAGTTTTTATTCGTTTATTTATCATTAGGAACCTCTAGTTACTTATTGTTAACATTAATGAAGCACTCGTCACAGGCAAGGCCTGGTCAGAGCCAGATTGCAATCAAACACTGAACCGCCCACCTCCATTTGACTGGTTCAATGCAAAGCCCATTATATCAATAGTGGTAAAAGATATTTACTTAAAGAATGTTAATAATTGTTACGAGATGTGATCTGGAAAATTATTTTCGTTGGACAGTGATATGTGGAGCTGAGAAAGCAACAAAAAATGCTGCAATAATAAAAATATGATGGCGATTGGAAATGACAAGTCTCCTGCCAAGCAAAACCGTTTGAATAAAACCGTTATACAGATCACAGAATTCAATATTAGGTTTTAATCGCCGTAAATCATTACTGATATAATGGTATTTATGCATTGGAGCGTGCGGATGGACACGCGAGTTTCAATGTCTGATTGCAATCAAACTGTGGAGTGGAGTCGCTTCCTAGTTGAAAGTGTTCACTTAAACCATAAGAGGTTCCTAATGATAAATAAACGAATAAAAACTTTAGCCAAAGTCTTTATGCTTCCCCTGATGCTGTTGGGTGCAAAAAGCGCATTCGCACTGACCCTGAATCAGTACGCTGATGGCTGCCACTACGACACACTGGTTCCCAATATCATCAACAAGACAGAAAATACGACTGTCTGCGTCGACATTCCTAATAAGGAACTGGCTGCAGGTGGTAACAAAATTGTCTGGGATATCGACACCCCGGTGACCACCGATGGTCTGCCGAATACCACTCCTGCTGGTTTCCGCCACATGTGGATGATGGCGAATGCCATGGAAGCCATGGTCAAGAAAGTCTATGCAACTAAAGGTGTTGATATCAGTGGCAAGATACATATCTATGGCGTGATCCACGGCACTGCCCTGCACTGGGCCCTGAACGATGCCTGGTGGGAAGCACAGGTTGATGACGAAGGCAACCAACTGTACCCGAATGGCAATCCTGAAGGGGT
>JARRNT010000050.1:0-28967 GCA_037384645.1 Gammaproteobacteria bacterium | reverse complement strand
ATCACCAATTTATTTTGGCTTTGTATCTGACCCACTTGCTCTGCAAGTGGTCGAGCCCGTCCCGGGGAGCCAATTTTCTATAGTCTAAATATAAGCCGAGCTATCTGCCTCGGCTTTTTATTTTCTCGGGCTCTCACCGCCTTATGAAAGCCTTGGCCAGGCCAGTCTCTCGACCTCCGGTCTCACCTTCTCCCTGGCTTTCACCCTTCGGGCTCGCCTGCGGCGATTCTAATTTATTTGGATAACTCTGTATTAATGACGGGCATGGCTTGAACATATCAAGCTGCCATGGAGAGTTCGGGTAAGGACAGATATGGCTTGACTAGTGAGGCATATGCCTGGAGGTGAATATTTAAGGTGTGAAGCAGACGCCGGGATTTATTCAATCAACCCGAGGAAATCTTACCTTCCGGCACATTGAGTAACTGGCTGAGGTAGGCACGAAATTCGTCACTCAGTTCTTCGTGTTTGAGTGCGTATTCCACTGTGGCTTCGAGGTAACCTATCTTGCTGCCGCAATCATAGCGTTTCCCCTGGAATTCGTATGCCAGTACTTGTTCGTCCTGGAGCAATGCGGCGATGGCGTCAGTTAACTGGATCTCGCCCCCGGTACCCTTCTGGGTCGATTGCAACTTGTCAAAAATCCTGGGCGTCAGGATATAACGACCGACCACAGCCAGGTTCGATGGTGCCTTGTCTGGCGAGGGTTTTTCGACAATGCTGTCGACCTTATAAACATGATCTTCGAGCTTGTCCGCCTTCACCACACCGTATTTATTCGTATCTTCCTGTGGCACCCGCTCGACGCCAAGAACACTACGTCCCTGGTATTCATAGACCTGCGTCATTTGACTCAGGCAACCCTGTTTACCACCATCGATCAGATCATCGGCCAGGATCACGGCAAAGGGTTCATTACCGACAACCGGCAAGGCACATAACACGGCATGACCCAGGCCAAGGGCTTCGGCCTGGCGCAGATAAATACAAGAAACATTGTCCGGGACGATGCTACGCACGATACGCAGCAACTCTTCTTTGCCTTTGGCCTCCAGCTCATGTTCAAGCTCATAGGCCTTATCGAAATGGTCTGCAATCGCGCGTTTGCTGCGACCGGTAATAAAGATCATCTGATCCATCCCGGCTTCGACAGCTTCCTCCACCGCATACTGGATGAGCGGTTTGTCCACCACAGGTAGCATTTCCTTGGGACTGGCCTTGGTTGCCGGCAAAAACCGGGTACCCATCCCCGCAACGGGGAACACCGCCTTTTTAATCTTTTTTACATTCATGCATTACCAACCACTTGCCTGCCAATAGAGGCGTATACAAAACCCATGTCTTTCATTACCTGAGGATTATAGATGTTTCTACCGTCAAAAATAACCGGCGACCGCATTTTTTGTTTTAACTCCACAAGATCCGGGCTGCGGAAAATATTCCATTCGGTCATCACAATCAATGCATCGGTATTTTCCACGGCCTCTTCAGGTGAGTCGGTGAGCACAAGCTCTGGGCGTTCACCGTAAATGCGCCGGGTCTCCGGCATAGCCTCCGGATCAAAGGCCTTAATTTTTGCCCCCTGTTCCCAAAGTAGCTCCATGACGACCCGGCTCGATGCCTCGCGCATATCATCGGTATTCGGTTTGAATGATAGTCCCCACATTGCAAACGTCTTGCCTTTTATCTGGCCTTGGTAATAATCAAGAATCTTTTGCGCCAGAACCCGCTTCTGAGCATTATTCACGTCTTCCACGCTCGCCAACAATCGCGCCTCATAACCAAAGGCCCTGGCTGTCCGTTCAAGGGCGCGCACGTCTTTAGGAAAACAGGAGCCGCCATAGCCGGCACCAGGATAAATGAAATGATAACCAATCCGGGGATCTGACCCGATACCAAGCCGTACCTGTTCAATATCTGCACCGGTTAATTCGGCTATATTCGACAGTTCATTCATAAAGCTGATCTTGGTTGCCAACAGGGCATTCGCCGCATATTTTGCCAGCTCTGCCGAACGCACATCCAGAATCAGTAAACGATCATGATTGCGGTTGAAGGGGGCATACAGGGCCTTGAGTAACTCGCCTGTGCGGACATTGTTGGTGCCCACGATGATGCGATCCGGTTTCATAAAATCATCGATCGCCGCCCCTTCCTTGAGGAATTCCGGGTTAGAAACCACGTCAAAGTCAAAATTCACACCACGTGCATCCAGTTGTTCTTGCACCTTGTCGATGACCTTATCGGCGGTACCAACGGGGACAGTGGACTTATCGATGATGATGCGGTATTCATCCATGTATTTACCAACAGACTCGGCCACGTTCAGCACGTATTGCAAATCGGCAGACCCATCTTCATCGGGTGGCGTTCCTACCGCGATGAACTGGAACAAACCATGTTTGACTCCCTCTTCGATGTCGGTGGTAAATTGCAGCTTGCCGTGCTCACGATTTTTCGCTACCAGTTCTTCCAGACCCGGCTCGTATATCGGTATTCCGCCGTTATTGAGCAGGTCGATTTTGTTTTTGTCGACGTCGACACAAAGCACATCATTTCCGACTTCGGCCAGGCAGGTGCCTGTAACAAGTCCAACATAGCCCGTACCAAAAATCGTTATCTTCATAGAAATAAATGCCCTTCAAATAGTTAAAAATTTTATTATAAACAACAAGTTAAGTGAAGCAAGACAATAAACAGGGTTTACTGGAAAATCAGCCTGTAATGATACTAGACAACCCTGCGCACCACCAAATTATTAACACCACGATTGATATTTACAGTCATATATCTTTCACATAAAACAAGAAAGGTGTCTCACGACACCTTTCTCAGAACGACTCTTGCTGCGGGATAACTTAATTGCCAGCTTTTCGGACCGCCGCATCACTCAGCTGCAAATCATCCTTATTTTTGACAATGAGCTTCTCGCCTATCCCTTTGACCTTCGTTAAGTCATGAACGGCTTTGAACGCACCATTTTCACGCCGGTACTTAACAATCGCCTGAGCCTTGGCCGGACCAATCCCATTGATATTTTTTGCCAGGGTTTTGGCATCAGCCTTGTTAATATTGACCGGTGCAGCAGAAGCAGCCGCCGCCATCGTCAACATCCCCAGAACCAACCCTGCCATCCCCAACTGTTTTAATGATTTCATTGCTTTTCTCCTTGATTAAGTATTATCTCCAGTGAGAAAAGTATGACGTATTTACAGATGAATGCATGTCAGCAGAAACTGAAAGATATGTAAGATGATTCTGACAAAATAGTTATGCCGTCGCGCTGATTTCCTGGTTAATCTGGCGCAATACTGCCATGGGATCGCTGGCCTGGGTAATCGGCCGACCGATGACCAGATAGCTGGCACCATTGATAATAGCCTGTGCCGGTGTCGTCACCCGCTTTTGATCACCGGTATCCGAGTCTGCCGGTCGGATACCGGGCGTGACCAGTTGAAAATCCGGGCCAATTTCATCACGCAAGCTACGCGCTTCCTGGGCAGAACACACAACACCATCGAGACCAGATGCCCTGCTAAGTCTTGCCAGCTCGACAACATGTTCCGCGGTGCTCTTCATCAGACCGACTTCCCGCAATGCCGTCTCATTCATGCTGGTCAGAATCGTGACGGCAATGAGTAAGGGCTTATGTGAGGAAGTTTCCACGGCTTCTCTGGCCGCAACCAGCATTTCGCGTCCACCCAGGGCATGAACATTCAGCATCCAGATCCCCAGTTCACAGGCCGCGCGCGTAGCGGCTGCCACCGTGTTAGGTATGTCATGGTATTTTAAATCCAGGAAAACATCGAATCCCTGCTCAACCAGTTTGGCCACATATTGTGGGCCTGCACGCGTAAACAGCTCTTTACCGACTTTGAGTTTACACAGTTCGGGACTCACCCTGGAGACAAATGCGTTGGCCGCATCCTCTGCTGGAAAGTCCAGCGCCACTATCACTCGGGTATTATCAGACATCATTCCCCTTCCACGCCCTGAATTGGCTTGATGGTGTTCCAGCTCTTGCAGCCCGGACATTGCCAGTGCAGGGTCTTGCCGCTGAACCCGCACACCTCGCATTTATAAACCGGCTTATTCACCAGTATCTGGGTTGTGACATTTTTAAGCACTTGCAGTTTTTCCTGGCCGGGACCTTTAATCAGCTGCAAGGCCAGGTCGATTAATCGGTCCATGCCTCGCACCGAGGGTTTGGTTTCCAGTTGCAGCGCAATAAACTCTGCGGCAGAGGCATCACCCTCACGCTCCCGGATTAATTCGGCCAAAGTCAGCATGACAGAAATACCACCTTGCCTGCCCAGTATTTCCCGCAGGTAAGTGATCATTTCGTCAATACGGTTTAACTGTCGATAACAATTGGTCAGTGTTTCGAGAATTTCCGGCAGATAATCACTGTCCTGGTCTTCAACGCGCCGGTAAGCACGTATCGCCGCCTTGATGTCACCCAGCTGATTTTCAATATCCCCTTCCAGGATACTTGCCCGGGCACACTGGTGATCCGTATTCAGCGCCTTCTTGACATACTTTAGTGCCTTGTGCGTTTCGTTTGCGCGTAACTCCTGTTCGGCCAGTTCGCAATAATAATGGGCAATGACATTATTCTGACTCGTGCCGTTTTTGACCGCGAGTTTCCGGGCAATTTCGATTGCCTTCTCCCAGTCCTTTTCCTGTTGATAGATATCGATCAATTGCTGCAGTGCCGTTACCGTATGTGGCCCTGTTTCGATCAGTTCACTGAACAGGGCTTCGGCCCGGTCCAGTAACCCCGCCCGCATATAGTCCTGTCCCAGTTCATTCAGGGCATGCATGCGCTGCTCGGGATTGAGTGTAGGCCGGGCAATCAGGTTTTGATGAATACGGATGGCACGATCAACCTCCCCTCGGCGCCGAAACAGGCTGCCCAGGGCAAGATGGGTTTCCACTGTCTCGCTGTTCACATCCAGCAGCTGGATAAATATATCGATAGCCTTGTCGGGTTGTTCATTCAGGAGAAAATTCAGGCCACGTATATAACCCAGGGGAATTTCACTGCTTAAGTGCACACTGCTTTGCCGCCGGTCACGTCGTCCGATGAACCAGCCGGTGAGAGCTGCGATGGGCAACAGTAAAAACAGGTACAGGATGGGGTCGGTGAACATCAATGTGTGTTTTTGATCGGTATGGCCCGCAGGTTGGCGATTTCCTTCTCGGCTATCTGGGACGCCTTGCGCAGTCGTGAAATCTCGCGCCGGCTGCGCAGGATCAGCCGAATACTGGCCAACACGCCTAATATAGCGCCTACCAGCATAGATAATACAATGGCCAGTGACAAGGGTAGTTGCTGGGTACCGAAGTAATAATTCAGCTGTATATTTTGGGCATTTAACATGGCGAAAATAACGCCGAACAGAATAATTACCAGGACAATCACGGTGTAAATCAGTTTGCTCATCTGCCCTTCTCCATCATCTAAACATTGTCCCCACAAAAAAACACCGGCATGAGGGCTTGCCTCGGATGCCGGTGCGGTATTCAGGCATAGGATAGATTACTCTGTGATTTCGACCTGCCCCATGCTCTCGTTGACGCGTTCACGCAATTCCTTGCCCGGCTTGAAATGGGGAACATACTTGGCTTCCAGTTCAACAGAATCACCGGTCTTTGGGTTACGCCCTACCCGGGGTGGGCGATAGTGCAGGGAAAAGCTGCCGAATCCCCGAATCTCAATCCGCTCGCCAGTGGCCAGGCTCTGAGCCATGTGTTCCAACATGGTTTTAATCGCCAGTTCCACATCCTTGTAAGCCAACTGCTTCTGCTTTTGTGAAAGGATTTCGATTAATTCTGATTTTGTCATTATTAATCACTCCACCCTTGAGATGGCGGGGCCGGCAAGGCCCCGCTTCCCGGGCTTATTGGTCGTTGCCTTCCATCTGTTCTTTAAGTATATCACCTAACGTCGTGGTTGCAGGCGCAGCAGAACGATTATAGTCATCAACAGCGGCTTTCTCGTCCTCATTGTCCTTGGCCTTGATCGACAGATTGATGGTCCTGTTCTTCTTATCGACACCGGTGAACTTGGCTTCAACTTCGTCACCCACATTCAGGTGAGTCCGGGCATCTTCCACCCGATCACGGGAGATTTCAGAGGCGCGTAAAAAGCCCTCAATGCCATCACCCAGCTCGATGACCGCACCCTTGGCATCCACTTCGGTGACCGTACCCCTGACGATGCTGCCCTTGGGATTGACCGCCACGAAATTGGTGAAGGGGTCGGATTCCAGCTGTTTAATACCCAGAGAGATGCGCTCGCGCTCCGGGTCTACGGCCAGAACCACGGCCTCCAGTTCCTGACCCTTCTTGTAGTTGCGTACGGCATCTTCCCCGGTGTCGTTCCAGGAAATGTCAGACAGGTGCACCAGGCCATCAATACCACCATCCAGGCCAATGAAGATACCGAAATCGGTAATGGACTTGATCTGGCCGGAAACCTTGTCACCCTTGTTGTATTTCTGGGCAAAGGCCTCCCATGGGTTGGGCTGACACTGCTTCATGCCCAGGGAGATACGACGACGTTCTTCGTCGATATCCAGGACCACGACTTCGACTTCGTCACCCAGTTGCACGACCTTGCTCGGATGAATGTTCTTGTTGGTCCAGTCCATCTCGGAGACGTGAACCAGACCCTCAACACCATCTTCGATTTCAACGAAACAACCGTAATCGGCAATATTGGTCACTTTGCCGAACAGACGCTTGCCTTCAGGATAACGGCGGGCAATATCGACCCAGGGGTCATCGCCCATCTGCTTGAGGCCCAGGGAGACGCGCATGCGTTCCTTGTCAAACTTCAACACCTTGATGGTAATTTCGTCGCCAACGTTGACGATTTCGCTGGGATGCTTGACCCGCTTCCAGGCCATATCGGTGATATGCAACAGACCATCGATACCACCCAGGTCGACAAAGGCGCCGTAGTCGGTCAGGTTCTTGACGATACCTTTGACGATAGACCCTTCCTGCATATTGGCAATCAGGGCTTCGCGCTCTTCGGAACTCTCTTCTTCCACCACGGCACGGCGCGAGACCACGACGTTGTTACGACGGCGATCCAGCTTGATCACCTTGAATTCCAGCTCCTTGCCTTCCAGGTAACTGGTATCGCGGACCGGGCGCACATCTACCAGGGAGCCCGGCAGGAAAGCGCGAATGTCACTCAGATCGACGGTGAAGCCACCCTTGACCTTGTCGGTGATAATACCCATGACGGTTTCGCCCGCTTCGTGCGCAGCTTCGAGGCGTTTCCAGGCTTCGGCGCGCTTGGCCTTTTCACGGGACAGTCGGGTTTCACCATAACCGTCTTCCACCGCATCGAGGGCCACGTCGATGGCGTCGCCCACTTCCACGCTGATGTTGCCCTGGTCGTCCTTGAATTGTTCAATGGGGATGACCCCTTCGGACTTGAGACCGGCGTTGACAATGACGAAGTCGTCTTTGACGGAAACGACCGTACCCGTGATGATGGCACCGGGGGCAAGTTGGGTTTTGGTAAGGGATTCTTCAAATAATTCGGCAAAGCTTTCGCTCATGGAGTTGTTACCTTGGCCAGGCAATGCCCGGCGAGTTGCGAACGGTCCGAAGACCGCTAATGTTGGTTAATGTTAAGCCAGAAGGCCACCCAGCCTGGCATCGGGAAAGACCTGATGCACAAGCTCCTGTACACGTTGCATCACCTGCATGATATCCATCTCGGAAGTATCGACGATAACGGCATCGTCTGCCGGTACTAGAGGAGAGACAGATCGGGAGGCGTCCCGCGCATCGCGCTGATTGATGTCCTGTACAAGGGCGCTGAGACTAACACTATTTCCCTTTTCTTTCAACTGTTTATATCGCCTTTGCGCGCGCACTTCCGCACTCGCAGTAAGGAATATTTTCAAATCTGCCCCGGGGAAAATCGTCGTCCCCATGTCGCGGCCGTCGGCCACCAGTCCCGGAGCCTGCTGAAAGTCGCGCTGGCGCGCCAGCAGGGCCTCGCGCACGGCCGGGATGGCCGCTACCCGGGATGCCAGCTCACCCGTGGTCTCCGTCCGTAATTCGTTGGTAACATCCTGATTTTCCAGTAATACTGTGGGCTCCTGCTCGGGATCGGCGGCCACAAACTGGACCTCCAGCTGGCGCGCATACTCGGCCAGCCCGGCTTCATTGTCATTGGCAATGCCATGTCGGGCACTGCCCAGCCCGACCAGGCGATACAGGGCACCGCTGTCAAGAAAATGCCAGCCCAATTGCTGCGCCAGATGCCGACTGATGGTGCCCTTGCCCGAGCCACTCGGGCCATCGATGGTGATAACGGGGATCCGGGACATAGCGCCTACTTGTCCTTGTCCCGACCGTAAATATCCTCGAAGCGGACGATATCATCCTCGCCGAGATAACTGCCGGATTGCACCTCGATCATTTCCAGCGGAATAGTGCCGGGATTCTCCAGCCGATGCTGGGTGCCGATGGGGATATAGGTTGATTCGTTTTCCGAGACTAAAAAGACATCGTCACCGCGGGTCACGCGCGCCGTGCCCTTGACCACGATCCAGTGTTCGGCCCGGTGATGGTGCATTTGCAGTGACAGTGAACCGCGTGGATTCACCGTAATGCGTTTGACCTGGTAACGCTCGCCCACATCGATCCCTTCATAGCTACCCCAGGGTCGATACACGCGCCGGTGGGTCAGGTGCTCCCCCCGCCCTTCCGTCTTGAGCCAGGTTACAACATTTTTCACGTCCTGCACCCTGTCCTTGTGGGCCACCAGCACCGCATCGGCCGTTTCTACCACGACCATACTGTCCAGGCCCACGCCGGCCAGCAGCCGACCTTCGCTAAGGAACATGGAATTCTGCGAGCCGATATTGATCACATCGCCTTTGATAACGTTACCACCCTCATCTTTTTCGGTAATATCCCACAAGGCATCCCAGGCCCCCACATCTGACCACCCGGCCTGTAACGGGACGACCGCGACCTTGGCATCCGGCTGCGCCACAAGTTTTTCCATCACCGCGTAGTCAATCGAATCGCTGGGAGAACTGGCGAACGCCGCCTTGTCCAGGCGATAAAAATCCTGATCCGCCTGACCCTTGCTATAAGCCTGCTCACAGGCCTGTTGCATCTCGGGTTGCAGTTGCGCCAGCTGCGATAACCAGGTTTGCGGCGTCAACATAAACATTCCGCTATTCCATAAAAATGTCCCGGCATCGAGATAGGACTGCGCCGTGGCCGCGTCCGGTTTTTCCACAAAACGCGCCACACGACAGGCATGCTCATCAATCGCCTGTCCCTGTTCGATGTAACCGTAGCCAGTCTCTGGCCGCGCCGGCACAATCCCGAAGGTCACGATATAGCCCTGTTCAGCCAGTGCTGCCGCCTGCTGGATCGCTGCGTGAAAAGCCGGAATATCCTGGATGACATGATCCGCTGGCATGACCAGCATCAGGCAATCCTTGTCCTGTAATGCCAGCGCCGCCAGGGTCAGTGCCGGCGCGGTATTGCGGCCCTCCGGTTCCAGGATGATACTGTCGACCGGGACGTGCAGCTTGCGCAGTTGCTCCGCCACCAGGAAACGATGTTCCTCGTTACAGACCACCAGCACCTCCGGAGCCACATCCGCCATGTCCTTCACCCGCAGCACGGTATCCTGCAACATGGTGTGCTGGTTCACCAGGGGCAGGAGCTGTTTGGGAAACAGCTGGCGGGACAAAGGCCATAATCGGGTTCCCGAACCGCCCGAGAGAATCACCGGTTTAATCTTCATTCGCATTCACCTTATTTCAAACCTGAGCAATGCTAAGCCCGACCTGTTGCGCCAGGGTGACAAATCCCGGGAACGAGGTATTCACATTCGCACAATCCTTGATCCGGATATCATCCTGTGCGCGTAACGCGGCCATGGCAAAACTCATGGCAATCCGATGGTCGCCATGGCTGTCGATCTCACCGCCATCCATTTTACCACCCTGAATAATAATCCCATCTTGCGTTGGCTTCGCATCAATGCCCAACACCCTCAGGCCATCTGCCATTACAGCAATGCGATCACTCTCCTTAACACGCAATTCATGCGCCCCAGTCAGGACCGTTTGCCCATGGGCGCAGGCCGCCGCGATAAATATCGCGGGAAACTCGTCGATAGCCAGCGGAACCTGGTCCTCCGGGATCTGGATGCCTTTGAGTCTGGCACTTCGAATACGTACATCCGCCACCGGTTCACCGCCAACTTCACATTCGTTTGACAGGCTAATATCTGCGCCCATCAGACGCAATATGTTGATCACGCCGATGCGGGTTGGATTCATGCCGACATGCTGCAGGATCAGGTCCGAACCCTGCGCAATCGTCGCCCCCACCATGAAGAAGGCTGCGGATGAAATATCGGCGGGCACATCAATATTCGTCGCTGTCAGCTTGCCGCCACCCAACAGGCAAATACGATTACCCTGCGTCTGCACCGGGTAACCGAAGCCGCGCAGCATACGCTCGGTATGGTCGCGGGTTGGCGCCGGTTCGGTCACGCAAGTCTGGCCATTGGCATACATCCCGGCGAGCAACAGGCTGGATTTTACCTGGGCGCTGGCCACGGGCATGACGTAATCGATGCCGCGGAGTTTATGCCCACCTTTAATCTGTACAGGCGGGGTACCATTCTCAGTCGTCTCGATGACCGCACCCATCTCTGCCAGGGGATCCGTCACCCGGCGCATGGGTCGACTACTCAGAGACTTGTCTCCGGTTAACACGCTATCGAATCCTTGCGCAGAAAACAGACCGGTTAACAGGCGCATGGAAGTACCAGAGTTACCCAGATAGATCTCACCCTCCGGTGGTTTGAGACCGTGCATGCCCACGCCTTCAATCACGACCTGACCATTCTCCGGACCCTGAATATTCACCCCTAATGTGCGAAACGCATTCAGCGTCGCCAGGTTGTCTTCGCCTTGCAGAAAACCCTTCACCCGGGTCGTACCCTCGGCAAGACTGCCCAGCATGATGCTGCGATGGGAAATGGATTTGTCACCTGGGACCCGGATCGCACCGGTCAGGTTTCCGCCGGTTTTCACCAGGAACTGGATATCGCTGCCACTCATCGCTTAACCACAGAATTTGTCACGTGCCGTCTTGGCGCGGGTAAAGGTTGTCTTGAGAAATTCACTGTCGCCCTGCTCCATCGCATCACACAGGCGATGCAAATCATCACTAAAAGCACGCATGGCCTTGACCAGTTGCTCCCGGTTGGCCAGGCAGATGTCGTGCCACATGAGCGGGTCACTGGAGGCAATACGGGTAAAGTCTCGAAAGCCACCTGCGGCATAATCAAATATTTCCTGGCTGTCATCCATCCGTGCCAGGGTATCGACCAGGGCAAAGGCCAGCATATGTGGCAAATGGCTGGTGGCAGCCAGCACGGCATCATGATGGACCGGTTCCATCTCTGTCACTTGTGCGCCACAGGCCTGCCACAGCAGTTTTATTTTTTCGAGCGCAGAGGAGTCAGTTTCAGCCAGGGGCGTCAGTATCACACGCCGATGCTGAAATAATTCGGCGAAAGCGGCGTCCACGCCGCTTTTTTCAGTACCGGCGATGGGATGTCCAGGGACAAAGCTTGCGGGCAGGCCATTAAACACCTGACTGGCCGCCTCAATCACGCTCTGTTTTGCGCTGCCAACATCCGTAACAACAGTGTGTGCAGCTAAATGTGGCCGGATTTGCTCAAACACCGTGCGCATGGCTCCCAGCGGAACAGCAAGCAGTACGATATCCGCATCCTCGACCGCCCTGGCCGGGTCCTGTTGATAGGCGTCGATCACACCCAGGACTTCCGCACGTTGCAGATTTTCCAGGTTGCGGCCAACGCCGACGATGCTGTCAACACAATTACTTTCGCGCAGGGCTCGTGCCACCGAACCACCGATCAATCCCACACCAATGATACAGAGCTTACTGATGTGAAATTTCTGACTCATGAGGCTGACAGCACCTCATGCAGTACTGACAGGAATCGCGCATTTTCCTGCTGGGTACCGATGGTAATACGCAGGTGATTTGGCATTTCATAGTTGGCAACGGGTCGCACGATGACCCCCCGCTCCAGCAGGGCCTGGTAGATCGGCTGCGCCGGCTTGCCCATATCCACACTGATAAAGTTACCTGCCGACACAATATAGGACAGACCCAGTTTTTGGAATTCACTGATACACTGTTGCATACCAGTGGCATTAAGCTGCGCACTTTTTTCCAGATGTTCAATATCTGACAACGCCGCGGTTGCTGCCAGCAAACCCAGGCTGTTGACATTAAAAGGCTGGCGTACCCGGTTCAACAGATCGGCAATCGCCGAATTTGAGACGGCATAACCGACACGCAGGCCGGCCAGGCCATAGGCCTTGGAGAAAGTGCGTGACACGATCAGGTTTGGATGATCGTTTAAATACTGCATACCGTCGGGATAGCCGCTGACCTGCAGTGCTGGATGGATGGCGTATTCGTAATAAGCTTCGTCAAGCACGACAATGACACGCTCAGGCACCTTATCCAGAAATTGCTTCAGCGAATCGCCGTCAATCCATGTCCCGGTAGGATTGTTCGGGTTTGCGATAAAAATCACCCGGGTATTTGCATTAATTGCTTTGCCGATCGCATCGAGATCGTTTGCCCAATCCTTTGCCGGCACAATGACCGCCTTACCACCCACTGCCTGGGTGGTAATGGGATACACCGCAAACGCATGTTGAGAAAAAATCACTTCTTCTCCGGGCTGCACAAACGTACGCGCCACCAGTTCCAGGATGTCATTGGAACCATTGCCCAGGGTAATCTGATTGACCTCAACACTGAATTTGTCGGCGAGTGCCTGTTTCAGGGCAAAGCCATTGCCGTCCGGGTAACGGGCAAGCTCGTCCATGCCTGATGTCAATGCGGCCAGCGCCCTGGGGCTTGGCCCTAGTGGATTTTCATTGGATGCCAGCTTGATGACTTCGCGCAGACCGTATTCGCGTTGCAGCTCTTCAATCGGTTTGCCTGGCTGATAAGGTTTGAGTTCACGAACGCCGGGAACGGCCAGATCACAAAAATTTAGCATTGTCATATCCGGATATTTCAGAGTACTGAACGCGGGTAAGAGCCCAGCACCTTGAGGAAACTGGCTTCCTGGTCTAACTCGGCCAACGGTTCAAGAATTCGATAAAGTGACCCCGGTTTGTTTTGGGTTGATACCAGTAATGAGGTTTTATCTTTGCCGCTGGGGGGTGTGGCCCGCCGGCCAATGACCAGGAAGCGCGTGGTATTGTCCGGTTCATCTTCAATATTACCCGCAAGCACATTGAGTCCGTAAATTTCCGCTGCCGCATCGCTGGCAATCGCCAGGGCATTGTCTTCCTGTGCCGCCAGTCTCGCCGCTTCGGCATTACTGCTCACGTCACGCAACTCCACGCCAGGCATATTTGTCTCCAGCCATTCGCGACATTGTGCCAGCGACTGGCGATGAGAATAAATTCGCCTGGCCTGACTGGTGTCTTTGGCCTTGCCCAACAGGTAATGGTGGATTCGTAATTCGACTTCACCACAGATATGCAGGGGTGAACTCATGAATTGATCCAGCGTATGGTTGACTACGCCCTCGGTGGAATTTTCCACCGGGACCACACCATAGGACGCGTTCTCTGATTCCACTTCCCGAAACACGTCGCCGATGGTGGCGAGCGGCAACGTCTGAACCGCATGGCCAAAATGCTTGAGTGCGGCAGCCTGGGTAAATGTCCCTTCCGGGCCGAGGAAGGCGATACACATCACCTGCTCCAGGGCCAGGCAGGCAGACATGATTTCCCGGAACAGGCGGGCAATCTCTTCATCACTCAGCGGACCCTGGTTACGTTCCATGACTCGCCGCAACACCTGGGCTTCACGTTCAGCGCGATAGAAATTCGTATCGTTTGACCGGGTTTTACTTGCCGCCACTTCCTGGGCAATTTTCGCCCGTTCCGTCAACAGGGACTGAATTTGCTCATCCAGCTGATCTATGCGTTCGCGTAACTGAGGTAGTTTATCGCTCATGTGGTTAAATCGTACGAACTGCCAGCACACCTTCGATAGATTTGAGTTTGCCAATCAAGTCATCATTAACTGGCTTGTCGACATCAACCAGGGTATAGGCCAGATCGTTGCGTGACTTATTTAACATATCGACGATATTCAGTTGATCCTGCGCCATTGCCGTCGAGATCTGACCCAGCATATTCGGCACATTACTGTTCACGATACAAACCCGGAAACCCTCGTTACGGTCCATCTGCACTGCAGGAAAATTCACCGAGTTAGTGACGTTACCATTTTCCAGGTAATCACGAACTTCATTAGCAACCATAATGGCGCAATTGTCTTCCGCCTCTGTCGTCGAGGCCCCCAGATGCGGCAAGGTAATCACGCGCTCATGATCCTTCAGCAGGTTACTGGGGAAATCACACACATAGGCATATACCTTGCCAGCGTGTATCGCATCGCAAACGGCCTGGTCGTCAATGATTCCGTCACGGGAAAAATTCAGCAGCACGACCTTGTCCTTCATAATATTCAGGCTTTCCGCATTAATCATGTTGCGGGTAGCCTCGATCAACGGGACATGAAAGGTAATGAAATCCGATTTGGCAAGCACCTTCTCCACGCTATTGGCCTTTTCCACGCTGGACGATAATTGCCAGGCACCTTCTACCGTGATACCTGGATCATAACCAATTACGTTCATGCCCAGATCGATCGCGGTATTCGCCACACTACGACCGATCGCCCCCAGGCCGATGACCCCGAGGGTACGCCCGGGTAATTCATAGCCGGCATACTTTTTCTTGCCTGCCTCAACCAGTTTGTGTAATTCCTTATCGTTACCCTTGAGATTACGGGCATAATCCCAGGCGTAACACAAATTTCGGCACGCCATGAGCATACCCGCTACAACCAGTTCTTTGACGGCATTGGCATTGGCGCCCGGCGCATTGAACACGGGGATACCAAGACTGGAGCATTTATCGACAGGGATATTGTTCACACCCGCGCCCGCTCGTCCAATAGCCTTAAGGTTGGCAGGCAAGCTCATATCATGCATGTTGTACGAACGTAATAAAATCGCATCCGGGGTGCTGATTTCAGACGCCACCTCGTAACGATCACGCGGCAGCTTGTCCAGACCAGCCGCTGAAATATTATTCAGAGTGAGAATTTTGTACATCACTACTCCCTGCTGTGTTCAGGCGTGTTCTTTTTCGAATTCCTGCATAAAGGCGATCAGCGCATCTATACCTGCTTCTGGCATGGCGTTATAGATGCTTGCGCGCATGCCACCGACTGAACGATGTCCCTTTAATGTTTTGAGGCCACGTGCACTGGCCTGTTCCAGAAACAGTTTATCCAGTTCTGCATTGGCCAGCGTGAACGGTACATTCATCCAGGAACGACAGGCCGGGTCGACCGGATTATGATAAAAACCGGACTGATCAATAGCAGCATACAGCTTCTGTGCCTTGCGCTGATTGATCTGCGCCATGGCCTCCAGCCCGCCTTTTTGTTTGAGCCAGTCAAACACCAGACCCGCCAGGTACCAGGCATAGGTAGGCGGTGTATTCAACATGGAACCATTGTCAGCCTGTTTTTGATAATCGAACATGGACGGCGTGCCACTAAGGGTCTGGCCAAGCATGTCCTTGCGCACGATCACCAGGGTCAGACCGGCAGGACCGATATTCTTCTGCGCACCGGCATAAATACAGGCGAACCTGCTCACATCAATCGGCCGCGACAGGATAGTAGATGACATATCTACCACCAACGGCGTCTCGCCGGCATCCGGCACCCAGTGAAACTCCACGCCACCGATGGTTTCATTCGGCGTGTAATGTAAATAGGCGGCATCCTTTTGCAGCTTCCAGCTATCAAATGCCGGTATCGTCGAAAACTTTTGTTCCTCGCTGCTGGCTGCCACGTTGACATCACAATACCGTTTTGCCTCGGCAATTGCCTTCTTCGACCAGGCGCCGGTATTGATGTAGTCAGCCTTGTTTTTGCCCCTTAGCAGGTTCATCGGCACCATGGCAAATTGCGCCGATGCACCACCCTGCAGGAACAGCACAGCATAATCGCTCGGAATGGACAGCAGTTCGCGCAGGTCAGCCTCGGCCTTTTCGGCAATTCCCATGAATTCCTTGCCGCGGTGGCTCATTTCCATGACAGACATGCCCGATCCGTTCCAATCCAGCATTTCCTGTTGGGCACGCTGCAAAACTTCCTCTGGCAACATGGCAGGACCGGCACTGAAATTGAAACAACGTGACATCTTATGCATTTCCTTTTATCTGGTTAAACCTAAGAATCAATCTGATGTAAGGGGAAGCCTTACTCTTCTCCGATGACTTCTTCTTCGACACTGGCAATGCGTTCAAGACCAGTGAGTTTTTCCTCTGGTGCCAGGCTGATCAGCCTGACCCCCTGGGTATTACGACCCATGTTCGAAATCTCATCGACGCGGGTGCGCACAAGCGTACCGCCACTGGTGATCAGCATGATCTCATCACCTTCAGTCACCAGCTTGGCACCGGTCACGGCACCGTTACGCGCTGTCGTTTGAATGGAAATGACACCAAGGCCACCACGACCATGGATGGGGTAATCGGACACCGGAGTACGTTTGCCGTAACCGTGCTCGGTCACTGTCAATACATGGCCTTCTCCGGCCAGGATCAGGGAAATCACCTTATGTCCCTCACCCAGCTTGATGCCACGCACCCCAACAGCATTGCGTCCCATGGGACGAACATCGCCTTCATTGAAGCGGATGGCCTTACCGCTGCTGCTGAACAGAATCACGTCCTGATCACCTGTGGTCAGTTCGACACCAATGAGGTGATCGTTTTCACGCATTTCCACGGCAATAATGCCGGAGGAACGCGGTCGCGAGAAATCCGTCAATGGCGTTTTCTTGATCGTGCCATGCTCCGTGGCAAAGAAGACAAATTTATCTTCTGCGTATTCTCGTATCGGCAACATGGCATTGATACGCTCACCTTCACTCAATGGCAGCAGGTTGATAATGGGTTTACCTCGCGCCGTCCGTCCGGCTTGCGGGAGTTCATAGACCTTGAGCCAGTAGACTTTGCCCCTGTTGGAGAAACACAGGATGGTGTCGTGGGTGTTCACCACGAACAGCTTATCGATAAAGTCTTCTTCCTTGACTGCGGTAGCGGCCTTGCCCTTGCCACCGCGGCGTTGTGCGGTATACGAGCTTACCGGCTGTGACTTGGCATAACCTTCGTGCGACAGCGTCACCACAACGTCTTCTTCGGTGATCAAATCCTCAATCGTCAGGTCTTCCTGACTGGCAATAATCTCGGTACGGCGTTCATCACCATACTGTTCCCTGATCTCAATGAGCTCATCGCGAATTACCTGCATCAGCCGATCACCTGAACCCAGGATATCCAGCAGGTCGGCAATCTTGACCAGGAACTCTTCGTATTCTTTGAGAATCTTATCCTGTTCCAGACCGGTCAGGCGGTGCAGGCGCATATCCAGAATGGCCTGTGCCTGGTTGTCGGAGAGGTGGTACATGCCCTCGCTCAGGCCAAAATTGTCTGCCAGCCCCTCCGGACGTGAAGATTCTGCACCGGCCCGCTCGAGCATCTGCACGACCACGCCCGGGGCCCAGGCTGTCGCCATTAATTTATCCTTGGCCTCTGCAGGCGAAGCCGCCGCCTTGATCATGGCAATGATGGGATCGATATTTGTCAGCGCGACGGCCAGGCCTTCCAGGATGTGGGCGCGCTCGCGGGCCTTGCGCAAGTCGTAAATCGTCCGCCGGGTAACCACTTCCCGACGATGGCGTATGAAGGCTTCCAGGATCTGTTTGATATTCAGCAGACGCGGCTGGTTATCCACCAGCGCTACCATGTTGATACCAAATACACTCTGCAGCTGGGTATGCTGATAGAGATTGTTGAGCATGACTTCCGCGACTTCGCCGCGTCGTAACTCGATCACCACGCGCATCCCGTCCTTGTCGGACTCGTCACGCAACTCGGTGATGCCGTCGATCTTCTTGTCCTTGACCAGTTCGGCAATACGCTCCAGCAGTCGTGCCTTGTTGACCTGATACGGCAGCTCGGTGACGATAATGGTCTGCTTATTGGTTTTCTCGTCAATTTCGATTTCAGAGCGGGCACGCACATAAATGCGGCCGCGACCGGTGGCATAGGCCTCGGCAATCCCGCGGGCGCCGTTGATGATCCCGGCAGTCGGGAAGTCCGGACCGGGAATGATTTGCATGAGGTCAACAATCGAGACTTCGGGATTGTCGATCACGGCCAGACAACCATTAATGATTTCGGTCAGGTTGTGCGGCGGGATATTGGTCGCCATGCCCACCGCGATACCGGCGGAGCCATTGACCAGCAGGTTCGGGATCCGGGCCGGCAGGATCTCAGGTTCCTTTTCCGACTCATCATAGTTGGGGACAAAATCGACGGTCTCACGATCGATATCGGCCAGCAGTTCGTGGGCGATGCGGGCCATCCGTACTTCGGTATAACGCATGGCTGCCGGGGCATCGCCGTCCACCGAGCCAAAGTTGCCCTGGCCATCCACCAGCATGTAGCGCAGGGAAAACGGCTGGGCCATGCGCACGATGGTGTCGTAGACCGCGGCATCGCCGTGTGGGTGGTATTTACCGATGACGTCGCCAACGACACGGGCAGATTTCTTATAGGGCTTGTTCCAGTCGTTACCCAGCTCACGCATGGCATAGAGTACGCGCCGATGAACCGGTTTGAGCCCATCACGCACGTCCGGTAATGCCCGTCCGACGATCACGGACATGGCATAATCCAGGTAGGACTGCTTCATCTCCTCTTCGATGTTGATCGGGAGGACTTCTTTGGCGAACTCAGCCATGGTGGTTAGCTGTCTTGTCTCTCGTGGTTGTTATATTTAAGTATCCGGACTTCCAATGCTATCGAGCACAGAAGAAATAAAGGCTGGATTGTATCATACCCCTCCCCCCTACTGAATCAGAATAAAACAGGCTCATGCGTGGAATGTGGCAGGCTCAATGGAATTGCCCGAAGAAATACCCGGCCAATTACTGTATGGCCAGCAATGAAAGTAATTTCACAATAAACTGTTTGAATCAGGCCACCAACCCGGCGCTTTGTTCTACTATTAAGTCCGTCATGGGAAATTTACAATATTCTATAAATTTCAATGGCTTAATTTCGTTTCAGGGCCCTCTGAACAGAATCTGGCGACTAATTATTCGGCAAGCAATCCTGGACTATTCCGCTGACATCATCGGCGACCGTTTCAAGTTGATGCGAAATCTGTTTATCTGGCTGTATTGCAGCCTGAATGGAACCAGTGGTCATAAGCTGCGACTGTTGTCTGGCCGTTATCGATCAGTTTTCCGATCCAGCTAAGTTTATGGGATATCAGATTGGCCCAGAATAACTTTTGTCTAGTAACTGACTGATATTTACCCGGCTGGGTAATTGTCTCTGGCATCAAGTCGCCGTTTTCTTCGCTGTTAAATTGAAATGGTTTTGCATTTTTATCGCGTCCGGTTGTTCGACTATACCTGTTTCCGTCACGATGGCATCGATCAACGCCGCCGGTGTCACATCGAACACCGGGTTCCAGGCATGCGCGCCTTCCGCGGCAATACGCTTCCCACCCAATTGCATTAATTCCTGTTCATCGCGATACTCAATGGGAATGTCATCACCGCTTGCGAGCGACATATCAATCGTGGAAGTCGGCGCCACCACCATGAATTTCACCCCATGCTGGCGCGCCAATACCGCCAGGCTATAGGTCCCAATCTTGTTGGCGACGTCACCATTGGCCGCGATGCGATCCGAACCCACAATGACCCATGAAGGTTTCTCACTGCGCATCAGACTGGCCGCGGCCCCTTCGACAATCAGCCTGACCGGGATGTTGTCCTTGACCAGTTCCCAGGCGGTTAAACGTGCTCCCTGCAGCCAGGGCCGCGTCTCGTCGGCAAACACCTGAGTTACTTTACCCTGTTGGTACGCAGAACGGATCACGCCCAGCGCCGTACCGTATCCCCCCGTGGCCAACGAACCGGTATTGCAATGCGTCAATACACTACCCTGGCCCGTTATGAGCCTGGCACCATACTCGCCCATCGCAAAATTGGCAGCAATATCTTCATCGTGAATGGCCATGGCTTCATGCAACAAGGTTTCATATGCATTGTTATCGTCAATGTTTTGCAGTACCGCCCGCATCCGCTCCAGGGCCCAAAACAGATTCACTGCGGTAGGGCGTGAAGCAGCCAGAGTATCAATGTCTGCCGCAACCAGATCCCGCCACCCCTTCGGGGACTGGCCCTGATGTTTGCGCGTCGCCAGTACCACCCCATACGCGGCAGTAATGCCAATAGCCGGCGCACCGCGCACAACCATGTCGCGAATGGCTTCGGCCACCGCCGGGGCATCGTCATAATCCAGATAAGTTTCCTGCAACGGCAACACACGCTGGTCCAGCAGTCTGAGATGGTCTGCTTCCCAGCGGATGGCGCGTATCGAATCAGTCGAAGTCTGCATGCGGGCATTGTCAGAAAACCATTTAGGACTTGCAAGCAAATATTCGATACAGGAAACTGCGCCGATGCAAATTGATACTTTATTAAACGCCCGCTGGCTACTCCCCATCGAGCCAACACATCGCATCCTGCCTGATACTGCCGTGGCAATCCATGAAGGCCGTATCCTGGACGTACTGCCGATCGCGCAGGCGTCGTCCCATTATCAGGCGAGCAATGTGGTCGACCTGTCCAGCCACGTCGTCCTGCCCGGGCTGGTCAATGCCCATACACATGCCAGCATGAACCTGTTACGTGGTTATGCCGATGATCTGCCACTGATGACCTGGTTACAGGACTATATCTGGCCGGCTGAACAAAAATGGATCAGCCATGAGTTTGTTTATGACGGCACACTGCTGGCCTGCGCAGAAATGCTGCGTGGCGGTACCACCTGTTTTGCCGATATGTATTTTTTTGCCGAGAGTACTGCCCGTGCGGCAGAGCATGCCGGTATACGCGCCGTGATCGGCCTCATTATGGTCGACTTCCCCTCGGCCTATGCCCAGGATGCCCGGGAATACCTGCGTAAGGGCCTGGAATTGCACGATCAACTCCGCGGTCACCCGCTACTGAGTACCATGTTTGCACCACATGCACCGTACAGCGTAAGCGATGATCCCCTGGCCCATATTGCTACCCTCGCAGAGGAACTGGATATACCTATCCATACGCATCTGCATGAAACCGAACACGAACTTACCGAATCAGAAGAAAAATTCGGCATGCGTCCCATGCAACGTCTGGAACAACTGGGCCTGTTGAATCCCCGCCTGGTCAGCGCACACATGACCCATCTGCAAGACGACGAAATCGAGCGATACGCTGAAGCCGGCGCCCACGTGGTGCATTGCCCGGAATCCAATCTCAAACTGGCCAGCGGCTTTTGCCCGCTCCAGAAATTACTCGATGCCGGCGTCAATGTCGCCCTGGGTACCGATGGCGCGGCCAGTAACAACGACCTCGACATGTTCGGTGAAATGCGTACCGCCGCCCTGCTGGCCAAGGGTGTTGCCAACGATGCCGTCGCCGGCAAGGCTGAAACCATATTACGCATGGCGACCATTAACGGGGCCAGGGCCCTCGGACTCGACAGCCAGATTGGCTCTATCGAAAAAGGCAAGGCCGCCGATCTGATTGCGGTCGACCTGGACCAGCTCGAAACCCTGCCAAACTACGACCCGGTTTCCACCCTGGTATATGCAGCCAACCGCGACCAGGTCAGTGACGTCTGGATAGGCGGGCGCCACCTGATGAAGGGACGGGAATTAACCACACTGGATATCAACGAGTTAAGGCAGACTGCCAGGACCTGGCAACAGCGTCTGAGCGAATAGCCTGACACGCGACCCTTATCCTGAGCACAAGAATTCGTTATGCTTGGCATATGACACAAGCCCAACAAAATGTCGATTTCGGCGAGATCAACAAATTCGAGGCCCTGGCCGCGCGCTGGTGGGACCCACACAGCGAATTCAAACCGCTGCATGAAATTAACCCCCTGCGACTGAACTATATTGACCGGCGTGTCGGTCTTCAGGACAAGAACGTGCTGGATGTCGGCTGTGGCGGCGGCATCCTGTCAGAGAGCATGGCGCAACGCGGCGCGCAGGTTACCGGAATCGACATGGGCGAAGCCCCGTTGGCCGTCGCCCGTCTGCATCTGCACGAATCCGGTGTCGACGTCGACTATCAACAAAGCACTGCCGAAGATTTTGCCAATGCACATCCCGATCAATATGATGTCGTCACCTGCCTGGAGATGCTCGAACATGTGCCCGACCCCGGCTCCGTGATCTCGGCCTGTGCCCGTCTGGTCAGGCCTGGTGGGCACGTCTTTTTTTCCACGATCAATCGCAATCCAAAATCGTTCATGTTTGCCATTGTCGGGGCAGAGTACCTATTGCGCCTGTTACCCAGGGGCACCCATGAGTACAACAAGTTCATCAGACCTTCTGAACTGGAAAACTGGATTCGTGACGCCGGCCTGAACCTGCGCGAACTCACCGGCATGACCTACAACCCCTTCACCCGCCGTTATAGTCTGGGCTATGACGTGGACGTCAATTACCTGGTGCACTGCCAACGCGAAAGCGAGTAAAACCAATATGAATGACACTGCTGATCAGGACGTAAAACAAATACTGGAAGAAATTCGTACCAATCAACAGGTGCTGCTGGTAACAACACGCAAACACCTCGAATTATATGCACAACAACTGGCCAACAGTGATGCATTAAACAAGCAACTGGTCGAGTTACAACAAAAAACCTTTCAGGTTCAGAAACTCACCATGGCATTTACTATCTTTGCCGTGGTCGGCGTTGCCGCGGTTATCTTCAGTAAATTCATCTAAGTGAACCGGGCACGCGTGAGCGACGCGCAAATCAGAACCATCCTGTTTGATCTTGATGGTACCTTCGCGGACACCGCCCCCGACCTGGCAGATGCCCTCAACTGTACGCTGAGCGCAAATGCGAAGCCAGGCCTGGCATTTGATAAGATCCGCCCTGTCGTATCCCATGGCGGTCGCGCACTGATTGAGCTGGGCTTTGGTATCCCGATCAGCCATCCGGATTTTGAACCACTACGCCAGCAACTCCTGGAGTTTTACCAGGCGGACATTGCCAGACATACCCAGTTATTTCCCGGCGTTGCCGAACTGTTACAACAGCTGCATGACAAACACATGCAATGGGGCATTGTCACCAACAAACCCGGCTGGCTGACGATTCCACTTCTGGACTCCCTGACCCTGCCCCACGCACCCTGCGTAGTGGTCAGCGGCGATACACTGGCACAACGCAAACCGGACCCGGCCCCGTTGTTACATGCCAGTCACCAATGCCAGTGTCCACCGGCACAGTGCTTATATGTAGGTGACGCTGAACGCGATATTATCGCCGGCAAACGTGCCGGTATGCCGACAATGGCGGCACTCTATGGTTATATCGGCGAGCAGGATACACCGCAACAGTGGGATGCAGACAGCTATGTGAATCACCCGGAGGAAATCCTGCCCTGGGTAGACGCTTATAACCAGTCACTGCGACAGGCGCCCCGCTATGCTGAGTGATGCGCAGTGGCTCAATATCGGGATTGGCTTGCTGGGTCTTGGCCTGGGCGCATTGCTTACGGCCATTGTGTTCATGCGGCGCGCCGCCCAGCTGCGCAACCAGAACACCCAGTTGCAGACCACGCTGGAGCTGGAGCGCCAATCACACAGTGAAAAACTCCAGGCCGTGCAGGAAGCCCGCGAGCAAATGACCCATACCTTCAGTGCCCTCTCCAGTCAGGCACTCAAACATAACACCGAGGAATTTCTCAAGCTGGCAACCGAGAACCTGCGTCATTTTCAGACCCGCGCCCAGGGTGACCTGGAACACCGGGAAAAGGCCATCGAGAACCTGGTCAAGCCTATCCGCGAGGCCCTGGACAAAACCGAAAAACAAATTCAGAACATTGAAAAGGACCGCAGGCAAGCCTATGGCGCCTTGCATACACACCTGGAAACCATGGCACGGACCCAGTCCGACCTGCAGGATCAAACGCGGCAACTGGTCAACGCCTTGCGCCGCCCGGAGGTTCGCGGCCAATGGGGTGAGTTGACCTTAAAACGACTGGTGGAACTGGCCGGTATGGTCGAACATTGTGATTTTTTCGAACAGGAACAGGTTGATACCGAAGCCGGCCGTCAGCGCCCGGATATGATCATTCGCATGCCGGATCAGCGCGAGATCGTGGTGGATGTCAAAACGCCGCTGGATGCCTATCTCAGCGCCATCGAAGCCGGTGATGACGCCAGTCGCACCCAGCACTTGCAGCGCCATGCCCGCAACGTTCGTCAACGCGTGCAGGAACTAAGCAGTAAGGCCTATTGGTCCCAGTTCAAGGATGCGCCAAACTTTGTGGTGCTGTTTATTCCCGGTGATCAGTTTCTCAGCGCCGCCCTGGATCAGGACAGAAACCTGCTCGAAGATGCCTTGCGCAAACAGGTGATTCTCGCTACCCCCACCAGTTTTGTCGCCCTGCTACGTGCCGTGGCCTATGGCTGGCGCCAGGAACAACTGGCGAAAAATGCCGAGGAAATTCGTAAGGCCGGGGAGGAACTGTACCAACGCCTGGGTAATTTTTCCGGCCACTTGCAAAAACTGGGGCGCAATCTGGAATCCGGGCTCAAGGCCTACAACAGTGCCGTCGGATCTTTTGATGGGCGTGTCATGCCCAGTGCCCGCAAATTCGTGGAGCTGGGCATCAGCCCGGGCAAACCCCTTGAAGAGGCTCAACAGATCGAAACCGGTATCCGCAGCGTGGAATCGCTGAATAATGACACCGGGCCCGACAATTCCTGAGCCCGGGTATGTGCAATTATTTTGACAGCTGGTCCTTGAGGTCCTTGCCCATCTTTTCGATATTTTTGCCGGCCTTTTCCACGCCCTCGCCGACCGAGCTTTTAATTTTCTGGGTGACGCTGCGTTCCTTGAACGGGTTACTGAATATACCTGCACCGCGGCCTTTATTATAACCCGTCCAGAATCCCAGCAAGGCGCCAATGATGAGACCAATCAACAGGGTTTTGAGGGTTTTCATGCTCAACTCCAGTATACAAGTAAGGTAAAAGGTAATTTGCCATACCTTAGCAGAATCTTATGACCGACGATACGCTGGACAACGCCTACCGAACCTGCCTGCAAACCGCGCAGCAGCATTATGAAAATTTCCCAACGGCTGCCCGCTTGCTTGCTAAACCACATCGGCGCGCCACGGCCGCCATTTATGCCTTTGCCCGCGGCGCGGATGACATCGCGGACGAAGGTGCCATACCTGCTGCGGAACGGCATCAGCACCTCGATCACTACGCACAGCAATTAAGTCTTATCCAGGCCGGCATCGTGCCGACGGAACCCGTTTTCCTGGCCCTGGCCGACACCATACAACGTTATCAATTGCCTATCGAACCGTTTACACGGTTATTACAGGCCTTCCGTCAGGATATCGATATCAAACGCTACGCCGACTTTGCCGCCCTGGCAAACTACTGTCACTGCTCCGCCAATCCTGTCGGCGAACTGATCCTGCGTTTACACGGCATCTGGAATGAGCCCAATGCATTCTTTTCAAACCAGATCTGCACCGCACTGCAGTTAATCAATTTCATCCAGGACCTGGACAGTGACTGTCACCAGCGCAACCGCATTTATCTACCACAGGATGAATGTCAGCAATTCGGTGTCAAAGAAACGGATTTGATACAGCACCGGCAAAGCGACAATCTTCGCCGCCTGATTGATTTTCAGATAGCCAGGGCATGCGATATGTTGCACAGCGGTGTACCGCTACTTCGTGCCTGTCCTTTTCGGCTCCGCCTGATACTCAAAACCACAGTAATGAGCGCCGATTGTCTCATCACTAAATTAAAGCGTCGGCAAAATGTCTTTATCCGACCGGTCTTGCATGGCCCCGATCTGATGCAGATTGCCTTACGCAGCCTGTTGTTTCAGCCCGTCAAGGCCTCGTGTTAGAATGGCGTTTGAATAATGACAATTACAGACTGTTCATGACCCCTCAGGAATATTGCCGAAATAAGGCCGCACAAAGCGGTTCGAATTTCTATTACAGCTTTCTGTCTTTAAGCGATGCCAAACGTGAGGCCATCACCGCACTTTATGCATTTTGCCGGGAGGTCGATGATATTGTCGACAGTCACGGTGAAGTCCACATCAAGCAAATCAAACTCGACTGGTGGCGGCAGGAAATCTCCCGGCTGTTTGCCGGCACACCACAACACCCTATTACCCGTGCCCTGCTCGAACCTGTCCAGACATTTACTCTCGCCGCAGAACACTTTCAGGAAATCCTGGATGGCATGGAAATGGATCTGCAGACTGTCCGTTACCCGGACTTCAAGGACCTGAATCTTTATTGCCACCGTGTCGCCGGTGTGGTTGGTATCCTCTCAGCCGAAATTTTTGGTTTTGAGGATCGGCAAACCCTGAAATACGCACACAACCTGGGCATTGCCTTTCAACTCACCAATATTATTCGTGATGTCTTTGACGACATGCGTCATGACAGGCTGTACTTACCTCAGGCTGACCTGATGAAATATGGAGTGACGGAATCGCAGATACAGCAAGGTCAATCCAGCGCGGCATTTGAACAACTGCTCCGGTTTCAGATCGAGCGCGCAAATGAATACTATGCCCGCGCCATGGCGCAATTACCGGATGTGGATCGTTACAATCAACGCGCCGGGTTAATCATGGCAGCGATTTATCAGCGCTTGCTTGCCGAAATCAAGCGGGATGTCAGTCAGGTGCTGGCGCGTCGCGTCAGGCTGATGCCATTGCAAAAACTCTGGATTGCGTGGCGCACGGATCGACGCGAACAGCGCCACCACCGGCAATTTTTACGTCAAACTGCCCATGCCGGATAACCCCGACCCCATTGTTATCGTCGGTGGCGGCTGGGCTGGACTCAGTTGTGCTGTCGAACTGGTAGACCTGGGTCATTCAGTCACCCTGCTGGAATCCGCCCGCCAACTCGGCGGCCGGGCGCGCCGGATCGCCTTCGATACGCATGCAGTGGATAATGGGCAGCACATACTCCTTGGCGCCTATCACCATAGCCTGCAATTACTTAACCGTCTCGGCATTGACCTGGACTCCGCGCTGTTTCGCCAGGGATTGGAACTGTCACTGCTACAGGGAGACAAAACCGCACTGCAACTTCGACTGCCACACCTGATCAACCCGTTGAACCTGCTTGTCGGCCTGCTTAAGCTGAATGGGCTTAATCTGAAAGACCGCTGGCGCGCCCTGAACTTCGGTTTTAAATTGTTTAGCAACAGCATGGTTTCTGAAGAAGACATCAGCGTGGCAGATTTGCTGACTGCGCATAAACAGTCTGCCCACACTATCCGGCTTTTATGGGAACCAATTTGCCTGGCAGCGCTAAACACACCGATAGAAGAGGCTTCAGCACAGATTTTCATTCGTGTTTTGCATGACAGCTTTTGCCGCGCCTATCATGATGCCGACCTGATTATTCCTCGTCTTGATCTAGGCAGTTTGTTACCCGATAGAGCTTCCGATCATATTGAAGGTCATGGCGGTTTTGTGCACCTGAGTCAACGTGTCACTGATATCACTATCGAGCGACGTCATGTTGTAGGAATCAGTACGCAGGACAGGAAATATGAGGCCGCACATGTCGTCCTGGCGATACCACCTCATGCCTGCCAGACGCTGCTCAAACCCCATGCGGCGATGCATGATATCGCATACAACATGAGCGGTTTTGGCTATCACCCAATTTGCACGATATATCTACAATATCCCACAAGTGTGCAAACTGACCGGCCATTGCAGGGTTTGTTGGGGACGACAACCCAGTGGCTGGTGGATCGACGTATCAGTGGTCAACCTGGCGTCATCGCAGCGATCATCAGCGGACCCGGCAAACATATGCAACTGGACAATGAACAGCTCTCTGCCCATGTCCAGAACGAACTACAGCAACTATTTCCCCACTGGCCTCCCGCCCAGTCGGTCATGGTCATTCGCGAAAAACGGGCAACCTTCAGCGCTCACGTTGGTATTAACCGACTACGGCCGAGCAATCACACCCCGATACATGGGCTCTGGCTTGCGGGCGATTACACAAACACCGGCTATCCTGCGACAATCGAGTCTGCTGTCATCAGTGGCCTACAAACAGCCAAATTGATCCATCACGAGGTAGTAAAAACATGAACGAAACTAACGGCTCCAGCGTCGACCTGTCGGCGTACGCGCCCGATGCAGAATTACTCGCGGGTCGCAACATTCTGGTTACGGGCGCCGGAGACGGTATCGGCCGTGCCCTTGCCCTTGGCTTTGCCCGCCATGGGGCCACGGTCATCCTGCTGGGGCGAAAGGTCAACAAACTCGAGAGTGTGTACGACGAAATAGAAAATGCCGGTTGCCCTCAACCAGCGATCTACCCATTGGATCTCGAAAAGGCCGTACCGGGAACATTCGACCAACTCGGTCAGGTGCTCAGCGAAAATTTCAAACAACTTGACGGGCTTGTCCACAATGCCGCCATCCTGGGCATGCATTCCCCCATGCTGATGACCGATCCGCAAATCTGGCAACAGGTCCTGCAGGTGAACCTGACAGCGCCTTTTCTGATTACCCGTAGTTGTTTCCCGCTGCTGCAGGCAGCACCCTCTGCCTCTGTATTGTTCCTGTCAGATGCAGTAGCCCGTCGTGGTAAGGCGTATTGGAGTACCTATTCGGTGGC
>JARRNT010000049.1:0-18998 GCA_037384645.1 Gammaproteobacteria bacterium | reverse complement strand
GCCGCATCTGCTCGTCTTCGGTGACCAGTCGCACCACGGCGGCACGGGCGTTGACCACGTCCTTCAGGGTATGCAGAAAGCGGGTCAGCAGGTCGTCCAGGTCGCGGGAGACGTTGATACTGGCGGCCACGTCGTAAATGATCTCCAGGGAGCGGGTCTTCTGGGTAATAAACTGGGTCTGGGCCTGCACCTGGTTCTGCATATCTTCAGACAGCAGCTGCAGTTTTTCGCTGATCTGGTTGATATCGGTATTCAGGCCGGCGAATTCGAGCATGACCGCGGGGTCCAGCCGCGCTTCCAGATGGCCGCTTTGCAGTTGCTGCGCCCAGTGGCGGATGGTATCCAGCGGCTGGAGTAAGCGTGTCAGGAGTTTTCGATAACCCAGCACCAGGGCGGACAGGCCGACGCCCAGCAGGATGGCGGTCATCAGCGCAAGCAGGGGACTGGCCTGCTGCCAGGCCTGCCAGAAGCCCAGACCTGCCAGCAAAATCAAACAGATAGCAATGGCGGCCAGGGCAGCAATAAAAGCCCGCCGGGTATTTTCCTCGGGCAAATGATGGCTCGTTGACGTCGGCATGCTGATTAGTTAACCAAACGGCTCACAGTTACAATTCAGGTTAGCCGTACAGTTTACCACCGCAAGCCGGGTGAGACGATATAATATTTACTAAGCCTTTGATTTTCTGGTCGATTTAATTACCCGGAGGCTGGAAGTTGGGATCATTGGGGTTCTTGAAAATAAAATTTTTCTCGCCACCGTCCAGTTCGACGAAATCGATAATGGTGTTATCCAGCAGGCCGAGGCTGACCGGAGAGACGATAATCTCGACCCCTTCGGTGTTGAAGTGCAGGTCTTCATCGTGCTCTTCGTCGGCAAAGCCCATGGCGTAATGGATGCTGCCATTGCCCTGACGCTGGGCGGCAATGCGTAGCGGCAAACCTTCCGCATTACCCTGGCGGGCTGATTCACGTATCTGTTTGGCGGCCTCTTGGGTCACAGTAATCATAATTCACCTCGTATTCGCTTGTGTCTTGCAGTTCCTCACGTGGTTGATAAAGCCACGAATCCAAAGACTCTGACGGGTATTCCGCAAGTGGGAATAATTCGCCAGCACATTCTTATAGACAATCCCATCGTGTTTTCCGTCAATGCCCGTGCCGCGTTGTACGTCAAACGCATATTCCAGATTGCCAGGTAAATTTTCCAGTGCCGAATAATGGAATTCGTGCCCGCAGATAGCCTGCGCCGGGGCATCGTTGATTGGCCACGGGGCACTCGCCGTTGGCGTTAAGCGGATATATCCTCGGCCCTGTGGCCGCGTATGCATGACCACGTCTCCCGGCAGTACCCCTACCATCTGGTGAGTTTGTCCTTGCCAGGTAATGCTGCGCGACAGGTACATCAGGCCACCGCATTCTGCGTAACAGGGTAACCCATTTTCTATAGCGTGTTGAATACTGGTGCGCATTAATTCATTTTTTTCCAGCAAGGGCATTTGCGTTTCCGGAAATCCACCACCGATGAACAGGCCGTCTACCTGTGGCAACTGCGAATCGTTCAGCGTGTCGAAAAACACCAGTTCGGCACCGGCCTGTTTGAGAGCATCCAGGTCGTCCGGATAATAAAACCCGAAGGCGGCATCACGTGCGATACCAATACGGATATCGGGTTCAGTGGTGGCAGTCTTCCCGGCAGGCGGGGTCGCCAGGGGGGGAGCCGTTCCTGCGATATGTATGACCTGGTCGAGGTCAACCTGTTCAGCAACGGCCTGGCCCAGTTGCTGGATTTTTGCCCTGGCGCTGTCGGATTCGTTGGATGGCATAAGGCCCAGGTGGCGTTCGATGATTTCCAGCCGGCTGTCGTGGTGAACGGCGCCGACCACGCTAACATCCGTATAGTGTTCGATGACTGCGCGCAACTTGCTTTCATGCCGCTGACCGCCAAGTTGATTGAGAATGACCCCCGCGATTTTTACAGCCGGGTCGAATTGCTGGTAGCCCAGGATGAGGGGGGCAATACCCCGGGTCATACCACGAGCGTCTATGACCAGAATGACCGGCGTTTGTAATAGCTTGGCCAGGGCCGCGTTACTGTTACTGCCGTCCAGATCGAGACCGTCGTACAGACCCTTGTTGCCTTCCACCAGGCTGATGCTCGCCAGTTGGTCATGACGGCTAAAAGTCGACATGATCTCATCCTGGGCCATGGTGTAGAAATCAAGGTTGTAGCAGGGGTGTGCGGCGGCAAGACCCAGCCACATGGGGTCGATGTAATCCGGGCCTTTTTTAAATGGCTGCACGCTTTGTCCCCTGGCGACCAGGGCGGCGCACAGGCCAATACTTACCGTGGTTTTACCGGATGATTTATGGGCAGCAGAAATGAAAATGCGCGACATCGCTCGCGTCCATGGGTGTCCGTGAGGTTGGTAAGCAGGGATAACCCGGCTGGGTTATCCCTGTCTGTAATCAGATTCAGGCTGCTGATTCGGCTTCAGCAGGCGTGTAGTCCGGGTCGATTTCTTCGTCCGCCAGGCTTTCGGGCAGCATGCGCAGGTTCTTCATGGCGAAAACGACGACAAAGATGGCGACCGCGACGCCGCCCAGTCCCAACAGGATCTCGGGCAGACTCGGGGTATAGAGATTGATGACACCATCATAGAAGGTGCTTTGCTCTATCTTGCCCGGGAACAGGGGCAGGGGATAGGCCTGGCCACCGATGATGGTCACAAACATCTGGGCAAAGCCACCGGCGATAACCAACAGGGAGGCGACGACGAGCGAGCCTTTGGACTTGAGGCCTTTTCCGTAGACAATCAGTAGCGGGAAGACGCCACCAATCAGGATCTGGCCGATCCAGAACAGCTTGGTGTAAATAGTATTGCCGTCCAGGATGAATTTTTCGAAACCTTGCGCCTTGGCGAAGTACAGGTTGGTCAGGTGGAAAACCAGGACGAAGTACATGCTGGCGGCAACAAATACGCCTAACAGTTTACGCAAGCGGTTAACGATGACATCACCCAGCGCCCGTCCAGTCCAGCTATAAGCGGCAACCATGACCACGGCGAAGATCGCCAGACCGTAGGCGAAACTGAAAATAACAAACATTGGGGCATATAACGCCGAATCAAATGAGGTACGGGCCACCAGGAAACCGAAGATAGAGCCGGTACCGGTGGTCAGGACCAGACGCCAGATAAAGGCAAAGAAACCGGCGATGGAAGAATACTTGTTAAAGCGACGTTCCAGCATCAACCACAGGTAGACCAGCACGACCACGAAAAAGCCGTTATACAGCAGGATGTTCCAGGCAAAGATAGAGCGTGGATTGTACGTGGTCATGGCGATAATCAGGCGTTCGGGACGACCCAGGTCAAGCACCAGGATTAACAAACCACCCAGAAGCAGAGAGACGGCCAGTATGGCGGAGAGTGGGGCCAGGGGTTTGTAAATCTTGCGGTTAAATACCGATGAAATAGAGGCCACGTTGAGGGCGCCGGAGGCGGCCACAATCAGGAATACTGCGAATACGTGCGGCATGCCCCAGACAGTCTGGTTGTTCATGCCGGTCACGATGTGGCCATTGTGCTCCATGTACAAAAAGGCACCTGCGCCAGCGGCGATAAATGCCAGCAGGATGGCAATAAGGGCATAGAAGCCGGTACTACGGCCTTCGAGTTCTAGATAGCGTGGTATTTTCATTTTATACGTTAATCCAGGTTCTGATAACGGACGCCGGTGTTCAGCTCCAGATCGGCACGAATCTGTACACCGCCATATTCTTTCAAGCGCTTGGAAATTTCACTTTCCGGATCTTTGAGATCGCCGAACCACATGGCTTTATGGCCTGAAGCATTACAGGCTTCGACACAGGCCGGGTCGCGCGGACCATTGGGATCATCGACGCGATCCACGCACATGGTGCAACTTTCCACCGTACCTTTGCCGCGGGGATAGATGTGTTCGTGAATAGGTTCATGTACGAAGGAACGTGCCTTGTACGGACATGCCATCATGCAGTAGCGGCAGCCGATGCAGATGTGCTTATCAACCAGAACGATACCATCAGCGCGTTTGAAGGATGCGCCAGTAGGGCAGACATCCACGCAAGGCGGAAATTCACAGTGCTGACACATCAGTGGCAAGGACTGGACATAGCCGGTTTGCTTGTCGGTCAGTTTAACTTTACGGATCCACTGCGCATCCGTCTTGGGATCACCGACGCCGGTAATACCGTTATAAGTATTACAGGCCTTGACGCAGTCGTTACAACCCGTTGCACACTTATTGACGTCGACCAGCATGCCCCAGCGATTCTTACTGGTCACAGCCTGATCGAGGGCCTTGGCGTGAGCAACCTGGTTGAGGATGACACCGGGTGCGACGGCCAGTCCGGCAACAGCGGTCGCTGAGGCCAGAAACTGTCTACGGTATTTATCGATATTGTTATCCGTACTCATTGCTGACTTTCCTTTTTCTCTGCAGCCTTGGCCAGCATTTTGTCGTTGGCTTTCTTCAATGCACTGAAATCGGTCTCAGGCAGGCGCATACTCGACAGGGGATGCCGATATTGCGTGTTTGCCGGTTTGTCAGAGTGGCATTCAAAACAATCGATTTTGACAGCCGCATAACTGTGGCAGGTGCTGCAAAAGTGGTCGTGGTTTTTGTCTTCAATGCTGGCAACTTTGCCGTCTTTGGGGCTGGGCGCATTATGACAGTTGATACATTCCTTCAGGCTGAATTTCTTCGTGCGGATGCCTTCGTGCATTGTCAGGTCACGATGGCGCAGCAGGTACTTCATGTGATTGCGGCGCATTTCCGGAACCGGCTCAACACACTGAGTTTTGTCGTTATAGTTTTTCGCTGCTTCCGGAGGTTCCGGCACCAGTGAATCAGCATACACGACAAGGGGTAGCAATAAAGCTACCCCGGTCGCGACGAGTTTGTAAAAAGAAGACAATGTACTCACTCCGTCTTTGTATTATTCACCCATTGCCATGTCGATGTAGCCGGTCGGGCAGACATCGGCGCAGATATGACAGCCTACACACTTGGCATAGTCGGTATCTACGTAGCGGCCCATGGTGGCTTCGGACTTCTTGACGCGGAAGATAGCGTCCTGCGGGCAGTAAATGACACAGTTGTCACACTCGAAGCACATACCGCAGCTCATGCAGCGGTCGGCTTCTTCCACTGCCTGCTCTTCAGACAGACCTTTCATCCGCTCCTGGAAGTGACCGAGTACTTCATCGGAATCGGGCACATCTTCCTCACGCTTCAGGCGCGGAGTGAACGGGAAGTGACCCAGGAACAGTTTATCGGAAGGAATAATCTCGTAAGCTGAGCGATCCTCGTAGTTGTGGATAGCAAACTTACTGGTAGACGTACCACGATAGTCCTCGGAGACTTCTTTACTGAACTCTTCAGGCTCCAGACCGGCTTCACGCAGCTTGTTCAGCAGGTTGAAGTGGTGCTTGTCAACCTTGGGGCGCTTGCTCAGGTTTTCATGCTTGAAGTAGTGCTCAATACTTTCCACGGCGATGGAAGCCTGGCCAATAGCGGTAGTCAGCAGGTGGGGACGTACGATATCACCGCAGACAAAGTGGCCGGGTTTACCCGGGACCTGGAAGTGCTGGTCGGCATCAATGAATCCACGCTCGTTGCCGTAGTCTTCCATACCGGTCATATCACCACCCTGACCGATGGCCGAGACGATCAAATCGGCTTCGATATCGAACTCGCTGCCTTCCTTCGGGGTCTTGCCGTCGTCTTCGAGCTCGACCACGCGCAGGGCCTTGGCACGGCCGGAATCATCGAGCACAACTTCGATCGGGTTGAGCAGGCCGCGGATTTTGACACCTTCACGCAGCGCATCACGTACTTCGTGTTCTGCGGCGTTCATCTTTTCAATGGCGGCACGGCTGATCAGGGTCACGTCGGCACCCTGGCGGGTGGCAGAGGCCGCAACGTCGTGTGCGGTATGACCGAGAACCACGTTCTCCGGACGATCTTTCTCGTTAATGTTGGTGATGTGACCCAGGCGGCGGGCAACAGAGACCACGTCGATTGAGGTATCACCACCACCGACAACCACGACTTTTTCGGAAACCAGCTTCAGACGACCATCGTTGAAGGCTTCCAGGAAGTCGACGCCGGTCAGGCAGTTCTGTGCGTCGGCATTGGGAATCGGGAGGAGGCGACCTTTCTTCGCACCCAGTGCCCACATGATGGCATCGTAGTTTTTCTCCAGGTCAGCGATGCTGATATCACGTCCAACACGCGTCTTGGTCTTGACCTCGACACCCATGTCGACGATACGCTGGATTTCGCCATCAAGGACGTCACGCGGAGTACGATAGCCGGGAATGCCGTAACGCATCATGCCGCCGAGTTCTTCGTGATCATCAAATACGGTACAGGCATGGCCGCGGCGACGCAGCTGGTAGGCGGCAGCCAGGCCGGCCGGACCGCCACCAATGATGGCAACCTTCTTGCCGGTGTCTTTGCCGGTTGCGAAGGTAAACTTGTTTTCCAGCGCAGAGTCACCGATATATTGTTCCACGGCATTGATACCAACGTGGTCTTCAACCTGGTTACGGTTGCAGCCGTCTTCACACGGTGCCGGACAAACACGACCCATGATGGACGGGAACGGGTTGGCGTCGGTGGAACGACGAAACGCGTATTCCTGCATGGTCATGTCTTTGGGTGGCTTTTCGATACCGCGTACGATATCGAGCCAGCCACGGATGTCCTCACCGGAGGGGCAGCTGCCCTGGCAAGGAGGGGTGCGGTTTACGTACGTCGGGCACTTATGTGAATGGTCGCCCTTGAAGATGCGATCAGTATTGGAACGCCAATCGTGGTCGCCATCTTTGAACCGACGGAACGTGAGTTTGTTTTCTTGCATATCGTCACGTGATGTAGCCATGCCTCAATCTCCTATGCTAACGATCCGGCTTGAACCGTAAAATCAAACTAATCTTCTTTCGTCAAAACAATTGCATCACCAACAAGCTGATGCACGCTGATAATCTGATCCATGGTAAAACCGTAATACGGGATTACCTTGGTGAACTGGCTTTTACAAATGGCGCAAATTGCCGCCATGTGTGTTACGCCGTGATTTTTCACGACGTGTTTCAGTGCTTCCATACGCGGAAGGGCGCCCTTGACCCGAACTTCCATCAAATCATCAGTCAATAGACCGCCACCACCGCCGCAACAGTACGTGGCTTCACCCACGGTATCTGCCGGCATGTCGTAAAAGTGATTACATACCGCCTTGATGATGGCGCGCGGGATCTTGAACTGACCGCCGGGTTCTGAACCCATGCGCGAGGCACGGGCCACGTTACAGGAATCGTGGTAAGTCATCACCCGATGGTCATTGGCTGACTTGTCAAATTTGAGTTTGCCTTTTTGAATCAAGTCATAGGTGTACTCACAGATATGCTGTGGTACAGGATAATTGGGGTCCAGAAAATCAAACGGACCGGCCAGGGTATTCAGGAAGCTGTAGGCGACGCGCCAGGCGTGGCCGCACTCACCAAAAATGATGCGTTTGACACCCAGCTCCAGTGCCGCTTCTCGGATACGCATGGAGACGCGGCGCATATTCTCATAACTGCCGATGAACATGCCGAAGTTGGCTGCCTCCGAAGCATAGGAACTCATGGTCCAGCTGGCGCCGGCTTCGTGGAAGACCTTGGCATAGCCGATGAGGCCATCGACGTGCGGCTCGGCGAAAAAGTCGGCGGACGGGGTAATCAAGAGAATATCCGCACCCTTGACGTCCAGCGGCAATTTCACGGGGACACCGGTATCCTCTTCGATTTCTTCTTCGAGACCTTCAAGGGTATCGGCCAGCGCCGGTTCGGGCAGGCCAAGGTTGTTACCAATCTTGAAAACCTTGCCGATAATCTCGTTACAGTATTTCTGACCGACACCGATGGAATCCATGATCTCGCGCGCGGCCATGGAAATTTCGGCAGTATCAATGCCGTAAGGGCAGTATACGGAACAACGACGACACTGGGAGCACTGGTGATAGTAGCTGTACCAGTCGTCCAGCACCTCTTTATCCAGTTCGCGGGCCCCGACAAATCCCGGAATACCCAGCTTGCCGAAGAATTTACCGGCAAAGGTGAAGTAACGACGATAAACCTGACGCATCAGGTCCTGACGCGCCACCGGCATGTTCTTGGGATCAGAGGTACCCAGGTAATAATGGCATTTATCAGTACAGGCGCCGCACTTGACGCAGATGTCCATGAAGACCTGGATGGAACGATATTTGGTCCGGATCTCATCCATCTTCTCGATGGTTTTTTCCTTCCAGTTTTCAACCAGCTCACCGGGAAAGCCAAGCTCTTTCTGGAATACATCCTTAGCAACAAACGGCTTGCTGTGTGCCATCACCCCCGGTTTGACGTGGGGGATGACCGGATATTCTTTTATTTCTGGGATATCGAAATCAGCCACGATGTTACCTCACCTTTAATTTCCGGTTTCCAGTTTGCGTGCCCAGGGGGCAAGGTGCCGTTTCTCGCGCGGGTTGTCGACCTGGTTACGAGTCGGACTAAAGAAGATGCCCGGTGCGTGCAGCAGCTTGCTGACAGGGAAGATGATCATCAGCAGGATCACCAGCGACAGGTGGGTCAGCAGCAGACCGTCTTCCGGGAGGTGTTGCCATTGCAGATAGGCAAGACCCAGTACAAAATCTTTCAGTTGCATGATGTCGGTATGGTCAACAAAGGACATCAGCATGCCGGTACCGGCGATCGCCATTAACAGTATCAGCATGGCGTAATCCGAGGGACTGGAAATGTAACGCACGCGATCCACGAACACGCGACGTCCGAACAGACCCAGCAAGCCAATCATCATGCCAAAACTGGCATATTGCCCGGCAAACTGTACCAGCCAGTTATCTGTGATCGGCCATAAGAAGCTTAACCAGCCGTCCGGCGTCAGGATATAGCGCAGGTGGCGGAAAAAAGCGAGTAACAGGGATAAATGAAACAACCAGCCAAAAATCCAGGTCCACTTGGTGGATTTCCACAGGCTGTTAAAGAAAACGACTTCGGTGATGATACGCCAGACCACGCCGGTTTGTGTCACCGGAGCAGGGGTGGTCGGGATCTTCAGCGGTGCGGGAGTTTGCGCATATTGTTTGATTTTGACAGCAATACCGAAAACCAGGATCAATGTTGCCGCGTAAAACAATATTGCATATAAAACGTCGATACCATTTAAGGCGTGCATGCGCTCCTACCCTTTATTGTTTGATCTAAATTCTTGGATATAAGAGGGGGTCGAAACCCCCTCTTGAACTGCTTCAGACGCAGCCGGTCGGCTTCGGCAGACCTGCGTATTTACAGGCTTGCTTTGCAGGGCCATACGGGAACAGTTCGTACAGGTACTTGCTGTTACCTTTGTCCGGACCCAGTTTCTTGCCGATTGCCTTGGTCAGTACGCGTACTGCAGGGGCAATCTGATACTCTTCGTAGTACTCACGCAGGAAGTTGATAACTTCCCAGTGGTTTTCAGTTAAATCACACTCATCAGCTTTGGCCATTGCCTCAGCGATGTCTTTGTCCCATTGATTCAGGTCAGCCAGGTAACCCTCTTCGTCGACTTCGTAGCTTTTGCCATTTACTTCAATTGCTGCCATGGTTCTATCTCCTCGTGCTGGGGAACTGTTTCCTAGTTCAAAATTAAAGCCATGCCTGAACTTTGTCGTTATCAACGGTGAGTTTAACAAAACCGTCGTAATCGACTACCGTTACGCCATCGATGAGTTTGTCTTCATCAATACCGCGGGCTTTTAAATCAGGACCTAATACGTAAAAACTCAAATCACCTTTGGCACCTTCGACGACACCGGATTTGGCGGTGCCTTTCATGGCACCGTAAACACCGTCTTCGATAAACAGGACTGAGCTGCCCTTGACGGCCAGACGGACACAGGCATCAAGTGAACCCTTGTCAAACGGTGATTTGTTAATGGTATGTAAAATTGCCATTCGTCAGACCTCGTCTTAGAAATTCAGCAGAACGTCAGAGTCATCCAGAATGCCGGCAAGTTCTTTGGCTGGCACAACGTGGATAGAATCCTTTTCCGCATAGTCTTCATTTTCGTCTTCCCACTTGAGTGGCATCAGGTCTTCAACAGTCAGACCGCGTGCCTCAAGTGATTCTTTCTCGACGTAGATCTTCTTGATGTCATAGTCACCCAGAGCAGTGTAGGTCGGTGAAAAATTCTTGATACCGAGCTCCTTGGTGTTCTGACCCTTGACCAGCTGGTAGACACCGTCATCGATGAAAGCCAGGCTGACATCCTGCTCGAAAGCAGCGCCAATCAAGACGACTTCAAGAGATTCCCAGGCATAGATAGTGCCGTACGGGGCCTTACGATTCACATACATGAACTTCTTTATATCGGACATGTTAATCCCCCGTTAATCGCCAAATACAACAAGACGGTCAGATTGAATCCCGGCTTCGATCAGCTGACCCAGGCCGGAAATACGAAAACCGTCGGCAATGTTATTGCCATCTTTGCCGTTTCGTTGTTGTTCACCTTCATCCACGATGCCGCGACGCTGGGCTGCAGCCACACACACGACCAGGTCAAGCTCTTTCTCTTTGGCCAGGTCCGTCCAGGATTGAATGATGTTGCGATCATCCTGGGGCGGGGTGGTGTAGCGAGTGCCGTTGTTCACGCCATCGTGATAGAAGAAGACGCGGAAGATTTCATGACCGGCGTCCAACGCGGCCCTGGCAAAATTCAGGGCCGTGTTAGAAGCTTCGTGGTTATAAGGACCTTCGTTAATTTGAATGCTTAACTTCATTGATTGCTTCCTTATCTTGATTAGAAGCGGATATGGGTTGAAGCATTCAGACTGTTGCGTGCGCCGGTCCAGTTATCAATATGATACTTGGTGAAGGGCAGACCAGTCTTTTCGAAGAAACGCGGCCAACCGATGCGCTCGATCCAGTCGTTGACACGCTCCCAATCACGCGCATCTTCCCGGTAAGCCTTCAGGATCTGCTTGACGATAGCAGTTGCTTCCGGCCAACGCGGCGGGTTGTTCGGGATACCAGCGGCAACCAGTTTCTGGAAGGTCGGCTTGCCACGTGCGTTGGAGTGGTTACCACCTACCCAGATAGCCAGCTTGGTGTGTACCGGGTCGTTGATTTGCATCGGCGGGCACGGCGGGAAGCAGGCGCCACAGCAGATACATTTCTTCTCGTCCACTTCCAGAGAAGGTTTGCCGTTCACCTGAGCCGGGCGAATCGCCGCTACCGGGCAACGTGCGACAACAGACGGACGCTCGCACACGTTGGCAACCAGGCTGTGGTTGATCTTGGGCGGCTTGGTGTGTTGCACGTTGATGGCAATATCACCCTGGCCACCACAGTTGATCTGGCAGCAGGAGGTGGTGATATGCACACGGTTTGGCATGTTGCAGTTTTTAAAGTCGTCGATGAGTTCGTCCATCATTGCCTTCACAACACCGGATGCGTCAGTGCCGGGAATATCGCAGTGCAGCCAGCCCTGGGTGTGTGAAATCATCGCAACAGAGTTGGCAGTACCGCCAACGACGAAACCGGCGTCTTCCAGGGCCTTGATCAAAGGCTCGACCTTGGCGGCGTCGGATACCATGTATTCGATGTTGCAACGAATGGTGAAACGAACGTAACCGTCGGCAAACTTCTCACCGATTTCGGTCAGCTTGCGCAGGGTGAATACGTCCAGGATACGCTGGGTACCGGCCTTGACCGTCCAGATTTCATCGCCACTGTGGGCAACGTGCTTGAGTACGCCCGGACGCGGGTGCTCGTGGTATTTCCACTGACCGTAGTTCTTGCGCATTACCGGATGCATATACTGGAAGCCATCCGGACAACCCGACTCAATCGGTGGGCGCATTTGCTGTTTCTCAGCCATGTTATTCTCCTAACAAAACTTCAGTTAAACAGTTTCCGCTTATCGAAAAGTGCTGCGCAGGATTAACCTGCGGCAGCCGCCTTTTCTTCAGCCTTACGTTGGAACCACTCTTCAGCAGCTTCATCCCAACCATCGGTACGGATGTAAGAGCTTTGACGCGGATTGCTGACCATGTTCGGATCGACGTCGATACCGATACCTTCCAGGAAGTTGACCAGGCCGATACGCTCGATCATCTCACCAGTACGCTCGTGCTCCAGCGCGTTCTCAGCGAAGAAGTCGATGGTCTCGGAAGCGATTTCAACCAGCTTCTCGTAGTCTTCAGCAGTATCCAGCTTCATGAACGGAATGATGACTGTGCCCATCAGGTCACCGATCTTCAGGGTACGCTTACCGCCGATCAGCAGGGTGATACCCTTGTCGTCGCCAGGAGACAGTGCCTTACACATAACATTCAGGCAGTGCATGCAGCGTACGCAGTTATGGTTGTCCACTTCCAGGGTGTCGTCATCTTTCAGCGTCATGCACTGGGTCGGGCAACGGGTGGTGACGTTGTCGATGACATATTGACGACCTTTGGCCTTTACGAAAGCCTTGACTTCGTCCTGGTCGATCTTCATGTCGTCGCGCCAGGTGCCGATGACGGCGAAGTCAGAACGCTCGATAGAGTTGACGCAGTCGTTCGGGCAACCGGATACCTTGAACTTGAACTTGTAAGGCAGGGCCGGGCGGTGAACGTCGTCAGTAAAGGTGTTAACCAGGTGACGTTGTATCGCGTGCTCGTTGGCACAGGACTGCTCACAACGGGCAGAACCGACGCAGCACATGGCGGTACGGACACAAGGACCGGCACCGCCGAGGTCCCAGCCGTACTCGTTGATTTCATCGAAGAAGTGCTGAGTACCTTCGGTGGTGGTACCGATGAACATGATGTTACCGGTCTGACCGTGGAAGGTGATCATGCCTGAGCCGACTTTTTCCCAGCTATCGGCCAGTTGGTTCAGCATATCAGTGGTGTAGTAGTTGCCTGCGGGGGGTTGTACACGCAGGGTATGGAATTCTTTGGACTCCGGGAAGGCCTTACCTACTTCAGAGAAACGCGGAATGATGCCACCGCCGTAACCGAATACGGAAACCGTACCACCCTTCCAGTAACCCTTACGGGTTTCGTAGGAGTGTTCGAGCTGGCCCAACAGGGAGTTGGCAACTTCGTTGATGCGCGCGTCGGGGTGTTGATCGCGCATGCGTTTGAAACCGGAAATGAAACTAGGCCAGGGGCCTTCTTCCAGGACGTCAAGCATGGGCGTCGGGTGAATCTTGTTTTTATCCATGGCGTTCTCCTTTGGATATAACTCGTTAATTAGCCGGCTAAATTTCAGTTTACTCTTTGGCTGTTGCCGGGTAGCCCGATGACAGCCATAAAGCCTTCTTCAAGCTGTGCGAAGTCTAGGTCGCTTACGCTAGCGAAAGTACCTCACCGATGGGAGAAGCCCCTGTCAGCGTATTACCCCATTGGGGGTAGATAAAAAATGTACAAACTCTAGAAACTTCAGCAACTTAACGGTGTTTTCCCCGCCGTTAAGCCATAAACCCAATGAAAACAAAAACTTATGCATGCGCAAAAAAGTACGCGCGCGGCATTATATAACCACGGATGTCACAGGTGAATAGTTTGGGGAACTTTTTGTGATACCCAAATAAACCACTCGGATATGCATCTGTATTACAATGTCAGCACTTTGTAATATTCAAACCCCTAATCGGACCCGGATTTTGACTTCAGCCCAACACAGCCTGACCAGCCCCTATGTTCTGGATTCAGTCACTGCCTACCAGCAGTGGCGTGAGTCCAAATTGGCCGATTATCCTGAGCATGCCGATCAACTCATGGTCGACATCGCTGACCCCGGTGCCTTGAGCCAGGCAGAGAAGGCCGCCTTGCTGAATGGTCTGCGCAAAACCAATATCGCGTTTTATCGCGTCACCGGCGCGCGGACCGACAAGCAGGCTATCCGCCAGCTGGGCCTTCAGCTGGGTCTGGCTCGCCTGGATGGCAATCTCTGCGCGGATGACGACAGTATTACCTCCCTGCGGGTGGTGACGGAAGGCCGGCACCGGGGCTACATTCCCTATACCAACAAACCCCTGAGCTGGCACTCGGACGGTTACTACAACCCGCTGGATCGGCAGATACACGCGATTTTGATGCACTGTGATACCCCGGCCCCGGAGGGTGGCCAGAATGCCCTGCTTGATCATGAAATCCTGTACCTGCTCTTGCGTGACGAGGACCCGGCCCTTATATCAGCATTGATGCACCCGCGGGCGATGTCGATTCCGCCCAACGTGGAGGGCGGCGAGGAAATTCGCGGCGAGACCATTGGTCCGGTCTATAGTGTATCGACGGATGGGCATTTGCATATGCGTTATTCCGCGCGAACCCGCAATATAAACTGGCGCGATGACGCGAATACAGCCCGGGCGGTTACGCGGATTAACGAGATTCTGGCCAGCGATTGCCCGTATATCTTCCGCTATACCCTGCAGGCCAATGAAGGTGTTATCAGTAACAATGTCCTGCACAATCGCAGCGGCTTCACGGACACCAGCGATGTCCGGCGTTTACTCTATCGCGCGCGCTACTACGATCGCGTGGCACAAACCTGAAACAGTATCGAAAGAGAGATGACAAATGCTTTGGTTAAGCGAAATCCTGCTACAGGAACATGAACTGGCATCCTTCGACGAGCTAAAAAACGTTGTTACCCGGCGTGCCCGGGGAGAGATGTTTTTCCGCATGGATGTCAAACCCCCGTTTTCCGATACGCCGGAAAACTGGGAAGATCAACTGGAATCCGCGTTTACCAGCGGACAACGTTAACTATTCAGAAGAAGAGGTGGTATCCGTGTTTTGGTCCGAAGACAACGACTCAAAGAAAGAATTTGTCGTACCCGATGATGTCGTGGACATGTCTTATAAGCTGGAATGCAAGACGTTGCCGCTGGATCATGCCCAGGCATTGTCAGACGCGGTCCTGGCAGCCTTGCCCTGGTTTGGCGATGAAACACAAACGGGACTGCATCTGATTCACGTGGCCGAATCCGGTAACGGCTGGTACCGGCCGGAAGATCCGGACAATGAGGTCCTCTGCCTGTCCCGGCGCACACGCATGACCCTGCGCGTGCCCAGGCACCGGATCGACGATGCCCACGGGCTCTCGAACCAGACACTGGACATCGACGGTTACGAACTGACCGTGCGCGAGGCAACAATTAAACCCCTGAGTGCGTTACCGACCCTGTTCGCGCGCTATGTGATCGCGGAAGAAAACCAGGACGAAAACGCATTTCTCGCCAGTATGGCGGCAACCCTGCAGGAGATGGGGGTGCCGGTAAAAAAACTCATGGCGGGCAAACAGCACCGGATGCGCATGGCGGATGGCCCTGTTTTTACCCGCAGCCTGATGGTCGCCGACCTGGTGCCGGAGGATGCGGTGAAACTGCAACAGCAGGGTATCGGACCCGGGCGTAAATTTGGTTGCGGCCTGTTTTTACCACAAAAAGGAATCAAGCCGGTCAACCCGGACAGCTAAAATCCGCGTCTATCCCCATCAGAGTGCTTGATCCGGCTAGCAAAATCCAGATAATAAGCCCACTTTCATTTTTGGGTACACATTTTAGATTTGCCTGACTAGAGGATTTGAACAATGGCGTATGAATACGACGGTAAGACCATTGAAACCAACGACAACGGTTATTTACTCAACCCTGAAGACTGGAGCGAAGGTCTGGCGCAAGTGATTGCCGATGCCGAAGGCCTGGGGACACTGACCGAGAAACATTGGGACATCATCAACTACCTGCGCGATGAATATATGAACAATGCGCAGAATCAGCCTAATGAGCGCACGATTCTGAAAGCCATGGGTGATAAGTGGGGGACCAGGGTCGGTCAAAAAGATACCTTTGCCCTGTTTCCCAAGATGCCATCCAAGCAGGGCGGTATGGTTGCCGGTCTGCCGGAGAGCCGTCGTAAGGGCGGCTACTAATATATAGGTATGTTTCGTGAGTGGCGGATTAGCCAAAAGTGATATAGAGTCGGCCTGAACGGTTTGCTATATTCCTGCACTCTCGCCACGACTACATGACCGTATGGCAGAAAACGGATTCAATTCAAACACTTAAGCGAGGTTTGCGATGAGCGACAAACAAGCGAAGATCAAACAGATGCTCGAAATGCAAAAAATGTTCGTCCAATATGAGCATGAGCATGGCGTGACTGCAGAAGATTACTATGTGGCCCCGGAAAGCCATCCCCTGTACCAGTACCGTGAAAAATACGAGGAACTGGCACCTTAACTTAAAGCGATAACTTATTGTATTAATTATGATTATATTTCTGTCCACATGCGGACGAGATTGACATAACTGTGATCCACCTGGTTGGTGACATCGGCATCGGGTTGCGCCTGCATCAGGCTGTCACGGGCCTGGCTTAACTCGTACAAAAGCTCACGCCGAGCCGGGTCACGTACCATGCTCTGAATCCAGGTCACCGCCACCAGGCGTTCTCCGCGTATCACTTCACTGACCTGGTGCAGGCTGGACGAAGGATAAATCACCACGTGTCCCGCCGGCAGCTTGATGCGTTGACTGCCAAAGGTCGTCTGGATAACCAGTTCGCCACCGTCGTAGGCCTCGGGCGGATTCAGGAAAACCGTGCAGGAGATATCCGAACGATACCGTTGCGTCGGGCCTGGCCCCATCACCGGGTCATCGATATGGTCGCCATAGGTCATGCCCTGCGTGTAGCGCGCATAAAAGGGACTGGCGATGCGGTGTGGCAGGGCCGCCTGCTGGAAGCGTGGGTGCTGGATCAGGGTATTCATGACCAACTGGTTCAGTCGCTGGATTTGATCGGCTTGTGGCGGCAGTTCCTGGTTGTGCTTGACGCGTACGGCGTGGCCGCCCGCCGACAGTCGGCCATCTACGTAGCTCGCTTGCGCCAATATGGACTGGATTTCATTGAGTTTGGTTTGAGACAGAACGTCAGGAATGACCAGAAGCATTGCCAGTGTTACTCGTACAGTGAAAACGCTACAATACTGCCTGCCAACGATGGGACAAGTCAATGAAACTGAATGTGTATGTCAACGAGTTAATGAAGCAGGTGGATGTGCCCAACGACATGTTGCAAGAGGCACAAGACATTTATGCCAAAATCGATCAGGACCTGGACCAGGGCAGGCAAATGAGTCGGGAATGGGTCGACAGTCTCGATACCTTACAGCGCTGCAAGGTCGTGGCGGATCGCCTGCTGACCGCGATCGAAAATAATAACGAACCTTCAACCATGCTCATGGCAGGTTACATCATGACCCGCATGCCGAATGTCAAAACCGTACACATCGCCACCGACGGCGATATCAACCAGACGCAGTTTGTCTAATTGCCCTGGTGACATCAGTCGTGATGCAATCAGCGTCACGGCGCGTCAATCTGTCGGGAATATCCAGAAAAATATTACGCATTTTTAGACCGTTGTCACTGTTGAGTGTTCTGGCAGGCTAAAAATGCCGGATTCATGTCCGATAAATTCCAGATAAGCGGTTTTTTTACCACTGGAGGGGATATGAAGCGGGTATTGGCGTATGGACGAATCTGGCTGGGCATGTTGTTATTGATAGGGCATGGCTGTCTGTGGGCATCCCCGACATTCTCAAAACCACAGCTGGACAACATCTATAACGCGACCTATGAAGTGATCGTGAAAAAGCTGGTACACGACCCGCTTCAATATGAAAGACCCCTGCCACTCTCCCTGATTCCCTACAAAGTTCGTCATGACAAGTACTGGTCGATCGGAACGGCGTTTGCGATTGGGCACAATAAATTTGTCAGTGCCGCCCATGTGTTCGGGCTGGAGCATATCAGTCAGTATACGGATTATCATTTACGCGATCGTAAAGGCAGGATTTACGATATTGATAAGGTTATCAAATATGCCGGCAATCGCGATTTCATTGTTTTTACCCTGAAAAAACATCGTTCGAAATCCATTTTAAAAGTCGACGAGCAGCCACAGCTGAATACCCGGGTCTATGCAGTCGGAAATGCGCATGGAGACGGTGTTGTGATACGTGACGGGTTGTTTACATCCACTACGCCGGAGGAAACAGATGGCGCGTGGTCCTGGATTCGATTTTCCGCGGCTGCTTCGCCGGGCAACAGCGGGGGACCATTGCTCGACGAAAAGGGTAAAGTGATTGGAATCGTCCTGCGCAAATCAGAAAGTGAGAATCTGAACTATGCTTTGCCAATCAGTGAGGTGCTGAAGGCGCCAGCCCACCTGGCTGTGCATAATATGCCGGTTAATTATGTGCTGGATAACATGGACTTCCAGAAAATGGGCCGGTTTAAATACAAGCACAAACTGCCCATGAACCTGCATGACCTGAATGTCTCGCTGTCACAGCACCTTTATGATTTTTCCAGAGGACTGCTGCGCCAGTTGCTGGCGGAAAATCACGATAAAATTTTCCCGCAAGGAAGTCAATCGCATGCCTTGCTGCATAAAACGTATTACTCGGCCTTCCCGGATATCATCTGGCAGAAGAATGATGGCAGCTGGGTTCCCTTTTTGCCCAATCATATCAGGCACGCGGATCTCGGGCATAATGGTGAGCTGAGTTACGGCTTTATCAAAACCACGACATTATTCCGGCTGAAAAAACCGGATAACGTGAGTTATGACAAGTTTATCAATAACGGTAAATTGTTAATGGATTACTTCCTGAAAGGTGTAAAGGTCACGCGCAGGATTGGTTCGGAAAAAATTCGCATCACTTCCTTTGGTAAACCGTTAAAACAAACGGAATTTACGGATCATTACGGACGCAAGTGGATTGTGCGAAAATGGTTGTTAGGCTATAACGACAGCGGAGTGGTTACAATGACACTGCCGACGCCTGACGGCAGTGTTACCATGTTGCGTAATGATTCGACAGGGCGCATAAGTGGCCATTTGCTTGACCTCAAAGTACTG
>JARRNT010000048.1:16576-32202 GCA_037384645.1 Gammaproteobacteria bacterium | reverse complement strand
CCCGGATAGATCAGACCTCGCGGCCCGAGTGGGAATGACCACCGAGGCGCGCCAACCCTTCTATGATCTGATTGTCATCGGAGCAGGGCCTGCCGGACTGGCCGCAGCCGTGTATGGGGCGTCCGAAGGTTTACGCACTATTGTGATCGAAAAAGAGGCCGCCGGAGGACAGGCCGGTACCAGTTCCCGAATTGAAAACTACCTGGGTTTTCCCCAGGGAATAAGTGGCGCCGATCTGACACGAAGGGCAACAACGCAGGCACAGCGACTTGGTGCAGAAATACTGACAGCCAGGGAAGTTGTTGAAATCAGAGTTGAAGATCCCTATCGTTTTGTAAAATTAAATGATGGCACTGAGTTGAGTTGCCACGCCATGGTCATTGCGACTGGTGTTGAAGTTCGCAGGATGAACTTGCCTGGTGTCGATTCCCTTGTTGGTGGATCGGTTTACTATGGTGCAGCTGCTTCCGAAGCTGTGTACTACAAGGATAAGAAAGTGTTTGTGGTAGGAGGCGCTAATTCGGCGGGTCAGGGCGCCATGTTTTTATCGCGCTATGCCGCAAAAGTCAGCATTCTTTTTCGTGGTGATTCCTTGAGCAAAAGCATGTCTCAGTATCTTATCGACCAAATTGATGCGACGCCGAATATCGAAGTGCTGATCAACACTGAAGTCGTTGCCGTTAATGGAAACGAGCACCTCGAAACACTGAGTATCAAAAACAACAAGACTGGTGATATCAAAATTATGCCGGCAGATGCTATTTTTATATTCATTGGCGCTATACCGAGTACCGGAATCATCAGGGAACTGGTTGAGTGCGATACTTCAGGTTACATCTATACTGGTCAGGATCTGATTACTAACGGTAAACGTCCAAAAAACTGGAAATTGAAACGGGATCCTTTTGTGCTCGAGACAAGTGTGCCAGGTATTTTTGCTGCAGGTGATGTCAGGCATGGCGTAATTCGGCGGGTTGCCTCAGCAGCAGGGCAGGGAGCCGTGGCAGTCAGCCTTATACACAAATATCTTGAAACGGTATGAACTGTCCTGCGTACAGCATAATAGTCCGCAATAAGAATCGACCTATTCCTGGTTTATGACTTGCGGGTTTGTTCCCGGTCATGACCTCCCGTGAGGAGCGGCATGCCACGCGAAATAGGGGTATAAGAAAGATATACAGGATAAGGCCCAGGTCAGGCTGATGGCTTTATGAGATTCAGATGCCTGGAATATAAATATATTAACGAATATTTAAATTGTTGCGAGTGCATTCATCATATCCCTGTCATCGTCGTCGTTGAGTCAAGTGATTCACCGAGTACGCTCCGATTTGCGGATTTCCCTGCGTGATACTTTTGTGAAGTCTCCGTGATGCAAGTGTGATATCAGTCGCGCATGCTTGAATTGTCCGGGCGAACCGGATGGGTAGTGATTATAAACATTCAAACATGGAGGCTTTACTATGCTGAAACACGCAACTCAATTGGGTGTGGTCGTCGCTGCATCATGGCTGCTGGCAAGTACTGTGAGCGCGAAACCATTGACTCTCAACGACACGCAAATGGATAGCATTGCCGCAGGCGGCGTCGAAACCGTATCCGGATTTGTATGCCCGGTGATCTCCACGGATGCCGTGCTTAATAGTCCCAAAGGGGCAGCGATCGCGGGAGGTGACTATACCATTGCCGGGCCCGACGTGTCGGTGCCGCTGCATGCGACTAACGGCGATGGTACCGGTTCACCAAGTGGTGCTCATACCAGCCCGGGTGATACTACTTACACCGCTATTTGGGCCAGGTAAACCGAGGCCATTGGGCTTGCCTGTGAAACTCAGGTTATCGCAGGCAAGCCCGTCTGTCTGAATATGCATTCAATCGTTTTTGCACGTCTGGTTATGTGCCTGTTGTCGGCGTCGATATGTATTCCGTTAGCATCAGCACATAGCCCGGTTCAATCATTGCAGGAGATGCGTACGCGTTATGTAATTCTGCAGCAATGGGAGTTAAGTTGTGCGGCGGCAGCACTGGCTACGGTCCTGCGCTATCAGTATGGTCTGCCGGTCACCGAACGCAGCGTTGCACTGGGCCTGATCAATCGGCCGGAATATTTTGCCAATCCGGACCTGGTGCGTCAGCGTCAGGGCTTTTCCTTGCTGGACATGAAACGCTACACCTCGCGCATAGGTTTACAGGGTATCGGTATGGGGCGTATGACATTTGATGACCTGTTGCAGCGCGCACCGGTGATTGTGCCGACTAATGTTGAAGGCTATCCGCATTTCGTAGTATTTCGTGGCGCGACAGCACACAGCGTATTGCTGGCTGATCCGGCCTTCGGCAACGTGACAATGTCACGCCATCGATTTGTCCAGTCCTGGATAGCATATCGCAAGGTCGGTCATGTCGGCTTTGTCGTGACCCGACAGGGTGAATTGTCCGAGCCCGGGTTGTTACGTGCCCGGATCGGATCCTTTCCTGTTCTCAAGTAAACTGCCATGCGAAATCGATGCATCAAGCTGGCGGGATTCTGGATTGCACTGGTGATGTCGGGCAGTGCGCCGGTCGCAGCCGCGGAACAACAAACTCAATCCTTCGAGTATCAGCTTCGACAACGTGACCAGGTTATCCTTGAATTGTTAGAGCGGGTTAAGGCGCTGGAGCAACAGGTCGAAGTAGTGCCATCTCGTCATGAAAAGCCTAAACAGCCGGCGCCAGCACAGGTCGAAAAAGAAAAGGACAATGTGACAACATCGCCCGGCCTGGTCGTTGCCGATGAGTCCATGGCGGAACGCGCACTGGAACGTTCATTGACGCGTGCCGGTGCCGTGTTGTTAGCCCCTGGCCGGTTAGAGCTGGAGCCGCGTTTGCTTTATGTGCGCCAGGAAGATAGTACTCCGAGCTTTCTGAGCACCGGCAGTGGCGTAATTGCCAGCCAGACCGAAATTAACAGCGACAGTATTACTGCCAGCATGATTTTGCGCTATGGCTTGCCGGGTGATGCCCAGCTTGCAATTGCTGTCCCGTATCACTGGCGACGAACCCAGACACTGACCAGGGTAAATTTTTCGCCTGTCAGTTCGACCACGCAGTCCGGAACGGGGCAGGGTGATGTGCAACTCACTCTGGCGAAAACCTTGTCGGGAGGAGTAGGTGAGGTATCGAATGTGATTGGTAGCCTGAGCTGGAATACCGGTAATGGCACGCTTAGCAGCAACGGCGTATCACTGGGCGCAGGTTATCAGGCGCTGCAAGCCGGCCTGTCACTCACCCGGCGCCAGGATCCACTGGTACTGGTCAGTGCCATGTCGTATCAACACAGCTTTGAAGAAAATGCTATTCAGCCCGGGCCGCTCGTCTCTGCCAGTGTTGCCGGCTACCTGGCCTTGAATCCGCGAACCTCGATGAGCCTGTCGCTGGTGATGACTTATCAACAGGAAACCCGTGTTAACGGTAGCCCGCAGGCGGGCAGTACGCGCACCATTGGCACTCTGCTGCTTGGTGGTTCGACCCTGGTCGGACGAGGGACCCTGTTCAACCTGTCGCTGGGAATTGGCTTAACGCGTGATGCGAATGATTTATCAGTGATGGCGTCGCTGCCCATACGGTTCTGAGTCCACGCCTGGTGTGAGATATCGGAGAATCCAGACAGGCTATGTGTTCAATCCGGTTACTTGTTTTGGCCCTGGGTCAGTAAACTGCGAATTACCTGGTCAATTTTTCTGGGGGGCGTGGCATCGGGGAAAATGGTATTCAGTGTTCCGTCGGGCGCAATGACATAGGTATTAGCGGAATGACTGATCAGGTAACCCTTGCCGGATGGATTCTTGACCTTGCGGTAGACCGCACCGAACTGTTTTGCAACTCGGGCGATCTGCCTGGGCGTGCCGGTAACGCCAATGATGGAAGGACTAAAGAACTTTGTATAGGCTGCGAGCTTCTTCGGAGAATCCCGCTCGGGGTCGACGCTGACGAAGACGGCCTCGACTTGTGCCAGCTCGTTCTTTTTCAATGCCTTGAATGCCTGTGCTATTCCGGTAAGCGTGGTCGGACACACATCCGGGCAGTGCGTGTATCCGAAATAAAGCAACACAACCTTGCCACGTTGGGCCTTGAGGCTAAATGGCCCACTTGCAGATTGCAGGGTAAAGTCGCCTCCCTTTGGTGCTTCAGTAAAGCCGGATGAATTGTTTGTCTGGTTTGTCTTGAAATGCCAGAGCGCAATGCCCCCCACAAGCAGAATGATCGTCGCGGTTATAATGACAATCTTGTTTCCTGAGTTCATTGCGTGGAACCTCCTGTTATTGGCTGGGTCACAAGCGGAAATGGCGCTGACATTCTCTGTTTTGCTGTCTGGATAAGGACGACGGTCTGCCATTCCATGTGTTCCACAAACAGCCCACAGCTGGCAAGGACCCAGGTACCTGCGAACTGACCGGGACCGACCGATTTCAGTTTTGGTCGGTTATACCCCATGTACATATTCTGGCCGCGAAAATCCACATACACTGATTTTGCGTTGATGCCTTGCGTGTGTACGGTGATGTGTAATTGCTTGCGCTCCTCGATGGGGCGGGGTGAAATGGACAAAGTCACTTTATCCCCATTCGGAAACACCGCCTGACAGGGACCCTGCTGCAAATTACAATTGCGATCGACCCGGGCGATAATACCGGTTTTACTGTCGCTCATCGCCATATAGATCGCGACTGCCAATGGAATAAACAGAATGCCGATCGTGACGTATAGCCAAACTGGCGATTTCTCCTGTTTTGATTCGGCCGGATTACCGTCTGATTGCCTGGCTTCCAAGTGCATCTTGATGAATACTTCGATTGAATATTAGTGAGAGCTTATATACTAGAATATCTGCTAATGATCAACTCTGTCTTTGCAAAATGGCGAACTATCCAGCCGGTAAACGCCAGTGATTAGCCGGGGTATCAGCTTGAATTCGTCCATACGAGTAAGGTATTACAGGCACTTACGCGTTGTCACCGACAGATCCCGGTGTGGCGACAAATGATAAGCCGCTTCGATGGGAGGATGCCTGATCGCCGGCAGTCATCCGGGTGGAACTGTTAACTCCAGAATAAATTTGGTTTAGACCTGAACGAAATCGTTATTCGACCAGGCTATATCTTCTCATTCCCATTCAAGTTCGCTATAGACTCGTTGTGCATTACGACCGGCGAGTGTGTCGAAATTCAACAGGTACTTGAATTTGCTCTGGTCTATTTTGCCGACATCACTGATATCACCACCGGACTTCATAAACCTGGCGACTGCACGGCGCAGGAAAACCAGGTAGTCATACGTGTCGGCATTCGCTCGTTTCAGGGTGGTAGGCCGACCGTGCCCGGGTACAAGGTATTTCGGATGGTAGGATGCCATGCGTTCAAACACCTGAATCCAGCTTTTACTGTGAGAATAGCCGAGTATCCCAAGCATGCGTTCGGTAAAGACAATGTCTCCGCTAAACATCACGCGCTGTTTGGGCAACCAGACATAACTGTCACCGGGAGTATGCGCCGGTCCGCTATGAAACAGTTCGAATCGCGTTCCCCCCAGAGAAAACGACATCTTGTGATCAAAAGTTCGTGAGGCGTACACCGGGTTTGTGCCCTGAAGCCCCTTGACCCCAACCAGATTGCCGAGCATAAAAAACTGGTCCTGGGTTCGGGCCTTCTGATCCTGCACGGCAGCATGGCTTGCAATGATCGTGGCTCCTCGCTGTTTGAAATAGCCGTTGCCCAGCCAGCGATGATCCTGGCCACCGGTATTGATCACCCTCACAACCGGTTTGTCGGTAACACGTTTGATTACGGCAGCCAGGCGTTGTGCACCCAGATAACTGCCACCCGAATCGATGAGAACCACACCAGCAGGGGTCACGACGAAACCAAAAGTGGCATTATTACCCAGGTTGTCCGCATTGCGGTTGCCCATGCTCCCGACGATCGCATAGACATTCCCTGTTACTTTTTGCAAGGCGAGCCTATCTGCTGCTAATGCCATATTGCTTATACATATCCCGAGCAGAAGCAAAAAGGCTTTGATTGAAAATCTGGGTAAATACTTATTAATAAAAGAGTGCAGGATTCGTTTCATATTTAAGTAGTAATCGGCTAAATGTCAGGGTATGTCGGTATATATAGTGGAGGGCTGTGATCAACTATAGGATGGACGCAGTCCGGCAATCATATCATTCCAGGCCTGGACAGCCTCGGCAATCGCCGTTGCCTCGTCCTTGTCAGCTGCCGGTATGGCGGGGCCATGCTGTCCGCAAACAGGACAAATCACACGATAAACTATTTCGTCACGACCATCCGCTGTGCGGCGGGTCACGCGACGAACCTCGGCTTCGGCTCCACAGGTACAGCGTTTCATTTCCATTGGCAGATGAAATTATGATTGCGCCTTAAGTTTAGCACGTCTATGCGAGGCTGACGCCGGTATTTAACCTGCAACCTGACCACGTAAATTTACCTATATCTGACTGGTTTGCTGGGGAAAGATTATTCCGCTGATGATTGTGATTGAGTTCGCAGATAGAGAAACTCGCTTCGTATCACTATTTAAAATCCCCGTCGGAACCTATAAATAAATGAACATGTAATCCGACTATGGCATGACCCGGATTTTTCAGTTCATAACCCGGTACAGTAGTGGTAAACAGAATGGATATAACGGTAACTCGGTCGCGTATATGGCTGCGAACAATGTTCTGGATCTTGTCAGCATTATGGTTAAGCGGATGTGGTGGTGCTGATAGTGCTGATAGCACTGGTAGTGCTGGCGGTGGTGAGGAAAGGACTGTCAAGCTATATACCAATGAAGAGAGTCAGGTATTGCCGATTGTGGCCAGTGATGCAAGTTTCAGATCCACTCATTTTTCAGGTTCTAACAACTGTGCGACATGCCATAATCAATTAACGGATTCCAGCTCTACGGATGTTTCCATTCAATCCGACTGGTCGACATCAATGATGGCCAACTCCACCCGCGATCCATTCTGGCGGGCGAAAGTCGCCAGCGAGATCCGGCGCAACCCGGCCCTGAAATCGGTACTTGATAGCAAATGCTCCCGGTGTCATGCACCCATGGCTAACGTGGAGGCGGGCTATGAAGGCTCCAGCATTGAGTTGTTCGGTAAGGGATTTTTGAACCCGGACAATCCGTACTTCAATCATGCGATGGACGGTGTCAGTTGTACCGCCTGTCACCAGATCGACGATGATGGTAAGTTGGGCACGCTCGAGGGATTCTCCGGCAAATTCACCCTGGTCGACCTGGGCGAGTCAGAACGGACCGCGTTCGGCCAGTATCAGGATCCGGCGATTGAGCCGATGTTGAACAAAACGGACTTTCGACCGGTTTATGCTACGCATATTTCCAGTTCAGCTATGTGTGCTACCTGTCATAATCTGAAGACCCCATTTGTCGACAGTGCCGGCAATGTGGTCAGCACGACGCCGGAGTCCGAATTCCCTGAACAAATGGTCTATACGGAATGGGAAAACAGCGCGTTTGCTGTGGGAGACACTGCACGCAGTTGCCAGGACTGTCATATGCCAAAAACCGACGGCGTCAAGATCTCCACCCGTCCGGTTTCACTGCCGGCGCGTAATCATTTTTCACGGCATACCCTGGTGGGTGCCAATACCACCATGCTCGATATTCTTGGCCAGAACAAGGCAATATTGGGGATAACCGCTAACGGGTTTGATACTGCGATCCTGCGGACCCGTGACATGCTGGCTTCAGCGGCAGATATCGAAGTGGTCGAGCAGAGTCTGGACTCTGGAATACTGACTGTGAAACTGCGGATCAATAATCGTTCCGGGCATAAACTGCCAACCAGCTTTCCGTCACGCCGTACGTATATTCATTTCGTGGTGCGCGATGATGAGGGTAGATTATTATTTGAGTCCGGCGGAACAAATCCGGATGGCAGTATCGTCGGCGCTGATGGTGACACCGATCAGCTGCGTTATGAACCGCATTATGATGTCATTACCCAAGCCGACCAGGTCCAGATCTACGAGGCCGTGATGCAGGACACGGACCACAAAGTTACGTATACCTTGCTGCGAGCTGCGGACTATATCAAGGACAACCGCATCCCGCCTGCCGGTTTCGATAAGAATAGCGTCAGTAATGATATCCGAGTCATAGGCAATGCCATGAGCGATGATAATTTTAACACTGGCAGTGATACGGTGACCTACAAGATCCAGGTTGGTGCGGCCGATTCGGTGAGTTTCAGTGCCGAGTTGAAGTACCAGGCGATGGCCTATGGGTTCATGGCGGATCTCTTTCGCGATAACCAGAACCCGGATGTGGCAATGATGGAAAGCCTGTTCATGGGTGCCAGGTTGCGTGCCGAGACGATTGTATCCGTGTCACATGAGCTGGATTAACGCTATATCGTTTCCAGCAACATACTTGAGCGCTACAAGGAAACAGGATTAACAAATGAAACTCTGCATTTCCGAGGTCTGTGTAATGCGGTTTATATCGATTGAATCAGTCAAATGTATCCCGCTTGCGCACATTCGTGTGGCGCTGGCTGGCTATTTATCCTCATCCTCTTCTTCGATATAGCCCTGTGCAGTCAGGCTGCCGGCGGTCGTCGGTTTACCCTTGAGGATCCATTCGAATATCACGCCTATCAGCGCCCCAAGCAGTGGGCCAACAATATAAATCCAGGTCGTATGGAAGTTTCCGCGTAGCAAGTCCGGTGCCAGAGAACGGACCGGATTCATGGAAGCACCGCTGATGGGGGCGGACCACAGGCCTGCCAGCGCGATGTAGCCACCTACCGCGATTGCGCCGTTGGCGCCGATATTACGAGCCCCGGAAGCGGTGCCCAGGATGGTGTTGACCAGGCCGGCAGTGAGTACCACTTCCATTGCCAGGGCTGCCCCACTGCTGACACCACTACCGGGCACAGTCGCACCCAGCGCACCGATATTGCCAAAAAAGAAGCGCAGGAAGCTTGCCGCGGCAATGCCACCGATGAACTGTGCCAGGATATAACCAGGCACGCGCTTCCAGGGAAAGTTGCGGCGTACGGCGAAGGCCAGGGTTACCGCGGGATTCAGGTGTGCGCCGCTCACCGTGCCCATGAAATAAATGATTGCCATGACCATCAGTCCAGGGGCTACCACGATCATGCCCATGCTGACTTTACCACCGCTCATGGCGGCAACGACACCACCGCCTGCAGCTACAAGGACCAGCAGAAAGGTACCCCAAATCTCAGCGAAGATGCGTCGCCACTCATATAAAGGGTTTAGAAAGTCTGGCGATGCCTGTTTATGCATCATGCGTTGCTGTTGTGCTGTATGCTGCATGTTTTTACCGAATACTTTCATCTCTCTACTCCGGTTATCAGGCCTTAATTGCGGTCTGTTGCTGGTACGTGGAACGAAAATAAAGTGCCACGTTGCGTTAGGCATTTATCTGGGATGAGTCATCTTAAAGTAAAAACAGGTGAAGGATAAAGAGGGGGACAAGATTTAATCAGATTCCTGCCTGCGGCTTACGCTATGTTACATTTAGTTAAAGATCTGTCAGGGGCAGAGAGTAAGCGATCATCAACGTACGCAACGGGTATAACCGAGAATCTTGCTTTTCGAGTCACCACCACAACAATCGCCGATGATTTCTCCATTTATGTACGATGGGTTACTGGGGCTGAGTTGCATGACCCACATACTGCTATTCGCATTCACATTTGTTGTCGATGAACTAAATAACGTAGCGTCTGTTGACATCGAGAGAACTGACCCGGCATCGGCCGTCGTGGCCAGCTCCTTGATATCAGGCAGACGCCAGTCAGTGTGGCCAGCGAGGGTGAGGTTGGCGCAGGCATGTAATTTTGCTTGCCAGTCATAGGGATCTGCCATTGCGGTTTGTTGCCACATCAAGCTGGACACGGTATCCGTTACCGTCCCATCGTTGTTGTCGACGAATATACCACCTCCCCAGTGAGCACCTCTGACGCACTGCACGTGCTTGCCACTGGTTTTGTTCACGGTTGTTACGCCGCCATCAGTAAATCTCACATACCAGGCATCAGTCGTGTTATAGGTAGTGTTTGTCCAGTAATCATAAGTGCTGGTATCAGGGAAATTGCTTGTATCGATGGCAGGATTAGCGTTGCCATAATCAACAATACTCAGAATCTCGCGTTTGTCGGGCAACCGCCAGTCGCTATAACCACCAAGGTTCAGAGAACCGCAGATATCCATTGTGGTCGGATTGGCACTTGCGTCATAGGTACCGCTTGCCTCATACCAATTATAGTTAATCGCAACTGGGGTCATCTGCCACATCAGGTTTGTCACATTATCCGTGATCGTGCCATCACCATTGTTGGTAAAACTCATCGGGTTGGATGCGAACTGAAAGTCCTGGCCAAAATAGGGTTCGGTTTCTGTTAGGGGACAATTTATTGGGCTGGTAGCGTTATAACACTTGTTTGCACCGGTATCAGGCAGGGCAGAATTGACCGGCGTTGGCCCAATCACCGGGAAGAGGCCAGTCAGGGTGTTGGAACTATTGTCCTGGGTATCCTTGATGTAAACCGCAAAACTGTAATTCTCGACCTTACTGGTGCCGACCAGCAGAGAAATTAACAGGGTGCCACTGGTAATGCCCGTGGCCGGGATGGCGCCGGATAGCGACGTCACGACATTCTTGTTAGAGTCATAAATCGTAAGGTAATAACTGCTGACGTTGCCATCAGGATCGGTAAAATCAATGCTACCATTTATCGTGATGGATCCGTCGCCATCGTTCAAAAATGCGCCGGACGGCGAGTAATTCAAATTTTGAATACTGGGTGCATTACTACTGCTTGTTTCGCCGCCGCCACCACAACCGGCCAGGATGGCCAGGCAGGGGAGTATGACGAAGATAAGACGTTTAGACACGATCTGTTTCATGCCCGCACCCCAGACTGTTTGCTAAAAGCGTGTGCCTGCGGATAGTTTTAAAAACCATCCAACCTTCAATAGTATTAGCAAGCCATAGGATAGGTAAAATAAAAATGATCTGGATCAGATGATTATAATGTGAAACGTTATCTCAAAATCAGTTATTTAAATTGGCAAGTTGCAAATACGCTGTTCAGTGAAGTTGCCACGTGAATTGAAATCATAAAATGCATGGGCCGGGTGGGATAAATATCGTGGCGGCGATATGATTCTTTATGGTTCTATTTGCATCTGAATGGCAATGGAACAAGGGGAAGGTATTTGCTTAATTATTGTAAAAGAACAGGTAAATTAATGATTATTGGCCGTGAGTGGGAACCAGCAGGCAGCAGCGGTCTTGTGACTGTCATCAACTGATTCCAGTGATGGTTGTTGTTCATGGCATTTATCCTGCGCGCGCGGACAGCGCCGGGCAAAGCTGCAACCACGCGGCGGATTGAAAGGGTCGGGCAGTTCGATACTTTCGGATTCAGGCAGTGTTGTGCTGGCACTGGGGGCGGAGTCAATCAGTAAGCGGGTGTAGGGATGTTTGGGTTGTGCAAACAGCGCACGGGCCGGCCCGGTCTCCACAACCTTGCCAAAATACATCACGGCAACACGATCACTGATACTTTCAACCACTGACAGATCATGACTGATAAAAATGTAGCTAAGGTTAAATCTTTCCCGCAGTTCGGCCAGCAGTTTGAGTATCTGGGCCTGGATGGATACATCCAGTGCGGATACCGGCTCATCCAGGACCAGCACCTTCGCTGACGCCGCAAGGGCACGGGCAATGCCGATACGTTGCGCCTGGCCGCCGGAGAATTCATGCGGATAACGATACAACTGCCCCGGTAACAAGCCCACGGCTTGCATGAGTTCGGCGATACGTTGACGCCGTTGCTCAGCTGGCAGGTGCAACAAATGGCGCAAGGGCGCGTCGAGTACCTGTTCCACGGTCTTGCGCGGATTCAGCGAGGCGACCGGGTCCTGGAAAACATATTGAATGACACGCGCCAGCTCGTAGCGATTGGCATGCCCGTCAATGAGCTGATCAAACAACCTGATGGTACCGGCATCCGCGCGATCGAGTCCCACCAGCATTCGCGCCAGGGTGGATTTGCCACAGCCGGATTCACCGACAATGCCCAGTGTCTCACCCTGCTGTAATTCGAGTGAAACCTGATCCACGGCCCACATGTATTCGTTGCCACGCAACAACCCGCGGCTGCGGCCAAAGCGCCGACTCAAGGCATCAACTTGCAGAATCATCGGGGCTTCGCTCATGCCTCCTCCGTTAACGGGAAGTGACAACGTACCTGGCGACCGCTATCAAGCAGGGTTGATGCCGGTTCGTCGGCATGACACTTTTCCTGGGCATAGGTGCAACGTGGGGCAAAGGTACAACCGGGCAGGGGTTCGCTCAATACCGGTGGTTGTCCGGGGATGGCGTGAATTTCACGGTCCGGTGTCCCCAGTTGCGGTACACAGTCGAGCAACATACGGGTATAGGGATGGGCCGGTTTGTTCATCACGTCGGCCGTCACGCCGCTTTCGACAATACGCCCAGCGTACATCACCGCGACCCGGTCGGCGATCTGTGCGACCACGGCGAAGTCGTGGGTGATAAACAGGACGGCGGTTTCATATTCACGTCGCAGCTGATCGAACTGGCGTAACACCTGGGCCTGTACCGTGACATCCAGTGCCGTGGTCGGCTCGTCGGCGATAATCAATTTGGGCTGGTTGGCCAGCGCCATGGCGATACTCAGGCGTTGGCGCATACCGCCGGACAGGGCCTGCGGATAGGCGGACAGGCGTCGCGCCGGCTGCGGAATATGCACACGTTCCAGCAGTTCGATGGCCAACTGACGGGCCTGTTGCCGATTCAATGGCTGATGCGCCTGGATCGCTTCGATCAACTGGTCGCCAACGGTAAACAGGGGATGCAGTGCCGATAAGGAATCCTGAAAGACGTGGGCGATGGCACCGCCACGCATCTCACGGATTTGTTCATCGTTGAGTGAAAACAGGTCGCGGCCCTGGAAATACGCAGTCCCGCCGGTAATCACGCCGGGCGGGCTCGCCACCAGTCCGGTAAGTGACAAGGCCGTGAGCGTCTTGCCGCTGCCGGATTCGCCGACCAGCCCCAGGCATTCGCCCTGGGCGAGTTCAAAACTGACGTCCTGCACCGCCGGGTATTCGCGGATACCTTGTGTGATACTGGTTTCCAGGCCGTTAACCTGCAATAAGGTGGCAGGCTGGGTTGCCTTATCCGTTGTGGTGTTTGTCGTCGTACGGATTTGTGTGCGTGGTGCCGGCCGCCCAAGTACGCCGGCGCGCAGTCGTGGATCGAGCACATCACGCAGGGCATCCCCGGTCAGGTTAATGGCCATGACCAGCGCAAAAATCACCAGTCCCGGCAGCACCGTGACATGCGGTGCCACGTACATGAGCTTGCGACCTTCACCGAGCATCGAGCCCAGGTCGGCCTGTGGCGGTTGCGCGCCCAGGCCGAGAAAGCTCAGGCCGGCCGTTTCCAGGATCATCCAGCCCAGGGTGGTACTGACCGTGATCACGATCACCGGCATGACGTTGGGCAGGATCTCCCGGAACAACACGCGCGTTGGCGATTGGCCACTGAGGCGTGCGGCATCAACGAATTCGCGTTCGGCCAGACTCAGGGTGACGCCGCGGACGTTACGGGCAAAAAACGGGATGTTGACGATGGCAATGGCATACAGGGCGTTGATCAGGCCCGGGCCGAGCACGGCGACAATGGCCAGGGCCAGTAGAATATAAGGAAAGGCCATCAGCATATCGATGCCGCGCATGAGTACACTATCGGTTCGTCCGCCGGCAAAACCGGCCACCAGTCCGATCAGCGAACCAAGCACCGCGGCAATCAGGGTAGCCGACAGGCCGACCGCCAGGCTCACGCGCAGGCCCCAGGCCAGGCGTGAGAGTTCGTCGCGGCCCAGCGAATCGGTACCCAGCCAATGTGTCTGGCTGAGTGGAGGCAACAGGCGATGAGCCGGATCCGTGATATTTGGAGCGAGTAATGGCAATAAGGGCACCAGCAGCGCCAGTACGACAAAGACCAGCAACAGGCCCAGTCCGAGCATGCCTAAACGGTTATGGCGCAGCAGGCGCCAGCTGGTGCTTAAGGTTGCCGCGCTCATCGCCGTAACCTCGGGTCGAGCGCTGCCTGGATGACGTCGGCAATCAGGTTGAACAATAGATAACTGACCGCGACCACCAGCACGCCGCCCTGGACCAGCAGGGGATCGCGGGTGGTAATGGCCTTGACCAGCATGTCGCCGATGCCCGGCCACTGGAATACGGTTTCCACATACACCGCACCACCGATCACGAAGCCGGCCTGCACACCGAGCACCGGAATGACACTCACCAGTGCGGCCTTGAAGGCATGCCGGTAGATGACCCGGCGTTCGCGCAAGCCCTTGGCCCGCGCGGTACGGATATAATCCTGACGCAACACTTCCAGCATGGCGGCACGAGTCAGGCGGGCGATGACGCCAGTGGCCACGACCGAGAGGGTGATCGCCGGCATGGCAAGATGGCGCAGCAAATCCCACAGACCGCCGCCGCCGTAAATCTCATACATACCTGATGCCGGCAACCATTGCAGATCGACGGCGAACAGCAGAATCAACATCAGTCCCAGCCAGAACGCAGGCACCGAAATACCAATCAATACCACCAGGGTGATGGCACGGTCCGCCCAGCCAAATTGACGCACCGCCGAGACGATGCCGGCCAGCAGTCCGAAGACCGAGCACAACAGGAACGCCGCACCGGCCAGGATCAGGGTAGCGCCGAAACGCTCCAGCACCACATCCAGCACCGGACGGGCCAGGCTGTAGGAACGCCCGAAATCCCCATGCAGGATATTCCCCAGCCAGATCAGGTATTGTTCCGGCAAAGGTTTATTCAATCCCAGTTCACTGTTCAGACGGGCAATATTCTCCGGCGTGGCATACGAGCCAAGGATGGCGGTAGCCGGGTCGCCGGGGAGTGCGGCCATGATGGCAAAGGCGATCAGACTTACCCCAATCAGCAGGGGGATGGCGGCAAGCAGTCGCTTCAGGATGTAGGCAAACATCGAATGTTTATGACGCTATTGGCGGCATGATAAGATAATGCCGGTGTATTGATTAATTCTTGCTGACCGAACGCAGTAATAACAAAAATGAAGGTTGCAGTTTCAGGCCCTTGACCCGCACGCTGGCCACTGCGTTCTGTTTCCAGTTGGCGACGAACAGCCAGGGTGCGTCATTATGTACAATGACCTGCATCTTTTTATATAGGCGTGCCCGCTCAGCCTGGTTGGTGGTACGCCGGGCCTTTTCCAGCAGCTTGTCGACTTTTGGGTTGCTGTAATAACCGGAGTTGAAGCCGCCCTTGGCCGGCGTGGCATTACTGCGCAGGGTCAGATAAGGCAGGGTATCCGGATCGTTGGTCATCCAGGCCATTTCTGCCATGTCCGCCTTGTCCTTGAGGCCGGCATTCACCTTGCTCAGGTAGGTATTCCATTCGTAGGTTTCAATCTTGGCCTTCAGCCCAACCTTGGCCAGGTCTGCCTGGATCGCGGTGCCCATGGCGACAGGGTCGAGCATG
>JARRNT010000048.1:0-16523 GCA_037384645.1 Gammaproteobacteria bacterium | reverse complement strand
CGCGGCCTTCAACAGTGCGCGTGCCCTGGCCGGGTCGTAGGGATAAGGTTTGAGTTTTTTATTGTAGGCCCAGGCAAAGGCCGGGGGTGTCGGTCCATTGGCCACGGTCGCTGTGCCCTGTAACACGTCATTCACCAGTGCCTTTTTGTTCACGGCATAATTGACGGCCTCGCGTACCCGCTTATCCTTGAAGATGCCTTGTTTGGTGTTGAGGATCAGGAACCACACATGCGGGCCGACCTGTTGCAATACCTTGAAGCGCGGATCCTTGTGAAAGGTCTTGATACTGTCTGCCGGCACATTCACCATCACGTCGAGGCCGCCGGAGAGCATCTCGGCGAGACGCGTGTTGGCATCGGTGATTGGGCGAAATACAACCGCCTTGAGTTTGGGTTTGCCGCCCCAGTAATCCGGATTCGCCGTCAGCACGACCTTGGTATTGCTGACCCATTGATTGAAGCGGAATGGACCGGTGCCGACGGGGTGACGTCCTACATCCTTGCCGTATTTCCTGACTGCCGCCGGTGAGATGATCAGGCCGGTGGGGTAGGCCAGGTTGGACAGGAAAGGTGCATACGGTTGCTTCAGGTGAAACACCACTTCGTGACTATTCGGCGTGTCGATCTTGTCGATGTCCGAGAAGAAGAAGGAAAGTGGAAACGGGCCGGTATCGTGATAGGGGTTGTGTTTGTCGAGCATGCGCTCGAAATTGAATTTGACCGCCTGGGCATTGAATGGTGTTCCATCTTGAAAGTGTACTCCCTGGCGTAACTGGAACGTGTAGACGCGGCCATCGTGGCTGATCTTCCAGGATTTCGCCAGCGCCGGTTCGACCTGCAGCGAGCCGCTCTTGTAACTGACCAGCCCGTCATAGATATTCACCAGGATGCGGAAATCATTGACTGACGTGTCAACGGCCGGATCCAGCGATTTTGGCTCCGCCGTCTGGCCGACGATCAGGACACCGGGCGGTGTTTGCGCTATCGCAGGAAAAGCGGCAAAAAGACTAAAAACCACACACAATGCGGCGGATCGCAGAAAGTACATGGGCATTGGTATTCTCCTCTCGTCTTGTACTTTAAAGGTATGGTCTGCGTTTTTCTAGGTTTGACCACGGCTTATTTGGCTTGAGTATGACTGTTTTGCGTCAAACCCGCTTTTTTGAGCAAATATATGGCGGTTCAGATGGAGAATAGGCAACAGCTGGCACATGATCAGCATTCGGCAGGGGAGCAGGCAGTGCAGCTATCACAGCGACACACTGAGTCATCAAGACTTGGATATGAATACGGCTATGGGGATGCGACAGTGGATCTCTGCAAATTATTCAAAAATATCCACGCTGTTCTGCCAGGTTCGACGTCGCACCCACTAAGAATATTAGAAGGCGATTGCTATTAGCCTTTACTTAAAGCAACGGGACGGCGAGATTGATGACAGGGTGATTGGTTACCATACATGCCATCTCTATATATATAGTATAAACCTGCCAGGTTCGGCATGATTGTCAGAGCCGACTGAATTTCGCAATAATAACAGTCATGCCAGCAACGAAACCCGTTCTGATTCTGCAACTGCGGCCTGAAGACGCCACGTCAAACAGCGAATATGCCTGTTTCCTGAAATATGCTGGTCTGCGCGCCGGGGACACTCGACGCCTGCGTATTGAGCAACACGGTATCCCTGACATGCTGGAGCTGAATGATTATGCGGCCATCATCGTCGGTGGCAGCCCGTTCGACATCAGTACGCCGGAAGACAGGAAAAGCCCGATACAGAAAAAGATCGAATCGGATTTCCATCGACTCCTGCAACAGGTTGTCACCCGGGACTTTCCCTTTCTCGGCGCCTGTTCCGGCAATGGCCTGTTGGGACATTTCCTGGGCACGCCGATATCCACCCGATACGCGGAAGCGGTGGGCTGTGTCAGCCTGGACATTACCGAGGCGGGCAGGCATGACAAATTACTCACGGGCTTTCCGCCACAGATCGACGTACTGCTCGGCCACAAGGAAGCTGTCGATGCGACACCCAGGGGAGCCACCTTATTGATAACCGGACGAGCGTGTCCGGTACAAATGTTCCGCGTCGGCGAGAACGTCTATGCCACGCAGTTTCACCCGGAAGCTGATCCCGAGGAATTCGCGTTGCGTATCGACATCTACCGCCATCATGGCTATTTCGAGCCGCACGAGGCGGAAGTGTTAAAACAGCGTGTTCGCGCGAAATCCACACCCTATGCCCAGGCTATTCTGAGGCGCTTTGTCGAGCGCTATTTCAAATTCAAACGACAGGATAATTAAAAAAGGGAAGAGGGAAGCAAACCACGGAACACGATTAAGCCTGTCTGGATGGGATCACGGAAATTCCTGTTTAAAACACCAGGTATATCTCTGGACGGGGCAGCATTCAGCCTCCGCATGTTCCTGTGGCTGGATTGCTCGCAGGTTGAAAATTGCTGTCTACCAATTGGGTCAATCAGCAATGGGATCGATTATGGCATCAGCCTGAATATCACGCCTGATGTCATCTCCGATCATCAATACTTCTTTGGGCTTACCTGCCAAACGGTGTACGGCTGCTTTGGCTAAATCCAGAGAGATTTTACCTGTATGTTACCTGGCTGGATTTTTATGAGTAATGGTCATTACTCGGTTGCAATTCGGTTTCGACCCGCATGTTTGGCTTGATATAATGCCTTGTCGGCGCGTCGTATAACCTCCTCGGGTTGCTTGTCGGACTCGAGGATTTCAGCCACGCCAATACTCACAGTCACCGGGCTGTTTTCTTCAATGCTGATGGTGCTGATCTCAGAGCTGATACGTTTCGCAAAATTCACTGCATCATTAATCTGGGTTTGCGGGAGCAGGAAAATAAATTCTTCGCCGCCAAACCTGGCAAATACGTCTGTTTTACGCAATAAGGATTTACATCTGTTGGCCACTTTAATTAATACGTCGTCACCAGTGTGATGACCGAGCCGGTCGTTAATAGCCTTGAAATGATCAATGTCCAGCATCAATACCGCGGTGGCGGTATGATAACGTTGCAGTTCGTCAAAACGATGTTGTAGCTCTTTTATGAACTTGCGCCGATTATAGATGCCTGTTAATTCATCCTGTTCGGACAGGATACGCAGCCTGTTTTCGAGTTCATAGCGTTGAGTGATATTCCTTGCCACCCAGACGACGGCGCGTTCCCCGTCATAAGTCGATGCCAGTGGCTGTATTCGTCCCTCAAACCAGAGGGAGCCTGCCGGACCCCGGGTATTATCCAGTCCGTCGACTTCCTCACCACCCAGGGCGTATTCAACCGTATGCAAACCATTTATTTTCAGTGCCTGGGCAATTTGTGCAAGAAACCAGTCTGCCTTTTCTTTCGGTAACACTTCAGAGAGTAGTTTACCGACCAGCACGGAACCGTCATGATAAAAGCGTGAGTCGCTTCCCCCTACAATGTCCGCATAACGTCCACTTTCAGTAATGATAAAGACCGGGTCAGGCAGTGCTTCTATCACAGCCTGCATTTGCTCGATTTTGTAATCCATCGTTCTGTGCGGTATTGACCATCTGAAAAACACTAATTAATAGTATCTACTATGATTTGTAAGCTAAGCAATCGTTAATGAAGCGAACAGTGAATAAAATCATGACGTGAAAATTTGGGCATCCAGGATTATCTTATTGGTCAGCCCTTGCAACAGCGTTAACAGCAGCAGATTAGACATCCAGCTTCAGCATCAATGATGTGTTTATATGATTGCCGTATGTATATGCTATACCCGGTGTTCGGAAGGGGTATTGTTATCTGCGCAGAACAACAGTTACCCGTGATTTGTTCGCGCTAGTATGCCGGCGGGGTGTATTTAAAACGCTGGATTTTGCCGTGTCGATTGCGAACTGTAATGGTTTTGCCTTTGAATCTTACATGCTTGTAGAGGAATTTTATTTTACCGTATATAGTGATTTTTAATTCGTCATCGACAGCGGACCATATCCCGAGTGGAAGGGTCCTGGGTTTATGCTTTTTATTGCCCGTGGTTATTTTGACAAAACCTTTGCGGTTCAACGTCATGGTCAAGTAGTGGTGCTTGCTTATCAACGTCCAGTTGCCCACGACTTCTTCTTTTGTAATCCTGGCGAAGAGTAATGTGGGGGTCAGTAACAGGGTGATAAGAATAATTATTTTTTTCATTGTCTATTAAACCCGGTGCTCAGCCAATTAAACAGGATTTTGCATCTTGATTATAGTGGCGGGCTACCTATCAGACAACCAGGTTCGTGCAGGCTGCGAAGTAGAATATCAGAATGCACTAAACTAGTGTCCCATCACTCTATACAACAGTTCAGGGCATCAACAACTATGGCCGCCGCTCCCTGAGTCATGTCCGCAGCTGTCATGGTGGTGTGTCGAATGTGTATTATCGCCGGTCCAGGCGTCATTACGCGAATTGGCGGTATCAAGCCAGCCAAAGCTACGATATCCCAGCATGGACCGTGGTAAGGATGCTGGATCGGTTTCGCGCAGGAGTGAAAGCACCAGTCTGGCGCCAAGGTAGGGAAGTAGCCAGACTGTCATCCCCTGCCCCAGTTTCTGGAAATGGTTTAAATCATCCGTTCTGACAAGCCATATAGTGGCAGCAACATTGAGGTAGAGGATGAACAGGGCCAGCAAGCTGCCAATAACAAACATGATTGATGTGACGTTCATAACTATTAAAACTGTAAGTGAAGTGATTCGCTTCTCATTATAGCACTTCAGCGCTGGCTGATAATCGCTACAGTGCTGTTGCTGAGGTTATTTGGTTTTTTGCATTGTGTTTAGGTTCAATAAAATGTACTGGCTCAGTGAGAGTTAAGTGGGGTTCGAACGTCCCCTGAGTATTTATTTTTTTGGCTGCCGGCATGGTTTTATCGGTTTTTATTGATCTTTATGGATTTGACTGCTTGCTTCAAACTCTCGACCAGGTCAGGACTCGAGTCTGCGTACCGAATCTGGTTGTAGAGCTTGGCAACGTGCATAAGCTCTGATGATTGCGCTGGTAATCGTTGTGAGACACGCCGGGAAAAGCTTAGCGCACCCTCCGACGGTAATTTCTCCATGTGAAGTGGTCGTAGTTTTCCCAGGAACTGCTGGTAAATTTTTTCAATGGCCGTTTTCCTGATTCGTTGCGCACGGAAAATATTTATTGCAACAAGTACGGTAAAAAATCCCAGTGTGGCAAATAATACATAGCTCAAACCACGCCAGCTGATTTCGGGTATGCCAATGGCCCTGAACAGGGATTTCTGGCTTTGATTGTTATAGCCAATGACCCACTGGTTCCAGCTATTGTTTACCAAATCCCAGGCATAGTCTAGCTGCTTTAACGAATCGCTGAACCAGCTTTTCCCTGGCTGTTTACCAGCATCACCCAGCTCATTGCGAAAGTGGGCCACATCGCTTGCATCTTCAATATTACCGGGTGGGATAACTGCTGTCGGATCAATGCGCAACCAACCTTTGCCTCGAAGATAGATTTCCGACCAGGCATGGGCATCGGACTGGCGTACGATCATGTAATTACTCAATGGATTCATTTCGCCGCCCTGGTAACCGGTGACAACCCGGGCGGGTATGCCACCCAAACGCATGAGTACAGTGAAACTCGATGCATAGTGTTCGCAATAACCACGCTTGGTTTCGAACAGGAATGCATCGGTGGGGTCGCCGTGCAGGGGGGGAGGCTTTCTGGTGTAATAATATTGCCTGTCCCTGAAACGGTTCAATACGGTATTAACCAGGTCAAGCTTATTGGGATCATGTTGCAACAGTTGCGTTATATACTGCCTTGCGCGCGGCGCGGCATCTCTCGGTACCTGCAAGTAACGTTCTGATGACAACCCCCCAATCCAGGGCATTGAATATTTAAGATATGATTTCATGCGGTAGCGTAACAGGTGGGTAACCGGTTTTCGCATCAGCAATTGCATTTCTGTGGTCAGGTATGCGTTAGCGGGAATCATGCCTGGCTGATCCAGTGCAAACAGCCAGTGATTATTATCCGGTTCCAGGGTGACAGCGTACTCAACGGGATCGGCTGGACTCAGCAGCGGGATTTTTCTCATTACCAGCCGTTGTAAAATCGGCGCAGACCAGGTGCGGCCATCAAATTTCCAGAATACGGGGCCGCGCCAGTATCGTTTCGCCGGCACCGGTATGCTTGACTGAAATTTTACCCGAAAGGCGACGGCATCGTTATCAACAAGATTACTGATTTCACCAGGTGTCATCGTGTCTGACAGACCGGTCCTGGCGGAAAATGCATCGTGGGGCAATCCCCAGAGTGGCGTGCTGGTCCTCGGGAAGAAAATAAAGACAACGATGGCCAATGGAATGGCATATAACAGCATTTTTAAGGCAAGCACGAGATGTGCTTTTTCGGAATGCGGCTGGCGAATCTGGTCAGCTTTTGCGTGTTGAAAACTGATTAGGGCCGTGACCAGGAATACAAGCGCTATCAGCATGGTCACTGCAACGAAAATGGACTGGCTGAATAGAAATGTGATGACGATTGCGAAAAATGCCAGCTGTACGATAAGCGAAATATCGCGCAAGGATTTGATTTCCAGGAGCTTCAGGCAAATCATCGAGATTAACAGTGCGGTCCCGGCTTCACGCCCGACAATAGTAAAATAGTTGGCTAACACCCCGAGTATGATCAGGGCGAAAAGCAGGTATATGCCGAATCTATTAGGTAGTGGCAGGCGTTTCAGATCGTAGAGCAGGCGCCAGGTGATCAGGCTGAAACAGGTCAGGCTCGTCCACAGCGGGAGATGCGCAACATGCGGCAGCAACATGACGGCTAGCCCTGCCAGCAGAAAATACATACCGGCAAGACTGGCCTGAAATTTTATTGGTTTAGTATGCTTTTTGGACTTAAACATCGTCCTCACCATAGAGCGCTAACGCCTTCAAACATTTGTTTCTATGCGCTATGCCGGTTGATAATTCATACTCGACACCGGGAATCCTCAGGCCATAGGGAATCCCCGTGTCATGGGCCAACATGACCCACCGCGTTAATTGTGAGATTCGGCTTTCGAGCTCGGTATAATGGGAGTCCTCCCAGTTAATCCACAATTCGGTGTTTGCACTGCCGACATATTGCTTGGTTTGTAATACGTGATAGCGGGCAGCTGATTTCCAGTGGATCCGGTAAAAAGAATCACCGACCTGGTAATTTCTAAGTCCTTCGAAATCATCATCCCCGGCACCGTGAAGTTTTTCACCCTGTTTTTGCCCCACCGCCAGTTGCGGCAATATCCTGTCGTTGCCGGGGCGGGGATAAACCAGAACAGACTGATGTAACTGCACATGCGACCATGCTCTAAATAAACCGAGCGGGAACGTTGTCGCAATAATAAATCGGGGCAGTGGGCGGTAGCCGCGTTGCGTGAAATTGACCGGAAGCTGAATGCTTGGCCTGGCATTGCCTGGAATGTCGCAAATAGTCGGTTTATCTTGCGGCAGGTGGTACTCGATGGCAAAGCGGGTTGAATACTGCTGATTATCGACCTGCACCGGAATTACGGCGTCTTTTCCGGCGAAGACCGGCGTCAGGATCGCAGGTCCAATTCGTAAAAAGAGCATATTTCGATACGTCATGAAGATGGTTACGACGCACAGACTGGCGAGCAGGAACGTCAGAATATAGCCAAGGTTATTGTTATAGTTGATTGAACCCAGCAGCATGGCAAGCAATAAAACGGCAAACACAAGGCCCTGCCGTGTTGGCAGGATATATACGCGGCGGTTGTTCAGGTAATAAGGTGGAATCTGTGGCCCTTCGCCAACGAAAAATCGTCTGAAATTAAACCGCCTGGCTGTGGATGTTGTCGACACGTTTTATGAATAAAAGCACGCTGGCATTGCTAGGGGATGGCTACTGCCAGCAATTTGTCAGCCGGCATTTGCACTGCATCCTGCTCGACATTCGCCAGACGATGATTCGTTACCGCGGGCAATACCGCCTGGATATCTTCCGGGATTACATAGTCACGCTGCTGTAATAATGCCCAGGCCTTGCTGACATGCAGTAAGGCGAGCCCGGCGCGAGGTGACAGGCCACAGATGAAATGGCCTGATTCGCGGGAAAACCGCAGTAGTGCCTGGACATAATCGATTAAGTCCGTCGATGTGGTCACCTGCTCGACCTCTTGCTGCAACTCGAGTAAAGATGCCTGTTCCAGCGTGGCCCTGAGGTGTTGCAGTTCGACCCGCCGATCGCTGGATGTCAGCAGCAGGCGTTCGGCTTCGGCATCCGGATAGCCCAGGGAAATCGACATCAAAAATCGGTCAAGTTGCGATTCGGGTAAGGGGTAGGTGCCGATATGTTCGATGGGATTCTGGGTCGCGATCACAAAAAAAGGATCAAATAACGGCCGTGTTTCTCCCTCGATGGTGATTTGCCGTTCCTCCATGGCCTCCAGCAGCGCACTTTGCGCCTTGGGTGTTGCGCGGTTAATTTCATCTGCGAGAATGACATGAGCAAAAATCGGCCCAGGGTGAAAGGTGAAATGCCCACTGTTCTGGGCATAGATCGAAAGACCCAGGATATCGGCAGGTAACATGTCGCTGGTGAACTGGATTCGGTTAAATTGTAGTCCAAGTAATTGCGCGATGACATGGGCCAGCGTGGTTTTACCGACCCCGGGTAAATCCTCGATAAGCAGGTGGCCGCGCGCCAGCAGGCAGGTGAGAGCAAGCCGGATGGCCGTATCCTTGCCCAGAATGATTTCATTTGCCGATTCGATGGTTTTTCTTAATTTGGCGTGTAACAGTTTATTCATGGAGAATATGCATCTTCCGATTGACAGGGAATGACTATAGTAGTCACATAAGCTGCGAAAGTTAACACTGATGTTCACACTCCAGGATATCTTCCATTCCTTGAGCAGGCCTGGACTTAATGTGACGCATGGGCGGCACGTTATGCTGAAAATTGCTTATTCCGCGCACTGTCATTATTCTCTGGTATATTGCTGGCAACACAGTCTGATAAAACATGCCCACAACCCAGCACAAACCTGCCCAGGTTACTGTTACTGCCGGACAGCTCAAAGAATTTCTCGGCGATGACAAGGAGTTAGCCCTCCTCGATGTCCGTGAGCAGGGTCCCTTTTCGAAGGCGCACCTGTTGTTCGCGGTCTGTCTTCCTCTCAGTCGACTCGAACTGATGATTGATGATCTGGTGCCGCGTCGGACCACCCGCACCGTGGTCATGGACGGCGGCACCGAGGATGCACAACTGGCACAGCGTGCGGCCGCGCGCTTGTCCGCGCTCGGCTATCACAACGTGCGGGTACTCGCCGGCGGTCTCGCGGCCTGGCGCAAGCACCGGTTCGAAGTGTTTTCCGGCATCAATGTGCCCAGCAAGGCGTTTGGTGAAATTGTCGAACAGTCCTGTCATACGCCACACATTACCCCGCAGGCGTTGAAGGCGCGGCTCGATGCGGGCGAGTCCATCGTCATACTGGATGCCCGCCCGCTGGAGGAGTACCGGCGCATGAACATTCCCGGAGGCATTGATACGCCCGGCGCCGAACTGGTGTATCGTGTACGTGATCTCGTACCTGATGCAAATACCCCGATCGTGGTCAACTGCGCCGGGCGTACGCGCAGCATCATCGGCACGCAATCCCTGATCAATGCGGGGATTCCCAACCCGGTGGCCGCGCTGAAGGGGGGCACCATGGGATGGCGGCTTGCCGGACTGGACCTGGAGCATGGGCAACAACGCATCGCACCGCCACCGTCGGCGCAGGCCCTGGCCTGGGCCCAGGCTGCTGCGCATCGGGTGGGCGAGCGTGCGGGCGTCACGCGCATCGACGCGAAGCAGTTGGAGGCGTGGCGGGCCGAGGCCGATGAACGCAGTCTTTTCATTTTCGATGTCCGCGGTGCCGACGAATTCAATGCCGGGCATTTGCCCGATGCGCGTAGCGCGCCGGGCGGGCAACTGGTGCAGGCCACCGACGAATATGTCGGTGTGCGCAATGCCCGCCTGGTGCTGGTCGATGATACTGAAGTGCGCGCCAGCATGACGGCGTCCTGGCTGCGTCAACTCGGCTGGCCGGACGTGGCAGTATTGGCAGGTGGCATGGGTGAATTGCCACAAGTGCAAGGGCCACGTCCCCGCCACGTACCGGGTTTGGCCACGGTGACAACGATATCCCCCGACACATTATCAGCACGATTGCGTGACCCATCACTTGCCATCCTGGACCTGTCGACCAGTGTTGAATACACATCGGCACACATCCCCGGGGCATGGTGGGGCGTGCGCGCCCGTTTGCAGGAAGCCCTGGATGCCCTTTCCCCATCCCAGCAGCTGGTATTGACCTGCCACGATGGCGTGCTGGCGCAATTGGCTGCCCCAGAAGTGCAGGCACTGTGTCCCGGCTTGCATGTCGATGTGCTGGCAGGTGGCAATTGCGCCTGGTTCCAGGCCGGCCTGGCGAGTGAAGAGGGCATGGTACGGTCGACAACCGAGCAGAACGATGTCTGGTACAAACCATACGAGCATGTCGAGGCAGACCCTGCCAGCATGCAGGGTTATTTGACCTGGGAAGTTGAGCTGGTGCCTCAGATTGCCAAAGATGGCGATGCGCGATTCCGGCCGCTCAGGGACTAAGTGCCGCGCGAGCGCACAAATTTGTTTCTATAATTTACGATACAGCTACAGTCAAACGGGACAAACATTGTGACTACCCCTTATCCGCTACGAGAATTTCTCAGGGAGATGACCCTGCTGGTCTCTGCGGCAGAGGTTGTAGAATCGAGCCTGATCGATCAGGGGCAACAGCTGCTGGCCAGTCTCGTCCGTCGCGACGACTGGTTACCGGATAGCTGGGCTCAGCCCGATCCAAAGTTCTATCAACAGTACCTGCTTTATTGCGATCCGCTAGAGCGATTCTCGGTCGTCAGTTTCGTCTGGGGGCCGGGGCAATCCACACCGATTCACGACCATACCGTGTGGGGTATTATCGGCGTCCTGCGCGGCGCCGAGCTGTGCGAGTCCTTCCAACGCGACGACACCGGCAAACTGATCGGTAGTGGCGAATACCGTTTGGCGGCGGGGCAGGTGGAAGCCGTCTCGCCCCGCATTGGCGATATTCACCGGGTGCGCAATGCCTTTGAGGATCGGGTCTCGATCAGTATTCATGTGTACGGCGCCGATATCGGGGCTGTACTGCGGCATGTGTATGTCGCGGACACGGGCGAGGTGAAAAACTTTATTTCGGGCTATGCCAGCCAGGCTTTGCCTAACCTGTGGGGCACTGATCGTCCCTGAATACAGGGGCTGGGTAATCAGCCACCAAGGAAGAGTTTACCCACTTCGGGTTGTTGCAGCAGGTCATTGCCGGTCCCAACCAGTGCCAGTTGACCTGATACCAGTACATAGCCAATATCGGCAAACTCGAGACCTTTCTTCGCGTTTTGCTCCACCATGATGATGGTTTTGCCTTCTTCCTGTTGTAATCGGGCCAGGATCTCAAACACGCTATCGATATAGCGTGGTTCCAGGCCAATGGATGGTTCATCGACCAGCAGGATATCGGGGTTCATGATCAGGGCACGCGAAATCTCCAACAGGCGGCGCTCACCACCGGATAAATTGCCGGCCCGTTGCCTGCGACGTTGCGCCAGGCGCGGGTGTTTATCGAGAACCTGTTCAACGGCGCTGCGTACCTGGTGCTGGTCTGGCAACAGATACCCCCCCATCAGCAGGTTTTCTGTCACAGTCATATCGGGAAACACAGAATTATCCTGCAGGATGTAGGCGACGCCAGTCTGGCGTAATTTCTGTTCAGGCGTCATGCGCGTGATGTTCTGACCCTGTTTCAGGATCTGTCCGGACATAATGTGGGTAAAACCAAAAATGGAATGTAATACCGTGGATTTGCCTGCGCCATTGGGGCCGATCAAACAGAGTGACTGCCCTTTGCCGACCAGCAGATCCATGCCATGCAGGATCTCCATGCGGCCGTAACCGGCAATGAGATCGTGAATCTCCAGTAACGGTTCGCCGTTGACCAGTTTACGCAGTTTATCAACTGATGGCTTTTGTGCTATCTGACTGGCGGCTTCCTCGACGGCATCCACTGACATCACGCTGTCGACGGAACCCAGACCATAGCCACGGGTACGGGCTGTTTTATTATCGTCAGCCATCAGTCTGCTCCCAGGTATGCATCGATGATGGTCTGGTTGTTCTGAATCTCTGCCGGTGGTCCTTCGGCCAGCATGCGGCCGTGGGCCAGGCAATAAATGTGATCGGCGATGTTCATGATGACGCGCATGTTATGTTCGATAATAAACAGGGTGATACCCAGCTCCCGGTTCGCGACCTTGAGTCGTTCAATCAGACCGTTGATCAGGGTTGGATTGATACCCGCTGTCGGTTCATCCAGTAGTAAGAGTTTCGGTTCGGCAATGAGGGCCATGGCAAATTCCAGCAATTTTTGCTGGCCGAAGGAGAGATCGCCCGCCAGCAGGTGACGTTTTGTGTGCAGGCCGACAAAGGCAAGCATGTCTTCGATACGTTGCCGTGAAGCACGTTGCAAGGGCTGAAACAGGGTCTTTAATCGTTTTTCGTGTAATGGCAGACTGATTTGCATGTTCTGCACGCATGACATGCGGCTGTAAATACGGGTCTGCTGAAAGGTACGTAACATGCCAAGCCGTGCGATCTGCGGGGTCAGCAAGCGCGTGATTTCGCGATTGGAAAAACGGATACTGCCGCTGTCGATCGGATGATAGCCGACAATGGAATTGAACAGGGTGGTTTTACCCGAACCATTAGGTCCAATCAGGCCGATAATCTTGCCCGCTGGTACTGACAGCGATATCTCCCGGTTGGCTTCAACACCGCCGAAGGATTTACTGACTGACTCAACTTCTAATAAGGCAGAACTCATATCGCTATTTGCTTTCACTCATCAGCCGTTTTGCTGTCGGGGGCAAACCGTTGTGGGAAACGTTGGCGTAGCCAGCCCAGGATCCCTTGCGGAAAGAACAGTACGATCAAGACGATTAACAGCCCCATGGCGACACGTTGCCAGCCCAGTAGCAGGGTCCAGAACAATTCCTGCGAGGTATAGAACACCACCGCGCCGATGACCGGTCCCCACAAGGTGCCCTTGCCACCGGTGATGGCCATCAGGATCATGTATACCCCGAAGGTTGAATCGGAAAACGCGACATCCTTGGGATCAATAAATCCCATCAGGTTTCCGGCACCGCCACCGATGACCCCCAGGAACCAGGCCGAAATGATCCAGCTGGCTACCTTGTAACGCGTGGTATGGATGCCCATGGCCTCTGCCTTTTCTTCATTATCGCGGATGGCATTAATCGCCAGGCCAAAACGACTGCGATATAACCAGCGCAGAATAAAAAAGGTGAGGATGGCCCAGGCAAAAAACAGGAAATAAAAGATCAGATTGCGTGTTTCCAGGTTGCCGTGATACAGCGGCGTGGTCATGCCGGAACCGGCACCGATATAATCCCAGCCGCCTGCCAGTTCGCCGAAGGCTACGCCCAGCCCGAGGGTGCCAATGGAAAAATAATGGCCGCGCATCCCGAGCAGTGCATTACCGAGGATGGCTGCCGTCAACATGGCAAACACGCCACCGATTCCCATGCCAAGCAGCAGTGCCGGAAAATAGCCGAGACCGCTATCGCGCTGGAAAACCGCACAGGCGTACATGCCGATGCCAAAAAAGATGACGTTGCCGAACGAGTTGTAACCCATCTGGCCACCGGTTGTATCCCAGCTCAGTGCCAGCACCACCATGATCCAGACAAAACCCAGCTGTACCAGGTAATTATGCATCAGGAACGGTGCCGCGATGCTCACTGCCAGGATCAGGAGATAATGTTGCAGCTTCATCGCAGATACTTCCGCTGCCGGCGAAGCAGTGTGCTACGCGTGACCAGGACGGCGATCATTAGCAGGAACACAAACGCGATCTGGAATTCGGCGCCAAACACGAAGCCTGCAAGGTTCTCCGCAACCCCCAGCCCCAGCCCCGCGAGGATAACACCGATGAGATTTCCAACCCCGGCCACCACTACGATCATGAACGAGCGCACCGTATAGGGCAGGCCGAGATACGGCTGAATCGCCCAGGCCATGACCGCGAGGCTACCCGCTGCCCCGCACAGGGCGGCGCTCAGGCTGTAGGTCATCGCAAACGTGTGATGCGTATCGATACCCAGGATGCGGGCAGCACGCGGGTTTTGCGCGGTGGCACGGATTGCCTGACCGGTGCGTGATTTCTTCAGGAATAGCCAGAGTAGCAGGCCGAGGGCGAGCGCCAGGACAAAGGCCATGACCTTGATCACTGCTACGGTCACGTTGTTATCCAGGAAGAACCAGGTGCCCATGCCGGTGCTGACGGTTTGCACGTCGGCACCGAAGGTTTCGTTAAGCAATTGCGCGAGTAAAATGGCGATGCCGTAGGTGGCCAACAGCGAAGTAAACACGTCGCGTTCCACGACCCGGAATATTACCAGCCGGTAAATGACCCAGCCCACCCCGAACAACACGATGGCGGAGATCGGGATTCCCACCAGCGGTGAGAATCCCAGTTTCACCACGAACAGGGTGACATAGCCGCCCAGCATCACGAACTCGCCCTGGGCAATGTTGATCACATCCATGACACCCCACACCAGGGCCATGCCGTAGGCGGCGAGCATGAAGATGGCGCCGATCAACATGCCGTTCACGATCAGGTCGACCGAGAACACCGGGTGGTGGAGCAGGATCAGGACGTTGTCCAGCATGTCGCGTCCTTTCGCTTAGCGCAGTGCGTTAACGCTTGCTCCACATTGGGGTCGGCCAGCGCAATTTTCCGTTTGCCCATTTTTCCGGGCTCACCACCTTGTAATCTCCGTCCTGGACCTGGTACAGCACCATCGGCTTGGCAATATTACGCCCTTCCTTGTCGAACTTGATGTTGCCGTAGAAGGTCTCCATGTGGGTTCTGGCCAGGGCATTACGGACTTTCGTCGGATTCAGGCTTTGTGCGTGTTCAAAGGCCTTGGCATAAACCAGGATGGCGGCGGCGGACTCAGCGCCCTGATAGGGTGGCTCATAGCCGTAGGTTTTCTTGAACAGGTCAGCAAAATGCTGCGCCGTGCCGAAGTACTTGTCCTTATAATTCAGCGTGTGGTCCCACTGTGAGGCGCAGAGGGTGTATTCTGCCTCTTTACCAAATTTCTTGATGATGCCGGCGGAATCGCAATGTGTCATGGCCAGCATGGGGACATTCACCTTCATTTCGGCAATCTGGCGAATGGCCAGGGCTGCGCCTTTGGCGTGACCGGAAACCACCAGCAGGTCCGGCTTGAGGGCTTTGACCTTGGTCAGGGTGGCGGACATGTCATTGAGGTCGGCAGGCAGCTTGTCATCGATCACGATCTTCATGCCATCCTTTTTAGCATCGGCAAACACACCGGCGCGAATATCCTGGGAGAACGGATCGTTCTGAAACACCCCGGCAACCTTTACCGGCCGATTGATGTGTTTGTCCTCCTTTGCGGCCAGGGCCACTGCTGGCGCCAGGTACTGATCAGTGGTGGACAGCAGGGCAAAAAGATACTTGTAGCCTTTATTAAATAGCTGCAGTGAGGCTCCATTCGCTTCGACCATCGGGATCTTGTTTTCTTCGGTGACCGGTGCGATGGCCTTGGTTATCCCTGAGCCATAGGGCCCGAGCATGTACTTGATGTGGTCCTGGTTGATCAGGCGCTCCGCCAGTGCGGCGCCACGGGCTGGGGTGGACTCGTCATCGTAGTATTTGACTGCCAGCTTGTAGTGCTTGCCGTGAATAACAACGCCACCGTGCTCGTTGATGACCTTGATACCCAGGTCGTAACCGTTTTTTGTATGCTTGCCATTGGTGGAATACTTGCCAGTCAGCGACACCGCTGCACCGAGCATGATGGTATTGTCGCTCGCCATGACCAGGGACGAGACGGGTAAGATGAGCAGTGCGACAGCAAGCGCGGCAGCATAGCCCGATATCCTGTGCAGATTCGTTTTCATTTTTATGTTCTCCTCGCTAATGTGACAGGGTGTGATGTTGTTATATATGTTGGTCACCGCTGTGGTGGTTTTAATACACACACTTGCTAAGTGAATCTTTCAGCAGGTGATACATAAACTTTACATGAAAATTTTCGCTTTCCCATAATAAAGCTATATTTTTTTCCCCCAATCTGTAAGTAATTTATAAAATTCTAATGTGATTGCCTGATAGCATCCGGCTAAAAGCGGCTTGTAGCGTCAGTTGTCGCCACAATTAAACACATCGTGCCTGGTTACAGATAAACAAAGAACAGGTCGATAGCGATGGCAAGGATGGAGAACGCGACGATGATCAGGTAATTCAGGTTCTCGGGCGATTTTTTCAGGGAAGTCAGGAGGTAAATGAGGACATCACGATCGTCGTTGGAGAGGGGGTCTTGCGAGG
>JARRNT010000047.1:0-16657 GCA_037384645.1 Gammaproteobacteria bacterium | reverse complement strand
CCACCACACCGGGGTAAACAACTGCGCAGGCTCTGGCGGTCCTGTGCATTTTGCTGATGTGCGCCTGGATGCGCTGCGCGGTTCGCTGTTTGATCGTATCCAGGTTCTGCTTTTGTCTCGGACCCAATTGCCCACTTCCCTTTGTTGCCTCTGCCAGGCCGCCGCCTGACAGTCCAGCGACCAGCAATACCAATGCTAGCGATAACAATTCTCCAGAGGTGGGAACACGACACTGTGTATTCAGGATTAACATCGCGGCTGCCGACAGGTTTACCGGCAGGACGGGGCTTGATGGCCAATGCTTCTCAAAGATCGGGATCGGGCTCACAAAACCCTCGGCAGATGTAATAATGGGACGACGAGGATGTCTGCGGGCGGGGCTGGATTTATCCGATGTTGTGTAACTCATTCATTTGGCTATATAAAATTACATGCACAACGAGAGATTTATGGCTAAAATGGTCTGGTCGAGTTCATATGTCAGGGTGACAGTGATGGCGAACACCGATAAAGACAAACTGAGCAAGGTCGTAGCCGAAGCCCGGCGGGCCAGCGAGTTACGCGAGCAGGGTTACCGCGAACAGGCGTTGAAGATGTACCCGCATATTTGCGGACGTTGTGGTCGTGAATTTAAAGGCAAAAACCTCAGCGAACTGACCGTGCATCACCGCGATCACAACCACGACAATAATCCGCCTGATGGCAGCAACTGGGAGTTGCTGTGTTTGTATTGCCACGATAATGAGCATCAACGCCAGCTGGAGGCGCAGCAAAGCCTGGTGGGCGACAGGCAACGCGCTGCCGCCACGCACAATCCCTTTGCAGATTTGAAATCGATGCTGCAAAAAGACAAGTCATAGACCTCGCGCTGTTCCTGATACGGCCTGGATGTCTGCCCTGACCGGATTCGGAATTGTCGAATCGTTACTTTTCTGACCGGGCGCGTTTGTATACACTTTTGCCAGGCAGGTGCAGTCACTGGAACGTAATCAATGATGTTGAGAATAAAATTGAAACCAGCTAATCCCATTTTGTTAATCGCTGTTTGTCTGATGACATTGCTGCTTTCTGGCTGTTTCGGGCCAAAAACCCCCCAGGCAGTGGCAAAGGCTTTCTGGCAGGCCGTGATTGAACATGATGCTGTTGCTGCGGCAAAGTATTCCACCCTGACCAATGCCCAGGCATTTACCGGCTTTGACCTGGACTGGCACGGTTACAAGCCAGAGTGGGGTAAAGTTATTATTGACGGTGACCGAGCCAGTATTGAGACCCGTTTCTCCGGTCTCGCGGGCAATGCGGCAGACAAGCGGCAATGTGTGACATACCTGGTGCGCCAGGACGGTGTCTGGAAGGTCGATTACCGCCGGACCGGGGAGGATTTGCACGGCGGCGCGCTGGGCCAGTTGTTTGGCCAGCTCAACCAGATGGGGACGGCCTTATCCAAGAGCCTGGATGCCTCGGCAAAACAGCTCAATGCCGAAATGCAGCGCCTGGGCAAAAAGCTCCAGGCGATGGCCGACTCTTTCTCGCAGCAGGCCGAGAGTATTCTCAATAAGCATGCCCGCGAACTGCAGGACATCATGCAACAACTCCGAGACTCGATTAATCGTGCCTTGCGGGATAAAAACAATCATCCGTCTGAGCATGAGCGCCAGGTCATGGTCAAAGTGGCTGCCGATCTGAATGACAGCAGTGCCTTACTTGCACATCCCGATACCAAATCCCTCACTGCCTGCAATAACGATATGGGCATGGCGCAACAGCAGCTGGGTGATATCAATACTGGCGTCTCGGACGATTATAAAGATCAGTGGCAGGCATTAATGCAGCGATTTGACAGAGTCATGCGGCAAATGCTGAATGAGTTGGCCGATTCGATGAATAGCGAAAACAACCCCTGAACCGGCACATTTCCTGACAATATGGAATCCGGATTTATTCTTATCTGATCATGTTTCACTCTATGTAAGTTACCTTCAGGGTTGCCCTGTGGGGGGATGAGTTTTATGCCGATGATTCGGCAGTAAAAGTCGAGCAGGCAACTCAGGCCATCAACTCGATGAATGCGCCGGGGACAGGGAAGTCCCGCTTGCGTCCAGTTCACGTTATCAATACAGGCTGGATGAGCGGACGGATCTGCCATGCAGAGTAGCAGGACTGCGATGACAATTGCCTGCCCAGACCATAACTGAGGCAGGGGCTGTTCGGGTGCGATATTATATATAAGTATGTCGTTCCCCATTGATGAGCTTCTGCCACAACTGGTCAAGGTCCTGGCCGCACATCCCGGCGTTGTCCTGCAGGCCCCGCCCGGGGCGGGCAAAACCACGCAGGTTCCCCTGGCTTTACTGGACGCCAGCTGGCTGGGTAACAAAAAGATCATCATGCTCGAACCACGGCGGCTGGCGGCGCGTTCGGCTGCGCGTTTCATGGCCAAAAGCCTGGGCGAGCGCGTGGGTGAGACCGTGGGCTATCGGGTGCGTCTCGATAGCAAGGTCGGGCCCAGGACGCGTATCGAGGTGGTGACCGAAGGGATCCTGACCCGCCTGTTGCAGGAGGATCCGGCACTGGAGGCCTATGGGGCCGTCATCTTTGATGAGTTTCACGAGCGCAATCTAAATTCCGATCTCGGGCTGGCTCTGTGTCTCGATGCACAAACCGGCTTGCGCGAGGATTTGAAGCTCATCGTGATGTCAGCCACGCTGGATGGTGCTGCAGTATCCAGCCTGATGGACGCTGCGCCTGTCCTGACCAGTGAAGGACGCAGCTACCCGGTGGATATCCGCTATCAGGCGATGACTCATCAGTATGCACGTAACCGACGTGCATTTTTAAAAGATGTCGTGCAGGCCATTATTACGGCAGTGAACACCGAGGCAGGCAGTATCCTGGTGTTTCTTCCTGGTGCCGCTGAGATCAGCCAGGTGACGGCGGGATTGCGGGAAGCGGCACTAGGACCGTCGGTTATGCTCGCCCCCCTGTTTGGTCAGCTCACCCAGGCCGAGCAGGATGCCGCCATCCAGCCAGCACCGGCAGGCAAACGCAAGCTGGTGCTGGCCAGCGCGATCGCTGAAACCAGCCTGACCATAGAAGGTATACGCATCGTTATCGATTGTGGTCTCATGCGCATCCCGCGCTTTGATCCGAACACCGGCCTGACCACGCTGGCCACCCTGGCAGTTTCGCAGGCCAGTGCGGATCAGCGTTGCGGTCGGGCCGGGCGTTTGCAGGCCGGGGTCTGTTATCGCCTGTGGTCATCAGGCACGCACCTGTTACCCCAGACGGCAGCTGAAATCCTCGAGGCCGATCTGGCGCCCTTGTTGCTGGAGCTGGCATTATGGGGAGTGAATGATCCCGGCAGTCTGCGCTGGCTGGATCCACCCCCCGCTGCGCACGTGGCTCAGGCAACTTCACTGTTACAGCAGTTAGGTGCCCTGGATGCACATGGCAAAATTACCCGCCATGGTCGGGCGATGGCAGCGTGGGGAACGCACCCGCGCCTGGCCCATATGATGATTCAGGCCAGGTCGATTGGTGCCGGTGCCCTGGCCTGCGAAGTGGCGGCGATCCTGACAGACCGGGATCTGTTACGGGGTGATGCACGGCGACAAAGTGATCTGCAATTGCGCGTCGAAGTCTTACGCGATAATGCTCGCGGGCGGGAAATCGAACAAGCTGCCGTGCGCCAGGCGCGGGAAACGGCGGCACAATGGCAACGACAGTTGCAGGTGGAAGCGAACACCGCTTTTAACGATCTGCATCTGCTTGGCGTGGTGCTGGCCTATGCCTATCCGGATCGGATCGGTAAGCGCCGTGACCATTCCAACGGTTATCGATTAAGTAATGGACGTGGTGCCCGGCTCGATGAGGGCGACACCTTGTCAACACATTCCTACCTGGTTGCCGCCCACACGGATGGTGCGCGCGAGGCGCGGATCTTTCTGGCTGCCGCCATCCATCGTGAAGACCTGGTGCACTATCACGCTGAGCTGATACGCGCCCATTCCTGTGTGCAATGGGATGCACGTCATGCCTGTGTCCAGGCATTAACGCAACAGCGCCTTGGTGAGATCGTGATCGAGGAATCGCCACTGGCCAAGGTAGATCCGGCTGCGACGCTGTCGGCCATGCTGGTCGGGATACGTCAGCAGGGTCTGGCCTGTTTACCCTGGGATGACGCGGCCCGCGAGCTGCAGGCAAGGATGCAGTTCGTGCATAGCCAGCTCGATCACAACTGGCCGGATGTGAGTGACGCGGCATTGCTGGCCTCGCTGGAGACCTGGCTGGCGCCGTATCTGAGTGGGATCATACGTCTGTCACACCTGACACGGCTGGATCTGCGCACTATCTTGCTGGGGCAATTATCCTATGAGCAGCAGCGCCGACTGGATCGGCTTGCCCCGAGTCATATCCAGGTACCGAGCGGGTCACGGTTACGGGTGGATTACACGCACAATCCGCCAGTGCTGGCGGTGCGCCTGCAGGAGATGTTTGGCCTGGCACAAACGCCGCGCGTCGGGGACGGCAAGATCGCGGTCTTGTTACACCTGTTGTCACCGGCGCAACGGCCAGTCCAGATTACCCAGGACCTGGCCGGTTTCTGGGCGAGCTCCTACCATGAGGTCAAGAAAGATCTCAAAGGTCGCTATCCCAAGCATCACTGGCCGGAAGACCCCCTGCAGGCACAGCCGACTGCCAGGGTCAGGCGTAAACGCGATTAGTAAACTGATTAAAGCCTGCGCGGCTAAACCAGGAAGGGCAGACTGCAGGAACCCGCAGGGTGAATTGCCATCGCTTTGGCTTCGCGCCATACTGCTATTTGCTACCAGTAGCTGCAGCTAAGGAGGGACGTGGATGCATAATGGCCGCGTGGCAATCGTGACCGGAGGAGGCCAGGGTATCGGCAAGGCGATTAGCCGGCAATTGCTGATGGACGGTATGGCTGTCGTGATCGCTGACGACGACCAGGAAGCAGGGCAGGAGACTCGGGAAGAATATCAGCCTCTGGGAACAATCCGGTATGTGCCATGCGATGTGTCGAAAGAAGACCAGGTACGCCACCTGATCGATGAGACTATCAGGCAATACCAACGCCTGGATGTGCTGGTCAACAATGCCGGGATTACCCGTTTCAAACCACTGGCGCAAACTTCCCTGGAAGACTGGAACGCGGTCATTGGCGTAAATCTTAGCGGTAGTTTTCTCTGCGCCCGTTATGCGGCAGGATACCTGCGTCAGACCCGGGGCAATATCATTAATATTGCCTCAACGCGTGCCCTGATGTCCGAACCGGATACAACAGCCTATTCTGCCTCCAAGGGCGGGCTGGTGGCATTGACTCATTCCCTGGCAGTTAGCCTGGGCCCTGACGTCCGTGTGAATTGCATCAGCCCTGGCTGGATTGATGTCAGCGACTGGAAAAAGCGTTCAATCCGTTCGACACCACAACATAACGAGCGAGATCGTTTGCAACATCCGGCCGGTCGAGTGGGCGTACCCGAAGATATTGCGGCCATGGTCGCCTACCTGATTTCCCCGGCGGGAGGCTTTATTACGGGTGCCAATCTTGTTGTTGACGGTGGCATGACGCGAAAAATGATTTACGAAGAGTAATTTGATATTCATCTTTCCTTGCAGACAAAGGCAATTTACCCCTAATGAGTAAGGCAAAAGCAAAAGTGTTATTTCTTTCTCATGGCGGAGGACCCTTGCCCCTGCTGGGCGATCCGAGCCACCGGGAGATGGTCTCAACACTGCAGCAGATTGCGAAAGAGCTGGACAGGCCGGCCGCGATCCTGGTCATCAGCGCCCACTGGGAGGCTGCAACAGCCAGTATTACCGCGGGCAGCCAGCCAGAGCTGATATATGATTATTACGGATTTCCCGATGAGTCTTACGACATCCAGTACCCGTGCCCGGGGGAGCCGGCGCTGGCAACACAGATGCAAGCCGTCCTGGCCAGGCACGATATCAAAGTCAGTCTCGAATCGTACCGGGGTTTCGATCATGGTCTTTTTGTGCCACTGAAGATCATGTACCCGCAGGCGGATATTCCATGCATTCAGTTATCGCTGCTGGCCAGCTTGGATCCCACCGCACACATACGCCTGGGCATGGCACTGGCAGACCTGGAATTTGAGAATTTGTTGATTGTCGGTTCAGGCTTTAGTTTTCACAATTTAAAGGCCTTTTTTACCCCGGCGAACGAGCAGGCTCAGATCGGCAACACCGCATTTGAAGACTGGCTGATCGAGACCTGTTCCAGTCACGATCTGAGTGAGGCGGAGCGTACACAACGTCTGGAACACTGGTTCGACGCACCACATGCGCGTTATTGTCATCCACGCGAAGAGCATCTGTTACCGTTGCATGTCTGTTATGGTGTGGCACAAGCCGCCTGCCGGCAATACTACCGACTGCATATCCTGAATAAGCAAGCGAGTATGTATTTGTGGTGATCCCATATGATGACTGTTATCTTATCATCTCCAGAATCGGAACCAGTACACAATATTGCAAATTCACGAAATTGTCCTGTAATGCGCTGGTCTAAAGGTTTAAGTCGTATCGCCGACTATAGAGGCATGTTCCGATGTCGACTTTTTTGCCTGTTGATTTTATTTCCCCTGAACGCTCTGGCAGCGCAGACCTGGGTGCTGGTAAACACGGAACGTGGAACTGTGACAGTGCACAGGGCAAGTCGAACCGTGTTGCAGTTAAAAGGAGCAGCGATCGGTCGTGGTGGCGTAACGCATGTCCATGTACGTGGCGACGGCAGTACACCGTTAGGAACCTTTCGTATTGTACGAATTAACCATCGCAGTCGCTTCCACGTATTTTTTGAATTGAACTACCCCACAACAACCCAGGCCAGGCTGGGTTATCAACGCGGCCTGATCAATCACCACACCTTAAGGAAAATAGAGCAGGCGACAGCGGTTGGTCAGTTGCCACCCCAAAATACAGTGCTCGGTGGCGACATTGGCATCCACGGATTGGGCAAGGGCTCCCTGTGGGTGCATCGTCATTTCAACTGGACTGATGGTTGTGTTGCGCTAACAAATCTGCAAATCGAAAAATTGGCGCGATGGCTGGAAATTGGTACGCGTGTAGTGATAAAGTAACTCCCGATCGCTGTCGTATTCCCGGCAGTTTGTTTTCCCATATATCCTGTGATTTCTTCGTACCGATAAGGAGGTCAAATGAACAGGAAGCTTATAAAGTTTGTTCCCATGATGTTGGTATTTGCGATGGGTGCGGCAGGTTGTGCAAGTACTAGCCAGTCTGAACTCGACCAGGTCAAGGCAATGGCATCGGCAGCGCAGAAATCCGCCGATGAAGCCAAGCAGGCGGCGGCAAAAGCCCAGTCTACTGCTGACCAGGCCCTGCAAACCGCAAACGAAGCAAAACAAGCAAGTGATCAGGCCAATATGCGTGTCGATCGCGCGTTCAAGAAATCCATGAATAAGTAACACTACGTAGTAGCGCGCCCGGCATCCCTCAGGGTGCCGGGTGTCACATCAGTGCAACATTCCAATGCATTGCTAACAATGAATCGCTGATGACGTCCTGCAACGATCCCGAGCAGCAGCAATTCTCCTTAACACCGATACTTCAGTTTCAGCGTGAGGCATCCTGAATGCCAAGCCGGCGCACCGGCCCGATCTTGACGGGTATTCCCAGGTGCTGGCTGCCGGCATCCTGAACCCGGTTCCAGTTGACGGGGTAGCGTGATTGATTCTCACTAACTTTAAGCACCGCCTGTACGACTGGAGTCAGGTTGTTACGTTTGGCGACGGACACGCCATCCAGTAGCGGGTGCACCTCCAGGTACAATGCCCCGTTATCCCACCCCACCTTGTAGGGCTGATTCACGATCCGAACCGGGGTACCGTCGGACACGTGCGAGAACAGTTGTGAAATATCCTCCGGGTAGAGTCGGATACAGCCGTGGCTGACCTGCATGCCAACGCCATAGTCCTTGTTGGTGCCATGAATCAGGTAACCGGGCAAACCCAGCTGCAGGGCGAACTGGCCCAGCGGATTATTAATACCCGGGGCCACGCGCCTGGGTAAGGGATCACCGTTAGCCGCGTGTTCGGCTCGAATCGAGGCCGGTGGATACCAGGCGGGTCCTGCAATCTTGGCAACGACCCTGGTGGCAGCCAGGGGTGTTCCCCAGTTTTGCCGGCCGATACTAACCGGATAGGTCTCAACCCGGGGAATTTCACCTGGCTTTACCTTCGGGTAATAATAAAGACGCATTTCTGCAATATTGACGACGATGCCCTTTCGTGGTGCATCAGGCAGGATATAGCGGGTAGGTAAGACCACACGGGTACCTGCACCGGGAATCCACATATCGACCTTGGGGTTGGCATCATGGATCTGGTTATAGCCAAGGTCAAAGCGCCGGGCGATGTCCAGTAAGGTATCGGACTGTTTGGCCTTGATATAGCGTACATGGCCAACAATATCATTGCCGGGGGCGGGCAGGGCAAAAAGCTGGGCACGCGCCGTTGCGCTGAGCAGCATAAACAGTCCAGCCAGCAGCCAGGCCCGGTTGCGACAACGTGGTGTGGGTCGCTTGAGGCAGAGAGGACAGAATTTTGTCATAGTCGTGATCATCATGTCGGCATCAGAAAAGTTATCCTGCCTGGATACAGGTTATCGGATGAAACTATAGATAGTTTATCAGTAAGCAGGAGAACTGATAAGCATTGGTATGGATTTTGCCGCAAAGAAAAAACAGAACTTAATGTCTGCAGGAAAGGTCAAATTGAGCACCCTGGTGCGGGACATGCCAGCTTCATTACGCTTATAGATAATCCTTATCAGGATTCTTACCTGTATGGCGCAATGCCAGCAAAACGTAGAACGATGATTAACTGACGTAATAGAACCTAGTGTTGATGACTTGACACATGCCCTTTGATAACTAGGCTTAGGGTGAGCGGGTCCTCCCATTCCGACAAGTCAAAATCCCCTTCAAGATACCGGGTTTAACCTGCGACACCCGGGCAAAGCGAGCTTCCTTTCCCGTCAGAGTTTTTAATGGAGGTGAGCAATGGAAATGTTCATGAAGATGCCGGTTGTTACACAATGCTCAATTAGTGATTGTGCTTACAACCTGGAAAACACCTGCAATGCCAGGGCTATCACTATTGGTGATGGTGTCCATCCTGGTTGTGATACATTTTTTGCCAATAGTACGCACACACATGATTTCCATGAATATACCGGCGTAGGGGCATGCAAGGTCATCACCTGCCGCTTTAACCGCGAATTTGAATGTTTCGCAGAAGAAATTCGTGTTGGGCGCAACAAATCGGGTGTGTGTTGTCTCAATTATATGTTGGCATAACATGGCAGCACAGGAGGTAAACAACAAGGAATGATTAATGACACAGTTTTCGACAGCGCAGCAGCTCGGACCGGTACTGGCAGGTGAGTAGTCATGGCGAGTGCCGCTTTACGCTATGTCAAAAGTCTGTTCCTGCTGGAATTGCAAAAAGGCCTGTTGGTGACAGGGCGGCGTCTCTTTCAGCGCAAATTTACCCTGCATTACCCGCAGGAACATACTCCACAATCTCCCCGCTTCCGGGGGCTTCACGCACTACGCCGCTATCCCAATGGCGAGGAACGTTGCATCGCCTGTAAATTGTGTGAGGCCGTTTGTCCGGCCCTGTGCATCACCATCGAGTCGACGCTGCGATCTGATGGTACTCGGAGGACTACCCGTTATGATATCGATTTGTTTAAGTGTGTTTATTGTGGATTTTGTGAGGAATCCTGTCCGGTAGATGCTATCGTCATGACCAGGATTCACGAATTCTGTTTTGACCAGCGTGGTCAGGAGATTATTCATAAAGAGGAATTATTAAGAGTTGGTGACGAGAACGAGGCACGTATCGCCGCCGATCGCATGCAGGATGCCCGTTATCGCTAGGCGAGATAAGGACGAGAATGCTGCTGGATGTGTTTTATTACCAGGAACTGCTACAGATTACTTTATTGCCAGACATAAACAGTAAAACAAATCCAGGGGAGGTGCATCGCTCAAGAACAGGAGGTAGACCATGTATACAACCAATTCAAAACCCCACGTTGTGGTACTGGGCGGTAATTTTGCAGGGCTGGGCAGTGCCCAGAAGATCCGCGAATATGCGGGTGACAGCCTGGATATCACTGTCATTGATCGAAAACCCAATCTGTTGTTTGTACCGAATATTCCCGCCGAGGTATTTGCGGGTCACGATCCGGCGCTGAGTATGTATATGGATATTGTCAAACCGCTGGAAAGAGATGGTATACGCTTTCTGCCGGCGGAGGTCAGGGCAATTGACGTGGAAGCTCGCACCGTGGAATACGTGCCGTCGGAACGCCCGGGAGCTGCAGCAGATACCATTTCATTTGATTACCTTGTGATTGCGCTGGGCGCTCGCCTGGCCTATGACCATATAGAGGGATTCGCGCAATACGGCGATACCTTGTCCGACACCTATTACGGCAACAAGTTACGCCGTTACTTGCACGAAGCCTACCAGGGTGGGCCGATCGCCATTGGTTCAGCACGGTTTCACCAGGGTGACGGGGCCGAAGGTCTGGCGCCATATCCTGGTGGCAGTATCCCTGTTGCCGAAGCCGCCTGTGAGGGACCACCGGTCGAAACCATGCTGGCTGCCGCAACCTGGCTGCAACAGCATAAGATGGGCGGTCCGCAGAACATTACCGTATTTACACCGGCCAGGATCATCGCTGAGGATGCCGGCGAGACGGTAGTGAACCAGTTGCTGGAGATAGCTGGAGGTATGGGCTTTGGTTACAAGAACGAGACGCAGGATATTACCCGGTTGACGCAAGATGGTATCGAGTTTGCCAATGGTGATTCACTTGAGGCTGAAATCAAAATTATCTTCCCGGACTGGGTCGCGCACGATTTTCTACGCGATTTACCCATCAGCGACAACATGGGATTTATCAGGACCAATCTGTTAATGCGTAATCCGGATTATCCGCATATCTTTGCTGCCGGCGACGCTGCTGCGGTAACTGTGCCCAAGCTGGGTGCGATAGGACACCAGCAGTGTGAAATTATCGGGCGCCAGATTGCGAATGACATGAGCCGTATGAGTGAGGAACAGGCGGATGAACCCCTGCAGCCGGTGGTTTTGTGCATCGGTGACATGGGCGCCAACCAGGCCTTTTATATACGCTCGAATACCTGGTATGGCGGTGACGATGCCGTACTCAAGATGGGGCGTGTTCCGTTCATGCTCAAGATGCAATACAAAACGATGTTCTTCAATCGTAGTGGTAAGGTGCCCAACTGGGGCATAGATTTTGCCGAAATGATGACGGAGCGGGTATTCGGCTGATGCTGGTGATCATGCTTGTTGAGGCAAGAGCAGATAGCAGCTGCGTGGCCATGGTGGCGCTATCCGGTAGCCTGCTCACACCACACTACATGGCAAGTGTGTATATAGACTTGCCATGTAATGTACAAACCTGTTTATACTTTTATATATGGATACAGCCCCAAAGCCAGTATCAGTTCTAAACGGTGATTCACAAGTGCGTCTTGCGATCCTGGCGGTACTGGTAGGCCTGGTGTCTGGTTTTGGTGCGGTTGTGTTTCGTGGCCTGATTGCCTTATTTCATAATTTGATGTTCTTTGGCAAATGGTCATTCAGTTACGACACCAGCCTGCATACCGTGGCCAGCCCATGGGGTATCTGGGTGATACTGGTACCGGTGCTGGGCGCAATCGTGGTTGCCTTCATGGTGAAGACATTTGCACCAGAGGCCAAGGGACACGGTATGCCCGAGGTCATCGAGGCGGTGCATTATCATAAGGGTGTGATTCGGCCGGTGGTCGCCGTAATTAAATCCCTGGCTTCATCGATTTCTATCGGATCCGGCGCGGCCATAGGTCGGGAAGGACCCATTATTCAGATCGGTGCCGCATTTGGTGCCACCCTGGGTCAGTGGTTGAGATTGTCAGAATGGCAACGTATCACCCTGATTGCCGGTGGTGCCGGCGGCGGGATTGCCGCCACCTTTAATACACCTATCGGCGGTTTGTTATTTGCTACGGAGCTGATTTTGCCAGAGATCAGCGCACGAACCATGATTCCTGTAGCGATCTCGACGGTGGGTGGCACATTCATCGGTCAGATGTTTTTCGGGGTGCACCCATCCTTTAATATTCCTGAGCTTACCCTGACTCCGGCGCACCTGGTCTCAGTGTCAGTATTCGGTGCTTACCTGGTGCTGGGCATCCTGCTGGGACTGGTGTCAGTCGTCTATATTCGTTCGATTTACCTGTTCGAGGATGTGTTTGATCGAATCCCTGGCGGTTATTATGTCCGACACGTCCTGGGCATGGCCATGGTCGGGGTGCTGATGTATGCATTTTTACACTACACCGGCCATTATTATATCCAGGGTGTCGGCTACGCCACGATCCAGGATGTGCTGAATCATTCCCTGATGGTTCCATTGCTATTGATCATCCTGTTCGTGGCCAAACTTCTGGCCACCTCCCTGTCGTTGGGTTCGGGGGGCTCGGGCGGTATCTTTTCACCGTCTTTGTTTATGGGCGCGGTATTGGGTGCCGCTTATGCCCTGCTCGCCACCCGCGTTGTGCCAGGCCTGTCACTCGCTCCGGTCAATACCGCCATCATCGGCATGGCCGCGATGGTGGCCGGTGCAACCGGTGCGGTAATTACTGCCATTGTCATGATTTTTGAAATGACCCGTGATTACTATGTGGTTGTGCCGTTGATGGCCGTGGTATCGGTTGCCTATGGGGTACGCCGAATATTTCTGCGCGACAGTATCTATACGATGAAACTCAGCAGGCGTGGCTTATTCCTGCCGGATACATTGCAAACTCCGATCTACCTGCTGCGCACGGCGGCAGATGCACTGAGTGCACCGCTGTTGCGGGTGAAGCGGCAAGCGACATCCGGTCACCTGCAAATCGGGCATTACCAGAGTCGCGTCCCGCCGAGTTTTCTCATCATTAGTTCGGAGCAGGTGGAAGGCATCGTAGAAGCGGAAGTGGTAGCCAGGGAGCACCTGCTTGGCCACAATGCGAATAAAATTGATAAATATATTCGCGATAATTTTGTGGTCGTGGCCGGCCATGAAATGTTATTCGACGTCGTCGGTAAAATGCGCAATGCTGATACAGACCTGTCGATTGTCTCGGCAGATGGCCAGCTCGATCCGCAGGAGAATATCCTGGGTGTGCTCAGCTGGTGGGATATTGTGCGGGTGAGCAATTTGCCTTCTCATCTTGTCAGGCGGTCTTCTTCAGCGGCCAACACCGATGATAGCGCAGCAGACGGGAAATCACTGAACTGAAGTACGCTACCGCATATATCGGCCGGATTGTATCCAACGCCGGCTGAAGTTGTTTGTGTCAGCTGATGTATCGCGAGTGTGGCGCTGCTCGATCACTTTCCGGCATGGACAGTGAAGGATAACGGGAATGGTGCGGGCAGCCGGTTAAGCTGATGAACATCAGGAAGTCTGTTTTATGCATGGCTCAGCTTGCCGGGCAGGCTAACAATGCTACAATCCGGCATTCAGGGCAATAGAATAATCAACAAGGAGAACATCATGGGTAAATTTATTTTTGCCATGCTGGTGGCTAGTCTGTCGAGCACCACGTATGCATCCGGATTTAAACTGTCCAGCCCGGATATCAAATCCCATCATATGATTGCCAAGCGTTATACCTATAACGGTTTTGGTTGCACTGGCGATAATATTTCCCCTGCACTGAAATGGAAGGGAGCACCCAAGGGCACCAGGAGTTTTGCCCTGACCGTGTATGATCCGGATGCCCCGACTGGCTCCGGCTGGTGGCATTGGATCGTGATTAACATCCCGGCAAATGTGCATAGCCTGGCCGAGAATGCGGGTAAGGCCGGCGGCAGCGGTATGCCCGCCGGTTCAGAACAAATGCGCACGGATTTTGGCATACACGCCTATGGGGGGCCATGTCCGCCCAAGGGTGATAAGCCACATCACTATGTGTTTACCCTGTACGCACTGAAGACGGCGAAATTAAAGGTCCCGAAAAATGCCTCAGCGGCGCTGGTGGGTTTCATGATCCACGCCAACATGCTGGGCGAGGCCAGGTTCGTTGCACGCTACGGGCGCCACAAATAAATTGCACCGTTCAACAAAAAGGCCGGCAGATGCCGGCCTTTTTTTATCCCACACCGGTCAATGCCGCTGATCAGGGGGCATCACCGGCGACCACCAGCAGGTTACAGGGCAATTGGTCGAGGAGCTTGGCACACAGTGAGCCCTGCAGCCAGCGCGACAGCATGCCTTTACTGGTATGGCCGAGGATAACCAGGTCGGCCTGGATTTCCCGGGCATAACGCACGATCTCGCTGTCCGGTTCGCCGCTCCTGACGCAGGCACTGACCTGCAAACCCTGCGCCTGTAAGTTTTGAAGGGCTTCGTCGACGATCTTTTCCAGCGATTTTTGTTCTATGCCCCAGACATCGGTGGCGCCGACTGCTTCGGCAATGGCCATGTTGCCGGTGGTGACCACGATGCTCAGCAGGTGCAACCTGGCCTGGCAAAGACGGGCAAGTTCGGCGCCACGCTGTAATACGTGTTCACTGTAGGTCGTGCCGTCATAGGCAAGCAGAATCGTCTGGTACATGTTAGTTAACCCTGTTACTTCTTTTATTTTAAGTTTAGCCCAGTCCGGGATTTCGCGCAGGCAATATCATGCGGGCTGTTGGATTTATTCCATCACCACGGATTCGGCAGGCGCGTTGGAGCGGGTGGTGCGCAGCAGGGCCGTCAGTGGCACGGCGCACAGTGTCAGTATCAACATAATTTTGAAATCGTTGTTGTATGACAGCATTTGCGCCTGGGTACTGACCAGGCCATTGATGTGGGCCAGACCACTGGTGGTATTTAACTGGGACGAGGGCAGGCTGTGCAGGCCGTGGCGATAGGGTGTGACCTGTTCAGCCAGGCGCGAGTGCATCAACTGGCTACCCCGAATCAGCATGGCCTCCACTGCCGAGATACCGATACTGCTGCCCAGGTTACGGATCAGGCTGAACATCGCAGTCCCCTCGTTGCGGTATTTAGGTGACAGGGTGGCAAAGGTGACCGTCGCCAGGGGAACATAAACAAAGCCCGTGCCGAGGCCCTGGATGAAGCCGGACCAGATGACGAGCGAGTCATCCATTTGTAAATAAAAATGCGTCATTTGCCAGAGTGAATAGGCGGTCAGCAAAAAACCGCTGGCAATCACCAGGCGGGTATCGATTTTGCCCATCAGTCGGCTGACCAGGAACATGGCTGCCATGGTACCAATTCCTCTTGGTGCGGTGACCAGGCCGGTGAGGACCACGGGGTAATGCATCAGGTCCTGCAGCATAGGCGGTAGAAGTGCCAGGGTGGCGAACAGGACCACGCCGACAATGAAAATAAAAATATTGCCTGTCAGAAAATTACGATCCCTGAATAAGACCGGGCTGACAAACGGCGACTTGTCGGTGGTCATCATGTGCACGATGAACAGGTACAGGGCAAAGCCGGCGACGCAGGCCTCGATCCAGATTTCAGTCGAGTTAAACCAGTCCCTGAGCTGGCCGCGATCCAGCATCAACTGGAAAGTGCCAATCGCGATACTCAGGGAGATAAAGCCAAAGAAATCAAAACGCGATTTGCGAATCTCGGTTTCCGACATGAACCACATGACGCCGAGGAAGGACAACACGCCGAAGGGGACATTGATGTAGAACACCCAGCGCCAGTTATAATTTTCCGTCAGCCAGCCGCCCAGCACCGGACCCAGGATCGGGCCGATGACTACGCCCATGACCCACAGGGCCATGGCGCGGGCATGTTTTTCGGGGGGATTGATATCGAGCAGCACGGCCTGCGACATGGGGATCAGGGCGGCACCGCAAATGCCCTGAAACAAGCGGGCAATCACGATCTCGGTCAGGGTTTGTGCGACACCACAGAGGGCGGAGGCAAGGGTAAAACCGACAATGGAAAATAAAAACACCCGGCGTCGGCCAATCTGCCCGGCCAGCCAGCCACTCAGCGGGGTCATGATGGCAACGGCAATGATGTACGAGGTCAGCACCCAGGCCATTTGATCCTGGGTCGCTGACAGGGAGCCCTGCATGTGCGGCAGGGCGACGTTGGCAATCGTGTTGTCGAGTGCCTGCATAATCGACGCCAGCATCACTGACAAGGTGATCAGGCCCCGGTGCGGAATGCGCGTGGCCGAATTGGGATGAACCGCTACGCTCACGCGTTATTGCCGTTGCGCTTAACAATCCTGGCCTTGCCGAAGAGCTGGCGTTGATAGCGGGTGTCGACGCGAACGCTGGCACTCAGTCCGGCTTTTAACGGGTAGCGGGCATCCTGCTGAACCAGTTCGATGCGAACCGGCAGGCGCTGGACCACCTTGACCCAGTTGCCCGTGGCATTCTCCGGGGGTAATACGGAGAACTGCGTGCCGGTGCCGGGGCTGAGACTGACCAGCTTGCCAACAAATGTTTTACCGGGATAACTGTCGATTTCGACACGTGCGGTATCACCGGCATGCATGTGGGTGATCTGATTTTCCTTGAAGTTGGCTTCAATCCAGATGTCA
>JARRNT010000046.1:27256-41892 GCA_037384645.1 Gammaproteobacteria bacterium | reverse complement strand
GCCAGCCGGATCCGGCGGTATGGGTGCGCGGCCTGTCCGGCACCGGCGGGGCCTACGGTGCGAGTCTGGACAACAACGGCCTGCTGATTGGCTACGGCACCGAGATCCGTCCGGGCCTGATCATTGGCGGTGCCCTCGGCAACACCAACACGCGCACCAGCACCTCGCTGGCCCAGGTGAAGACGCGCTCCTACGGGGCGTATCTGTATACCCTGTTTAACAACGGTCCGTTGTTCATCGATGCCACTGCCACCGGCGGCAGCCTGCACACGGACAGCCTGCGCAACCTGCAGCCGACGGGTCTGATCGCTACCGGCAGCGCCTCCGGCTCCTATGCCGGCATCTCGGCCAGGGCCGGTTACCGCGTAACCCATGGCATTGCCTTCGTGACCCCATACGTGGGGCTGGGTTACCTGCACACGCACCGGTCCGCCTACAGCGAGACGGGTGCGGGCCTGCTGAACCTCAGCTATGCGGCGGTAAACTACAACCTCGGCACATTCACGGTCGGAGCACGTATCGGCGCCGACTGGGAAGCAAGCGCGGGGGTAGTGGTTTCGCCCTGGTTGGAGCTTGGCGGCATCGCCTACACTGGTGACCGCAACAAGGGCCTGACGGTGACCCTGGGCTCACAGCAGCAGGTGCTGCCGGCCACCGGGGCGCCGAGCAGCGCGGCCACGGTCAATGCCGGTGTAGCGGTGATGAGCCACGCCAACTGGTCGGCCCAGCTTGTCTACCATGGTCAGTTCTCTCAGCACACGCATATGAACACCGGCGATGTGAAGATCGTCTACCGCTGGTAAGCGATACGCCGTAGGCCGGGCAATGCCCGCCGTCAGTCAGGCTGATGGTGGGCGTTGTCCTAATTGATGAAACGTCCGCAATAGGCCTGTCATGGATGATGAGTTCTTTCAGCGGTGTAGTGTTTTTGATGCGTTATCCACAATAATCAGACATTTTCATACTTGGGATTGAAATCCAGATCCCCGTCCCCAGATCTCTGACCAACCCAGAGGGTTCTTGACAGGTCGGCGTTGCCGGCTAGAATTAGCACTCATCTAAGGGGAGTGCTAACAACCCCCACTTTCACTGGGATAAAAATTTTTAACCTGTTGATTATTCAGCAAATTGAGGAGAACTACGAATGAAGATTCGTCCTTTACACGACCGTGTGATCGTTCGTCGCATGGAAGAAGAACGCACCACTGCCGGTGGTATTGTCATCCCCGATTCCGCTACCGAGAAGCCTGTACAGGGTGAAGTTGTTGCCGTGGGCAACGGCAAGATCCTCGATAGCGGCGAAGTTCGCGCGCTCGACGTCAAGGCTGGCGACAAGGTGCTGTTTGGTAAATATGCCGGTAATGAGGTCAAACTCGACGGCGAAGAGCTGTTGGTCCTGCGCGAAGAAGACATCATGGGTGTCATCGAGAAATAAGCCGGCGTCATTGTTGAACAAACAAATTTGTAAGAGGAAGCTAACATGAGTGCAAAAGAAGTCCGTTTCAGCGATGACGCCCGTCATCGCATGCTCAAAGGTGTAAACACCCTGGCTAACGCGGTCAAGGTCACCCTGGGTCCGAAGGGCCGTAATGTGGTTCTGGACAAGAGCTTTGGCGCCCCGACCATTACCAAGGACGGCGTCTCCGTGGCCAAGGAAATCGAACTGAAAGACAAGTTCGAAAACATGGGCGCGCAGATGGTGAAGGAAGTCTCTTCCCAGACCTCCGATGTGGCCGGCGACGGTACCACCACCGCAACCGTACTGGCCCAGTCCATCCTGACCGAAGGCCTCAAGGCCGTGGCCGCCGGTATGAACCCGATGGACCTCAAGCGCGGCATCGACAAGGCCGTGATTGCGACCGTGGAAGAACTGAAGAAGCTGTCCAAGCCTTGCGCCGACAGCAAGGCGATTGCCCAGGTCGGTACCATCTCCGCCAACTCCGATGAAGAGATCGGCAAGATCATCGCCGGCGCCATGGACAAGGTCGGCAAGGAAGGTGTTATCACCGTGGAAGAGGGTACCGGTTTGCAGAACGAACTGGACGTGGTTGAAGGCATGCAGTTCGACCGCGGTTACCTGTCTCCGTACTTCGTGAACAACCAGCAAAGCATGAGCGCCGAGCTGGAAGAACCGTACATCCTGCTGTACGACAAGAAGATCTCCAACATCCGCGATATGCTGCCGGTCCTCGAAGGAGTAGCCAAGGCGGGTAAGCCGTTGCTGATCATTGCCGAAGACGTCGAAGGTGAAGCCCTGGCCACGCTGGTGGTGAACAACATTCGCGGTATCGTGAAAGTGGCTGCCGTGAAGGCGCCTGGCTTCGGCGATCGCCGCAAGGCCATGCTGCAGGACATCGCCACCCTGACCGGTGGTACCGTCATCTCCGAAGAAGTCGGTCTGAGCCTGGAGAAGGCCACCCTGGACGATCTGGGTTCTGCCAAGAAAGTTCAGGTCACCAAGGAAGAGACCACCGTCATCGATGGCTCAGGTAAAGCTGCCGATATCGAAGCCCGGGTCAAGCAGATCCGTACCCAGATCGAGGAAGCCACGTCTGACTATGACCGTGAAAAACTGCAGGAGCGCGTAGCCAAGCTGGCCGGCGGTGTTGCGGTAATCAAGGTCGGCGCTGCCACCGAAGTGGAAATGAAAGAGAAGAAGGCCCGTGTCGAAGACGCCCTGCATGCAACCCGTGCGGCGGTGGAAGAAGGCGTGGTCCCTGGCGGTGGTGTGGCCCTGGTGCGTGCCCTGCAGGCCATCAATAAACTGAAAGGCGACAACCATGACCAGGACGTCGGCATCAACATTGCCCGTCGCGCCATGGAAGAGCCGCTGCGCCAGATCGTCGACAATGCCGGCGATGAGCCTTCTGTTGTGGTCAACAAGGTACAGGAAGGCAAAGGTAACTACGGTTACAACGCCGCGACCGGCGAATACGGTGACATGGTTGAGCTGGGTATTCTGGACCCGACCAAGGTGACCCGGTCTGCTCTGCAAAACGCTGCCTCTGTGGCTGGCCTGATGATCACCACCGAAGCGATGGTGGCGGATGTCCCGGCCGACGATGCTGCTGCCCCGGCAATGCCGGATATGGGCGGTATGGGTGGCATGGGTGGCATGGGCGGTATGATGTAAGCCCGAGCTTCACCTGCAAGCTGTTTTTTGCTGGGCTGCAAATCCTTGCCGGCGCGAGGCGGGTTGGGTCTCAATTGTGCCAGGGTCGGGCATGCAGTAACGTAGCGGGCATGACTTCATTCATGCATCGCCGCTTTGATGAATTACCTGCACTGTTGCATGCCGGACTGGCAGCGCAGTGGTCTGAGCTGGAATCACAGCTGCAGCAACGTCTGGGCAAGGATTTCGCGGCGGTCAGTCCAACACTTGCCGGGGTACTGGCCTGCAGTGACTACCTCGTGCACTGGTGTCGGCGTTGTCCCGACTGGCTCGTCGAGTTACTGGGCTCGGGTGATTTGCACCAGGCCTATGCCAGCTCGACCATGTCGCTGCACCTGCAGGATCAGCTCCGGGACGTCGCGACCGAGCAGGACCTGATTCGACGCTTGCGCCAGTTCCGTCAGCGCGAGATGGTACGTATTATCTGGCGCGACCTGGCCGGCTGGTCTGGCCTCGAACAGACCATGGCGGAATTGTCGCAGCTGGCGGATGCCTGCGTTGAGCAGAGCTTGCAGCTGTTATCTCGCTGGCAGTCCGTCACTTTCGGCACACCGGTCAATGCAGAAGGTCAGGCCCAGCAGCTGGTGGTGATTGCCATGGGCAAGCTCGGTGCCAATGAACTGAACCTGTCATCAGATATCGATTTGATTTTCACTTACCCCGAAGGTGGAGAGACCCAGGGTGGTCAGCGCCAGATCAGCAACAGTGAGTACTTCCAGAAACTGGGGCAGAAGCTCATCAGTGTCCTCGCCCAGCAGACCGAGGACGGCTTCGTCTTCCGGGTTGATATGCGCCTGCGCCCCTTCGGTGAGAGCGGACCATTGGTGTGTACTTTCACCGCCATGGAGGAATATTACGAAATTCATGGTCGGGAATGGGAACGCTATGCCCTGATCAAGGCCCGCATCATCGCCGGGGACCTGGCCGCGGGCGAGGAATTATTACAGACCCTGCATCCCTTCATTTACCGCCGCTACATGGACTACAGCGCCTATGAGTCGCTGCGCGAGATGAAAGCCATGATTCAGAAAGAGGTGGTGCGCAAGGGCAAGGAACAGAATATCAAGGTGGGCCCGGGCGGTATTCGTGAGATCGAATTCATCGGTCAGGTTTTCCAGTTGATTCGTGGCGGGCATGAACCGCGCCTGCAGCAGCGCGCGATCCTGGCCGTGTTGCAGATGTTGCAGGAGCTGCAGTTGTTGCCCGATTACGTGGTGACGCAATTAGCCGAGGCCTATGATTTCCTGCGCCGCAGTGAACACCGGCTGCAGGCCTGGCGCGATGAACAGACCCAGCTCCTGCCCGCTGATGAGGTCGGCCGCCAGCGCCTGGCGTTTAGCATGGGCTTCCCCGATTGGGCGCACTATATAAAGGAGTTGGATCACCAGCGCGGGCGGGTCCAGGAGCATTTCAATCAGGTCTTTGCGGCGCCGCAATCGGCGGAGCAGGCCGATGCCGGTCACTATGCCCTGCTCTGGCAGGGAAGCCTGGATACACCGGCGGCCCTGGAACGCCTGGATGAACTAGGCTTTGCCGATAGCGAGTCGGTCTATAGCAAACTGCGGGGCCTGCGTCAGGGGCGTGCCTATGGCCATCTGACTGCGCAGGGCCGTGATCGCATGGATCGGCTGATGCCCCTCCTGATCGGGGCCTGCGTCAGCACCGCCCAGCCCGAGCTGGCCCTGTTGCGCAGCCTGGATGTGATTGAGGCTGTCGTCCGGCGCACGGTATACCTGTTGCTGTTGATCGAAAACCCCATGGCCCTGTCGCAACTGGTACGCCTGTGTGCTGCCAGTCCCTGGATCACCCGTTACCTCAGCCAGCATCCGATGCTGCTGGATGAATTGCTGGATCCGCGCAGCCTGTACGACCCACCGGACAAACCCGAGCTGGCTCTGGCACTGCACCAGCGCCTGGATCTGCTGGATCCGGAGGACGTGGAGCAGGCCATGGATGCCCTGCGCCAATTCAAGCATGCGCAGTTTCTGCGAGTCGCCGCCGCGGACCTGGCCGGGGCCCTGCCATTGATGAAAGTGAGTGACCACTTGAGCTGGATTGCCGAAGTGGTGCTGGAGCGCACCTTCGACCTGGCCTGGCACCACCTGGTGGCCCGCCACGGGCGGCCGATCTGTACCTCGGATGGCGAGATCTGCGATACCGGCTTTGCCGTCGTGGCCTACGGCAAGCTGGGGGGGCTGGAACTGGGCTACGGCTCTGACCTCGACCTGGTGTTCCTGCACAGCGGCGAATCCGAGTCCCTGGAAACCACCGGCAAACAGCCGCTGGTCCTGGGGGTGTTTTTCGCCCGCCTGGCCCAGCGCATGATCCATATCCTCAACAGCCTGACCCCGGCCGGGGTGCTGTTCGAGATTGATACCCGGCTGCGCCCGGACGGGGCAGCCGGCCTGTTGGTCAGCAGCCTGGCGGCATTTGAAGCCTATCAAGGCGAGAAGGCCTGGACCTGGGAACACCAGGCCCTGGTGCGGGCGCGGGTCATCACCGGCGACCCCGCCATTGCCCAACGCTTCGAGGCCATTCGCCGCCAGATCCTGGGCCGCCAGCGTGACCCCGACAGCTTGCGCCAGGAGGTCCTGGCCATGCGCGCCAGGATGCGGACCAGCCTCGACAAGAGCAAAGACGACCGGTTTGATTTGAAACAGGGGCAAGGAGGTATCGTCGATATTGAATTTATGGTGCAATATGGGGTCTTGGCATTTGCCCACGCTCACCCGGCCCTGCTGGATTACACCGATAATATCCGCATCCTGGAACGGCTCGCCGAGGCCGGGGTGATGCGTGTCGCTGATGCCGAATTTTTAAGCGAGACCTATCGCCATTACCGCGACCGTGTGCACCGCCTGAAACTGCAGGAACAATCCACGCTGATTGCCGCAGAGGATTTTTGCGAACAGCGCGAGGGTGTGCGTCGGATCTGGTCCGCGTGGCTTGAACAATCACAAGAATGAGGTAACAGCTTTATGACGATGGCCGATCGTGATGGTGTCATCTGGTTTGACGGTAAACTGGTTCCCTGGCGCGAGGCCCAGGTACACGTGTTAACCCACACCCTGCATTACGGCATGGGCGTGTTCGAAGGTGTCCGCGCCTACAAGGCGGAGCAGGGGACGGCGATCTTTCAGCTCGAGGCGCACACCCATCGCCTGTTTCAGTCGGCCCATATCCTGGGGATGGAGATCGAGTACGACGAGGCCACCATCAACGAGGCCACCAGGGCGGCGGTGCGTGAAAACAACCTGCAGTCAGCCTATATTCGTCCCATGTGTTTTTACGGTTCCGAAGGCATGGGCCTGCGCGCCGATAACCTCAAGGTACATACCATCGTGGCGGCCTGGGAATGGGGCGCGTATCTCGGTGCCGAGAACATGGAGCGCGGGATTCGCATCAAGACCTCGTCCTATACCCGCCATCACGTCAACATCACCATGTGCAAGGCCAAGGCCAACGGCAACTACATGAATTCCATGCTGGCGCTGCAGGAGGCCCTGAACGACGGTTATGACGAAGCGCTGTTGCTCGACATTGACGGTTTCGTGGCCGAAGGCTCGGGCGAAAATTTCTTCCTGGTCCGCGATGGGGTGATCTATACCCCGGAACTCACCTCGGCCCTGGACGGGATCACGCGCAAGACCATTATCACCCTGGCTGGCGAACTGGGCATCGAAGTCCGCGAGAAACGCCTGACCCGCGACGAAGTCTATATCGCCGACGAGGCCTTCTTTACCGGTACCGCCGCCGAGGTGACACCGATCCGCGAGCTGGACGGGCGCCAGATCGGGGCCGGCCGGCGCGGACCCATTACCGAAAAACTGCAAAGCATGTATTTCGACGTGGTCCACGGCCGGGTCGACCAACACCTGGACTGGCTGTCACCGGTATAATGGCAATCGATAACGAAAAACAGGAAACCAGCGTAGTGAGTAATCAGGAAAAACTTCAGGCCAATGCCGCCCGCCGTTACACGGTCAGCCGGGCGGATTTGCCGCTGCATTGCCCGATGGACAACATGACCACGTGGAATTCACACCCCAAGGTGTATCTGCCCATCGAGGACAAGGGTGAGGTCAGGTGTCCATACTGTGGCGCGGTCTACGTGCTCAAGGACTAGGATCATCTTGCACGCCAACAGAACTGGATGCCCATGAAGCTTCAGCTGCCGGATTTTGACAAGGCCCAGGTCCTGGTGATCGGCGACCTGATGCTGGATCGCTACTGGCATGGCGATACTTCCCGGATTTCACCCGAGGCCCCGGTACCGGTGGTGCTGGTGCAGGATGCCGAGGAACGCGCCGGTGGTTCCGGTAACGTCGCTCTTAACATTGCCGCCCTGGGTGCAGGGATCTCGGTCATGGGTTATACCGGTGACGATGAAGCCGCCGATGCCCTGCAGGAGATCCTGGAAGGGGCCGGCGTGAGCTGCGCGTTTGAACGCCTCCCCGGTTGCAGCACTGTCACCAAGCTGCGTGTCCTGAGTCGTCACCAGCAACTCATTCGTCTCGATTTCGAAGACGGTTTTGCCGAACAACGCTCGGACCTGCTGGTGGCACGTGCGGCCAAACTGATGGCAGGGGCCGGTGCCGTGGTCCTGTCCGATTACGGCAAGGGTACCCTGCGCGATATCCCGGCCCTGATCGCTGCCGGGCGCCAGCAGGCGACACCGGTCCTGATTGATCCCAAGGGCGCGGAGTTTGAACGTTACCGGGGGGCCAGCCTGATCACGCCCAACCTGCACGAATTCGAGGCGGTCGTCGGTCATTGCGACACGGACCAGGCCATTGAAGAGAAAGGTATGAACCTGGTGCATCAGCTGGAGCTGGATGCCCTGCTGGTTACCCGTAGCGAACGCGGCATGACCCTGTTACGCAAGGATCAGCCGGTGCTGCACCTGCCAACCCGGGCACGTGAAGTGTTTGATGTAACGGGCGCTGGCGATACCGTGATTGCCACCCTGGCCGCCGGCGTCGCTGCCGGTATGGAACTGGATGCGGCTACGGCCCTGTCCAACCTGGCCGCCGGTATTGTGGTTGGTAAGCTGGGCACGGCGACGGTGACCCCCGCCGAATTGCACATCGCCATGCACGACGAGACCCAGATGGGTCGCGGGGTGATGGACGAGAATACGCTGTTACAGGTGATCAAGCAGGCCAGGGCCCGTGGCGAGAAGATCGTCATGACCAACGGCTGTTTCGACATCCTGCATCCGGGACACGTGTCGTATTTACAAAAGGCGCGACGCCTGGGCGATCGCCTGATCATCGCCGTTAACGATGATGCCTCGGTCAAGCGACTCAAGGGTGAGGACCGGCCGATCAATACCCTGGATCGACGCATGGCCGTGCTGGCGGCGCTGGAGTGCGTCGACTGGGTCGTCTCATTTTCCGAGGATACGCCGGAACGTTTGATCTGCACGCTGTTACCCGATGTGCTGGTCAAGGGCGGCGACTATAAACCCGAAGACGTGGCGGGTGGTTCCTGCGTCATCGACAACGGTGGTGAAGTGAGCATCCTGGATTATATTGAGGGTCACTCCACCACGGACATTATCAAAAGCATTCTGAACGGAAGTTAATAACATGATTATCGTTACCGGTGGTGCCGGCTTTATCGGCAGCAATATCGTCAAGACCCTGAATGAGCGTGGCATCACTGACATTCTGGTGGTGGACAACCTCAAGAACGGGGTGAAGTTCAAGAACATCGCCGATTGCGAGATTGCCGATTACCTGGACAAGCACGAATTTCTGCAACGGGTACAGAATAACGCGTCCTTTGCCAGCAAGGTCGAGGCGATTTTTCACGAGGGTGCCTGTTCTTCCACCACCGAGTGGGACGGCCACTACATGATGCAGAACAACTACGAGTACTCCAAGGCGTTGTTGCATTATTGCCTGCAACACAAGATTGCCTATTTGTATGCGTCATCCGCTTCGGTCTATGGCAGTGGCACAGTGTTCAGGGAAACGCGTGAGCATGAAGAGCCGCTCAACGTCTATGGCTATTCCAAATTCCTGTTCGACCAGTACGTGCGCCGATATCTGCCGACAGCCGAGAGCCAGATCGTCGGCTTTCGTTATTTTAACGTCTACGGGCCGCGCGAATCGCACAAGGGCAGCATGGCCAGCGTCGCGTTTCACCATTACAACCAGATCCGCGAGACGGGCAAGGTCAAACTGTTTGAAGGTTGTGACGGTTACGGCAATGGCGAACAACGCCGCGATTTTGTTTATGTCGGAGACGCGGTGGCGGTCAATCTGTGGTTCCTCGAACATCCCGATAAGTCCGGGATTTTCAACCTCGGTACCGGGCGTAGCCAGCCATTCAATGATATTGCCAGCAGCGTGATTGCTCACCATGGCAGCGGCGAACTCGAATACATTCCATTCCCTGAACACCTCAAGGGGCGTTATCAAAGTTTCACCGAGGCTGATATCAGTGCCCTGCGCGATGCAGGTTATACGGCACCGTTTAAGACCGTGCAGGAAGGCGTCGACGAGTATATGCAATGGCTGCAGGCACGCAACGGGAAGCCAGCGGACAAACATTAAGTGGAAGTCAGGCCATGACTTCCTCTGAGCGTATCCTGATTGTCGGACCCGCCTGGGTCGGCGACATGGTGATGGCGCAAAGCCTGTTCATAACGCTTAAACAGCAGGACGCGGATTGCATCATTGACGTGGTCGCGCCGGCCTGGTCGGTCCCCCTGTTACAGCGCATGCCTCAGGTACATGAGGCCATCGAACTGGCGGTCGGGCACAAACAACTCGGCTTGCTCACCCGCTATCGTCTGGGCAGGCAGTTACGTAGTCGTCATTACGACCGGGCTATTGTGTTGCCACGTTCATACAAGTCGGCACTGGTGCCGTTTTTTGCCGGTGCCCGCCGGCGTACAGGATACCGGGGCGAGCACCGCTACGGCGTCATCAATGATATGCGTGCGCTGGATAAGCGAGTCCTGTACCAGACCGTGCAGCGTTATGTCGGACTGGCTTATGACAACCTGGCAAGTGCGCCGCCTGTACCGTATCCGCAATTAAGCATCAATTCGTCAAACCAGCAGGCGTTGCTGAAAAAACTGGGCTTAAACCAGGACAAACGCGTGATCGGTTTGATGCCGGGGGCGGAGTATGGGCCAGCCAAACAGTGGCCGGTTGAATATTTTCAGCAACTTGCCGGCATGCTGGTGGCGCAAGGTTGCCAGGTCTGGGTGTTCGGCTCTGCCAAGGAAGTATCGCTGGGTGAGGCGATACGGCAAGGCCAGCCTGCGGTAAGCAATTTGTGCGGCAAAACGTCACTGGTAGACGCAGTCGATTTGATTGCGCTGACACAGAATAATGTGACCAACGATTCAGGCCTGATGCACATTGCTGCCGCCACCGGTCGACCACTGGTTGCGATTTACGGATCCTCGGATCCGGCGTATACGCCGCCGTTGTCTGATCGTGCAATTATCCTTTACCAGGGGCTGGATTGCAGCCCGTGTTTTGCCCGACAGTGTCGATTCGGGCATACTCGCTGCCTCACGGAGATAATGCCGCGGGCAGTCTTGAAACAATTAACGAAAGGTTAAGATGAATATAAAGTGGCGAACATATTTAACCTATGAGCAGTTGACCTATCTTTTGTTGTTCCTGTTCCCGATTGCGGGAATGCTGGTTCCAGGCTGGATAACGAATATCTACAATCTACTGTTTTTGGTTGGATTGTTTTACCTACGAAGGCGCAAACAGCCTTTATGCAAAGAAGACAGGATCTTCTTGCTGATTTGCGCTATCTATGTGGCTATCTTTTTTCTATCCGCGCTGGTGAATGGCTGGGAGCCTATCCAGACGCATCGCCTTGGTACGGAACTGCGCTTCTGGATGGTGATCCCGATCTATTTGCTGGTACGGGAGCAGAAAGATGCATGGCGCTGGTATTTGTTCGGAGGTTTATTGGGTATTGTCTTTATCTTTACCCAGTCTTATTACGAAGTACATTGGGAGCATTTGTCGACAGCATGGGGGGCATATAGTAAAAATATTATTGGGCCATTTGCGGCATTGCTCGGTTTTTATGCGCTGTATTTGTGGCGAAGTCAGGCTAGCGCCTTCCTGAAAACAGCAATCGTGCTGTGTTTTCTCCTGGCTATGCTGGCAACGGCAATGTCAGGTTCGCGCGGAGCATATATCGGATTTATTGCCATGACAATTACGTGGTCGCTATTCACCATGCGCAAGCGCTGGATGGTAACATTTTTGTTGTTGGCAGCGGTGCTGGCCGGGGTTATATATAATCATTCTGTCATTGTGAAAAGTGGTGTGAATCGCGCGCTTAACAGTTTTGTGGTGTATTTTCATACCCCGGATATTGTGCATGCAGATATTAGTGATGATTCACCGGAAATCCATATGGAAATGTGGCGTGCTGCCAGATATTTTTTCCCGGATCATCCGATCTTTGGTGTTGGTCCTGGCAACTATCATGCTACTGCTGAAAAATACGCTGCGGAGGGTAAAGTAAATCCTGCCATAGCCATGCATACGCATCCCCATAATATTTTCCTTGAAGACCTGTATTCAAAAGGAATTATCGGTTTTATCTCGATTTTATTATTACTGTACTACCCCTTTTATATCCTGTATAAAACCCGTCGTCGATCGCCCATGTCTGCCAGCCTGGGTATGGTGCATATTATTGGCATTTCCGCTTTTTCCCTTTTTGACCACTCACCAATAACTAAGAACAACTATAGCTCTATCCTGCTATTAGGGATTGCGCTGTTTTTTTCCCATCACCTGAACCGGATCCAGGAAAGAGAATCTGAGCATGCCTAGCCTGTCAGCAGTGCTGATTGTGAAAAACGAAGCGGCATGTCTCGCTGAATGCCTGGAGAGACTGCAGTTTGCAGATGAAATTATTGTTCTGGATGCCGGCAGTACCGATAATACGGTTGAAATTGCCCGACGTTATACTTCGAAGGTTTTCACTGACGCTGACTGGCGGGGTTACGGCATTCAACGACAACGCGCCCAGGCCAGGGCAAGCGGCGACTGGATCCTGATGATCGATGCGGATGAACATGTTACACCGGAGTTACGTACCAGTATTCAGGCGGCGGTGAGTGCTGATGAACAGAATACAGTCTATGCGATTGCACGATTATCCTGGTGTTTCGGACGTTTTATCCGTCATAGTGGCTGGTACCCCGATTACGTGGTGCGGCTTTATCCGCGCGTGAAGGCAAAGTATGGCGAGGATAAAGTCCATGAGAAGTTGCAGTATCCAGCATCGATCTCTGCCAGGCCTTTGCAGGGGGATTTGTTGCATTACACTTATCGAGATCTCGAACACTATCTCGTCAAGTCGGCGGCGTATGCCGCCGCCTGGGCGGAACAGCGTCAGCTGAAAGGGCGGCGCAGCAGCCTGCTACAGGGTGTGCTCCATGGTCTGGCCTGTTTCGTCAGGATGTATGTGTTGCGCCTGGGATTTCTCGATGGCAGCCAGGGTTTGTTGCTGGCCCTGTTATCCGGGCATTCGACCTTTGCCAAATACGCAGACCTCTGGGTACGGCAACAGCCATCCAGTACCTCGCAGCAGGATTAATGTGTTGCGAGAGCGAGCTGCCAGTTACTGTGGTTCAGGAATAAAGCCGGTTTAAAAACTCACTGATCGTCGCGGCTGCTGCCTTGATATCCACACGGCTCATGTCTTCTGCTTCGGCATCGGGCGCCGGGGAAAATGCCAGCCTGAGCTCATCATCACTCAGGGTTTGCCAGCGCAGACTGGTTGCCGAACGTCGGTTTGGATAAAAGCCGACAGTCGGGCGGTTAAGCGCGCCGGCAACATGCAGTGGTCCGGTTGAGCCACTGATAAACAGATCGGCAAAGCCGATGTGATAGACAAACTGGCCCAGTCCCTGCGTGGATTCGTAAAGGCAGGCCTTGTGTTGCCTGATCCGCTGCTGCACCTGGCGGGCACAATCGGTTTCACCTGGTCCGGCGCTGATAATAAACACGAGGGGGCGTTTGCAGGTGATCAGGTCGGCCAGTTCAGCGAACTGCAGCGGGCTCAGGTTATTGGCGGAACCGCCATGCCCCGGATGCAGGAAAACGAACAGTGCCTGTTCGCTCAGACCATGCTGTTGATAAAATTCATGGCGGATAGCATTGGCGCGTTGCTGATCGAGTTGCAGGTAAGGGGGAGGCGGCACGGCCACGCCTGGCATAGCGAATTGCTGCAACATAAACTGTGCGAGATCGAGATTGTACTGGTACTCGGGTTTTTGTGAGAGGGAGCGCCGTTGTCTCAGGCGGTGATTGTAAAATAGCTGGGCCAGTTTAGTGGCAGGGGCAAAGCGCTGACGAATGCCGCTGCGCCAGACCAGGTAGCCGATCCGTGTAGTGGAATATAAGGTCAGGACTGCATCATATTGTTGCTGTCGTAATGCCTGTAGCAGTTGTTTGTGTGCGGAATGCCCGGAGTGTTTGCCCGGATCGATAATAATCTGATCAATTGCCGGGCAAAGTGTTGCAATGTCGCGGGTATATGCGGGGACGAGTGCGGTCAGCTCGGTGCGAGGAAGACAGGCCTTTAACAGGGCGAAGCTGGGCAGGGCCAGGGTAAAGTCTCCCAGCTTGTCATTCCTGATCACCAGAATTTTATGTAAGGTCTGTGGCATAATGTTTTTATGTTACCAGTCATATTGTCTTATCAATAGCAAGAGCGGTGAATTTTACTCATGAAACACTGGTTTAAGCACGGGGCCTGGGTATCAGGCAAGGTCGATACGCGGATTATTGACCAGGTTCCGGCCGCAATTTGGCGCCTGATGATGTACCGGATTGTTGCTGGCACAGGTTTACCGGGCGATCATATTGTTTATGAATCCAGGTTAAATGGTAAATGAATATTCTGGGTATATGCCTTTCGCCGGGCAAGGGTGGCCTGGAGCTGTATGCGCACAGGGCAATCAGGGCGTTGCAGTTGGCAGGCCATGATTGTCATTTTGCCATACAGCCTGGGAGTTTCCTCAGGCAGCTGGAATGGCAGATACCTTTAATCGAGCTCAGACCGGCGTTTCGAAATCTACCACTTGTTACGGCTCGTCGTTTGGCCAGATACATCGATGCGCATAAGATTGATATTATCCATATGCACTGGAACAAGGATTTAAATCTCGTGGCATTAGCCAAAGCCTTGTCCAGGCGAAAACCCAGGCTGGTATACACACGGCATATGGAGATTACGCGCAGCAAACTGGACCCATATCACCGCATACTGTATGCGCAGGTAAACAGGCTGTTGGTGATTTCCAGATTTGTAGAGAATCAGGCGTTCAGGTACCTGCCACTGGCCAGGGACCAGGTATCCTTATTGTACATAGGCGTAGCAGAAACAATGCCGGCATCTGATGGCGAGTGCAACCAGCTGCTTCAAGATGATAACGACAGGAAAGATAAGTTTGTCA
>JARRNT010000046.1:8315-27232 GCA_037384645.1 Gammaproteobacteria bacterium | reverse complement strand
ATTCTGGTTTACAGGTTGTTATGGCCGGCCCGATCAATGACGGGAAGTACTTCGAGCAGCTAAATCAACAGATACAGGACAAACAGTTAAATGAGAGGGTGAAATATCTCGGGGTCAGCCGGGACCCGGGTAAACTGATGAGCTGTTGCGATGTGGTGGTGCTTACCACGTATTGCGAGACCTTCGGCCTCACCCTGGTTGAAGCCATGCGCGCGGGCACTGCTGTGATCGGTACCAGGGCGGGTGGCGTGCTGGAGATTATCAGACATAATGAGACAGGCCTGTTATTTGAGCCGGGTAATGCCCGGCAACTGGCGGAATGTCTTTCCACATTATCCGAAAACCCGGTGATGCGGACCAAATTGGCAGCGGCAGGCAAGCAGTTTGCCGATGAGATGTTCAATGAGAAAAGCCATTTTGAAAAACTCGAACGGACACTTGTTGCCGAAGTGGGCGATACATTTGTTTGATTACAGTGAGTCAAAAACCAATCTATGAGTACTGACGAAATCCACGCTAATATTTCCAAAGCGAAACGTATTCTTGTCGTGCGCGCAGGTGCGCTTGGTGACACTGTATTTTGCTCCAGTATTATTCCTGCGCTGGCGCATCATTTTGGTGATGATGTCATCATTGACTGGGTGGCAAAGAAAAATATCGGCAGGATATTTCAGAACGAACCACGTATTCGACATGTGTTTGAACTGAAAAGCCGGCGCGCCCCGTTTCTGGTAAACAAAGCCAAGCTGCAGGTTGTCGCTGCTTCGTTTCGCGAACCCTATGATTACGCCATCAATCTTGAGCTTGGTGATATGTTCAATAGCGTGATGCGACTGGTAAGAGCACATAACAAGATTGGCATGCCTTACACGCATTTTTCTGCTCCGGCAGAAACCCATGCGGTAGAGAATCTGCATATTATTTACCGCTCTTTTCTGGATGAAGCAGATATACGATATGCGGAACCCACCCTGGTTGGCCCGAGCCTGGAACAGGTAAATGAGAAATTTTCACTGCCGGAACACTATGTCGTACTCGTTCCTGCAAATAGCCATCACGATAAAACGTCATCTATTAATCATCGTGCGTGGCCAGTAAGTCATTGGCAAAGCCTCATGAAATTGCTTAATGACAATGGTGTACCCAATATCATTATTGGTGGTAAAGGGGAAGATGAATATTTCTCTGGTTTTGGAAAACTTCCACAACATACTATTTCACTGGCTGGCAGGACTGGCTTTGGCGAATTAATCTCTGTTATTCAGGGAGCAAAATGTGTTGTTAGTACGGATACGGGGCCCTCACATATCGCGGCAGCTGTTAATACGCCGGTGATAACATTGATTGGGCCCACGAACCCCAGTCGAACCGGTCCCTACCGAACAAAAAGTAACAAGGTACTGATGCTGAATGCACACCTGCCGTGCAGCCCGTGTTATCACACCGAACGTTTGAAAAATTGCCAGCACAATCTCTGCATGGAGAAAATCGTTCCAGAGCAGGTTTTGCAGGCGGTGCTCAATGAACTTGGAACCCATAAATCCTCCAGGCTAGAGAGCGCATTCACTGATCAATGATTTTCAGGAGTTGCTGCTTCGGACGACGATTGACTACCCGTTACGGCCAGCTATGGACCTGTTTAATCCGGAATTGTGATGGCGTGAAGGTCGATGACAGAGCCTGACTGGTGTCACCCACTGCAGAAAGGCGTAAAATGCACGGTGAATCAGGAGGCGAAGCCAGTGGTAGTATCATCAGGGATCCAATCTGTCAGTGAACATATCGAAAACAGCTACGTCATATACGATGCCCAGCTGAAAGGTCAGGTCTCGGTGCAATGGTTTGAGCCTGATTACTGGCAGAATCGCGCGGAGATCCAGCGCGTCGGTACCGGACGCGGTGAGGCCTGGTTTATTCATTGTGAGCTTGGTGATTTCGTCCTGCGTCACTACCGGCGTGGTGGTTTGATGGCCAGGGTCACCACCGATCGCTATGTCTGGATCGGATTGCACAAGACACGGGCCTGGCGTGAGTACCAGTTGCTGGTGAAATTGCAAGAGCTTGGTTTGCCGGCGCCAGCACCATTGGCGGCGCGGGTGTGCCGCTACGGTGGGTTCTATACCGCCGACCTGATGACCCGACGCATAGCCGACAGTCAGTCACTTTCCACGATTCTGTCGCGTCAGGCACTGGACAACAGGCAGTGGCAGCAGATTGGCCGCTGTATCCGCCGCTTTCATAACCATGATATCTGCCATGCTGATCTTAACGCACATAATATCCTGCTGGATCAGTCGGGCCGGGTTTACCTGATCGATTTTGACAAAAGCGACGTGGATCAGGATAGCAGCTGGCAGTCACGGACCTTGCAGCGCCTGCAACGCTCGTTGCTGAAGTTACAGGCCCAGCTACCGGACTTTCATTACCGCGAAGCGGATTGGCAGGCACTGATGGCCGGCTACGACGCCTGATGCTGCTGGGCTAGTGACGGACAATAGCGCAGCAGTTGTTCCAGGTACATCTCCGTAACATGTGTATAACGGGTGACAAGCGCGCTACCCTGTTGGGCCAGCTGTTGGCGCTGTTCAGGGTGTTGTAACAGGCTTGTGAGTGTGCTGCTCAGTTGGCGCTGATCCTCCACCTGCATCGCGGCACCTGCGGCAATGAAGTCCCGGGCTTCGTCGTAGAAGTTTTCCATATGAGGGCCAAAAACCAGGGCCTTGCCGGCCTGTGCGACTTCGATGATGTTCTGGCCACCAAAAGGTTCGAAGGAGCCGCCCATGATCACGAATTGCGCGCCCTGAATGAAGCTGCGCAGTTCACCGAAGGTATCAGCAATATACACCTCAGTTTTCGCCGTTACCCTGTCTTCCCGACTGCGTATGCTGATCGCGTCGGTCAGGTTTTGCAGGTCGCGCAGGATCTCGGGCAGGCGCCGGATATGGCGCGGCACGATGACCAGCAGGGGTTTGTCCCCTGTAAGTGCCAGCCAGGTTTGCAGGATCTTTCGTTCCTCGCCGTCACGCGAAGAGGCAAGCAGAACATAATCTCTGCCCAGTTCGGTTGGTGCCACCGCCATTGTCGATGTCGAGGCATATTTGAGATTACCCAGCACCTGTACGTATTCGGGGGTGACATTCAGGCTCAGGTAGCGTTGGGCATCCTCGTTGCTGCGAGCCATGACGGCAAAGATGTATTGCCCCACGTGCCGTAACCACTGGCGCATCAGCCTGCCGCTGTCGGTACTGCGTGCCGATAGCCGGCCATTTATGATGATGCTGCGAATGCCTCGGTAGTAACAAGCCTCAAGAAAATTCGGCCATAACTCGGTTTCCACGATCCAGGCACACTGCGGGTTTGTCTGGGCGAGATAACGATAGACCGACCAGCGCCAGTCGACAGGCATGTAGCGGTAGCGGATCTTGTCACCCAGGCGTTGCTGGGCAATGCGACGCCCGCTGGGCGTGTTGACACTCAACAGTACCCTGATATGCGGAAAACGAGCCAATAACAATTCCAGTAGCGGAACCACGGCATTGACTTCACCGATCGACGCAGCATGTACGATCAGGTCAGTTTTTTGTGTCCGGGCCAGACCGAGGCGTTCGAGTATGTAGCTTGCATCACGTTCGCGCAGGCCGATCCAGAGCGTGTAGATGAGCGCCGGCAATGAGAGCAGGGCCAGGGTCAAACTGTAGCTACGCAGGTTTCTGCGTTTGAGTTTATACAACTGGGGTTCGCCACGCGGACGGGTTTTGAAGCGACGATGCCCCCAGATATATTGTTCGGGCACACGTCGTACCTGGACTTCGATGGCGGCATTGATGGCGGCGGCATCGCGCACAGCATCACCACTGGGAAAGTCTCGCAGCGGCGGCCCGATTCGCATGACGTAACCCTGGTCGCCGGGCAGGCGATCGCAATACAGCGGTAGCATGGGCGCGCCTGATGCCTCGGCCAGACGCGCAGTCATGGTCAGGGTCGAGGTCTGGATGCCCATAAACGGCGCAAACACAGAACGGTCAGCCCCGAAATCCTGATCAGGGGCGTACCAGATGATCTGACGCCGTTTGAGCAGCTTGAGAATACCACGCATGTCCCGGCTGGTAATGAGGCCCTTGTTCATGCGTCGGCGGTTATACGTCATGATTAGTTCGAACAGGCTGTTGTGCGCAGGCTTATAGGTCGGATAAATATTGTTTGCCCGATAGGCGAGCAGGCGACCCTGCAATTCGAGTGTGGTGAAGTGCGAGCCCAGCAGGAGCACGCCCTTGCCCTGTGCCTCGGCGGCCTGCAGGTGCTCGAGTCCCTCGTAACGTACCAGCGGCTGGATCTTCGCATCCTTGCCCCACCAGGCCCAGGCCATTTCAAACAACATCAGGCCGGCGGAAAAGAAGCTGTCTTTGACCAGGCGCTGCACGGCCGCCTCGTCCAGCCCCGGATGGGTGAGGCGAATGTTGGTGCGCACAATCCGCCGGCGCGAAGGCAACAGGTAGTAACCGATACGGCCAAGCCCTGCGCCCAGTCGTAAAATACTCCGGTAGGATAATCGTGTGGTGAGCCATAGCAGGCCGATGACCAGCCACATCGGCCAGTTCAGTGGATTCAGAAAATAACGGGCTTGATAGGGACTGGTGGTATCCGACATGTATCTGGGTGTGTGCAAACCTGTTGTGATTCTAGCGGATCAGCTTCGACAGGGATTTAAATTGCGGATGGCTGGCATCCTGTAACCACTCGAATAACACCGATTCGGTATTGCTGACAACAATGCCGGCCTGCTGCAGCCGCGCCAGGGCATTTTGATGATGCTGTTTGCGGCGCGAGCACACGGCATCCGCGACCACGAAGACCTGGTTGCCGCGCAGCTGCAAATCCAGCGCGGTCTGCAATACACAGATATGCGTTTCCATGCCGGTCAGAATAATCTGGGGGCGGGTTTCATTGCTGGTGGCGCTGGCAATCCCGCTTGCACCGCAGCAGGAAAAACAGGTCTTTTCCACGGCGCGTTGAGCGGCGGGCAGTTTGTCGGCGATGTCCGGCAAGGTGGGGCCCAGGCCCCTGGGGTATTGCTCGGTACGCAGGATAGGCACGTCCAGTGTGGTTGCCGCCTCCACCAGGATATTGGTGTTGCGTACCAGGCCTTGCAGGACCGACGCCTCCATGCTGCCGGCGAGACGCTCCTGCACGTCGATGATCAGTAGCTGGCTGAGCGAGGCCTGGCAGAGCAGCGATGCAGTCATGCGCCGGAGTGGAATTATTTCAGCCAGTTGTTAATGTTGACCAGGTCCGCTTCGCTCAGTGTCCCGGCGGCCTGTTTCAGGGACAGGGTCTGCAGGATGTAGTCGTAGCGGGATTTGGCGTAGTTGCTTTTGGCCTGGTAAACCAGCTGCTGCGAATTCAGCACGTCTACCGCGGTGCGGGTGCCTACTTCGAAACCGGCCTTGGTCGCTTCCAGTGCGGTTTGTGCGGAACGCAGTGCCTGTTTCAGGGCCTTTACGGTGCTGATGTCGGCCAGCACGGTCAGGTAACTGGTGCGGGTTCCCCGCTCGGTGGCGCGACGTTGTTGTTCGTATAGGTCCCGCGACTGCTGATACTGGGCGGCTGCCTGACGTGAGACGGCACTGACCCCGCCGCCGGCATACAGCGGAAAATTCAGCACTAGCGCGATCGTGCTGCCCTTGGTCTTGGTATTCAGGCCGCCGCTGGCTTTCTGATCGGTGTAATTGGCCTGCAGGTCGAGCGTGGGGTAATGACCGGCACGGGCGACACCAATCCCGGCCTGTGCAGCCTCCATGGCCTTTTGTGCGGCCAGTAAGGACAGGTTTTGTTTCAGCGCCGTCTTTACCCACGTATTTTCATTTTCCGGTTCGGGTGTCAGCAGCGGCGTGTCTTGTTCAAGCGGTGCCAGGGTGCCCGGCACCTGGTGGATAATCTCGCGCAGTTCTTCGCGCCGGATCTCAACCTGGTTGCTGGCCGTGATCTCGGAGGCAACGGAGGCATCATAACGGGCCTGGGCCTCGTGCACATCGGTGATTGCGGTCAGACCGACTTCAAACCGTTGTTTGGTTTGTTGCAGTTGTTGATCGATGGCCTGGTGGTTGGCCTTGGCGAAGGCCAGGTTATCGCTTGCTGCCAGCACGTTGAAGTAACGTTGCGCGGTGCGCACCATCAGATCGAGTTTGGCATTCTCGAGTTTGGCCTCGGCCTGCGCAACCTGGGCATCGGCCTGGCTGATGCGATCGAACTGATCCTTGTGATAAATCGTCTGGGTCAGGGTCACGCTGTAGCCGTTGGAATGATACGGCTTATCGAGGTTATTGATACCGAAGATCTGGGTCTGGTCATATTCAGTGTGGTTGGCACTCAGGTTGATGTGCGGCAGTACGGCCGACCAGGCTTCGGGACTGGCCTCCTTGGCTGCATTGTATTCGGCAATGGCGGCGAGATAGCTCGGGTCGTTTTGCTTGGCCAGCTTGTAGACGTCGATCAGGTTTTCCGCGTGTAAGGGTGCGGCAAGGCCGAAACCGGCCAGCAGGATTAACAGGGTTCTTTTTGGTTTTTGCATGTTCAATACCGTTTCATTGTTGGGTCCACATCCTGGGCCCAGGCTTCAACGCCGCCTTCCAGGTTAATAAGATTGCTGAAGCCCAGATGCTCCAGATAGTATGCAACTTGACGGCTGCGAATACCATGGTGGCAGATCAAGACGGTTTCACGGTCCGGGTCCAGGCGCGCCTCTTCTGCCGCTTCCGGAATCTGGCGCATGGGGATCAGTTCAGATCCGTCGATATGGCAAATATCGTATTCCCAGCTTTCCCGTACATCCAGCAAGAGTGGCGGATGGGTATTTTGCTGTAAATACTTAGCCAGTTGTGAAGGCGTAAAGCGTTGCATCACGCCAATATGGCGTGATGCGCAGCAAGATACAACCCGGCATTGGCAGGGAGATTAGCACCTCGAACGCATGGCGGCCATGCCCCTTACAGCACAAAGCGATTGGGCTGATAAGCGTTGCGCAGGGCCGGCAGATCGGTTTCAAACAGCGATTCCCTGCGGAATTCGCCATTGTCCAGGCGGGTAATCAGCACGGCCTCCATGGCCGGGGCATCGCCGACGATCGCAAACAGGCGTCCGCCGGGATTCAGGCTCAGCTGGAACACCTCGGGCAGGATCGGTAATGACCCGGTAATGGCCAGGACATCGACCTGGCCACACTCGGTCCAGCCCCGGGCGGCATCACCGTTATGCAATGTCACATTGATGATGCCGTGGCTGGCGAGGATCTCACCAGCGGTCTCGGTGAACCTGGGATGGATCTCCACGCTGTGAACATGGCGTGCCAGTCTGGCCAGCAGGGCCGTGACAAATCCGCTGCCGGTTCCGATCTCCAGTACCGTGTCATGCGACTGGATGTCCAGGGCCTGCAGCATGCGTGCCTCCACCACGGGCGGCATCATGACTTCACCATGACCCAGAGGAATCCGCATGTCGGCATAGGCCAGCTTGCGATAGGGATCCGGCACGAAATCCTCACGCGGCATCACCTCCAGCAGGTCCAGTACGCGCTGATCCAGCACATCCCAGGTTCGGATCTGCTGCAGCACCATGTTTTCCCGCGCCTCTTGCCAGTTGAGTTCCGACATCGTGGTGTTCCCCTTTATTGACTGTTCTTGTTATCTGCGCGGCTAGATTATGCAGATTATCAGGGTCAGGCAAGAGGGCGCGCACAGCCTTAGCGCTTAATTTCCCTGTGTTTATATAAGGAGAACTTATTCCAAATCATACGACCGCCTGTCTTATTAATTGCAAATGATAACGATTATCAGTAGCATTCGCATATTGAATTTAATGAACATTTAAACATTTACCCAGCCAGCCTGACCCCGGGATGCGCTGGGGCGATTCATCATTTTTGTTTTAACGAGGTAACTATGTGTTCTTACTGGAAAAAATCATATGCTGTGGTAATCGGCCTGGGCCTGCTGTTGCTGGGTCAGCTGGCCTACGCCGGGTTCAAGGTCTATTCGCCGACGGTTGAACCGGGTGAGTTTGAACTGGAAGTGCGCGGCGACAATACCTTCGACAATGACCCGGCGAAAAATGCCCAGCCGGAGTACAGGCTGGAGGCCGGCTACGGCATTGCGCCACGCTGGTTTACCACGCTTGGCACCACCTATGCCCGGAACACGGCCGGCACGCTGGAAAGCGAGGAAATCTACTGGGAAAACATCATTCAGTTAACGGCGCAGGGCGAGCACTGGCTGGATGCCGGGCTGTACCTGGAGTACGCCGCCCCCCAGGACAACGGCGAGCCGGATGAACTGGAAGGAAAAGTCCTGCTGGAGAAAAGCGTGGGCAGGTACCTCAACACCGTCAATTTGATCTTCGTACGCCACGTCGGCAGAGACGCAGACAATGCCACGGAATTCGAATACGCCTGGCGCACGAGTTATTACCACAGCAAGGCCATCCAGCCGGGGATCGAGTTGTACGGGACAATGGGCGAGCTTGGTCATGTTCTCCCGGCCAGCGAGCAGGACCACCGGGCCGGCCCGGTGCTAAGCGGTTTGCTCGGTCGGAGTGACGAGGGCAAGTGGCGATATGAGCTGGGCTACCTGTTCGGCCTCAGCGATGCGGCCCCCAGCGGGACCCTGAAGTTTGGTCTGGAGTATGAGTTTCGCTAAGTTCAGCCCGGCAGACGCAGCGGCAAGTGCCGCAGGCGCTGGCCGGTAGCGGCGAACACCGCGTTGGCCACGGCGGGGGCGATGGGCGGGACCCCGGGTTCACCGACCCCGCCCGGTGAACGCGGGTTGGCGACAAGGTGAGTGGTCACTTCCGGCATTTCACTCATGCGCAATAATGGGAAATCATTGAAGTTGGACTGGACCACTTTGCCTTGTTCAACTCTGATGGCGGATTTGAGGGTCGCGGTCAGGCCGAAGGCCACCGCACTTTCCACCTGGGCGCGCACGGCATCCGGATCCACGGCAATGCCACAGTCCAGGGCGCAGGTGACCCTGTGCACGCGGATGCGGCCATGTTCCACCGAGACCTCGGCAACCTGGGCGGCATGACTGCCGAAACACGAATGCATGGCCAGCCCGTGAAAATGCCCGTCGGGCAGGGGTTGGCCCCAGCCGGCCTTGTCGGCGGCCAGGCGCAGCACGGCCAGTAGCTCGGACTGTTGCAGCAACAGCTGAATCCGGTAGGCCAGGGGATCCTGTCCCGCGGCATGGGCGAGCTCGTCAATGAAGCATTCCTTGACGAAGGCATTGTGTGAGTGCCCCACGGAACGCCAGAAACCGAGCGGGACGACGGATTTGAGTTTGACGTATTCCACCTGCAGGTGGCGCATGGCATAGGGCAGCTGGGTTGCGCCTTCGGTCACGGCGCCATCGCCACCCTTGCCGGTGGAGCCCGGCCACAGGTATTCGCTGATGGAGCCGCCGACCAGCTTGTGCTCCCAGCTGGCAATTGCGCCCGCCGGACCCAGCTGGGCACGGAGTCGGTGGGTCGTGGCCGGCCGGTAATAGTCGTGCTGCATGTCTTCTTCGCGTGACCACATCAGCCGGATGGGACGTTGCACCCGGCGGGCGATCTGCACGGCCTCGGCCACGTAATCCTGTTGCAGGCGCCGGCCGAACCCGCCACCCAGCTGGGTGACCTCAATCCGCACATCATCGTTGGCTTTGTCAAAGACCTTGCCCAGCACCTTGTCGGTCAGGCGCTGCAGGCTGGAACGACCGTATTGCTCGGCCTGGCTGTAGGCCTGCGCCGGTGACTGGGTCGGGGCCCAGACCTCGACCTTGCCGTCATGGACATGGGCGGTACAGCACATGGGTTCCATGGTGGCGTGGGCCTGGTAAGGCAGTTCGTACATGGCCTCGACCCGCCGGGTCCCGGCCAGAGCCGGCTGGCTACCGTGTTTGGCCACGATAATACCGGGCTGTTCAAGCAGCTTGCGGTAGTGGGCTACGGGGACCGGGCTTACCCCCGGACTCGGTCGCCACTCCAGCTTCAGACGCTGGCGCGCCTGCTCGGTCAGCCAGTGATTGTCGGCAACGATGGCGACGCCGGTACTGATGCTGAAGACCTGGTGTACCCCGGACAGGGCCAGGGCCGCGCTGGCATCGAGCTGATGCAGCTTGCCGCCGAAATAGGGGCAATGGATCACGGTCGCCGCCAGCATCCCGTCGAGCTTGATGTCCGTACCGTAAATGGCACTGCCATCGGTCTTGGACGGGAGGTCGAGGCGGGGCGGGGAGGTGCCAATGAGCGTAAAGCCGTCTTTTTTGAGGGCGACGCGGGTTGGCAGGGGCAGCTGGCGGGCGACGGCCACCAGCTCTCCGTAACGCAGCGTCTTGCCACTGCCGGCATGTCGAACCGCGGCGCGTTCGGCCCGGCACTGGGCCTGGGGCACCTGCCAGGTTTTGGCCGCGGCCGCGAGCAGCAATTCACGCGTCACCGCGGCGGCTTCGCGCAAGGGTTGCCAGCTGCCACGAATGCTGCTGCTGCCGCCGGTACTCTGGTTGCCGTACCTGGGGTTATACGGGGCCTGGACCATGTCCAGCTGGTCCAGGCCGACGTGTAATTCCTCCGCGACCAGCATGGCCAGGCCCGTGCTGGAACCCTGACCCATTTCCGACTTGCTCATGTGGAAGATAATGCGATTGTCCGGATGGATTTCGATCCAGGCGACGGGCTGTAATACCTCCCCGTTGGCATCGGCATCGCCAGCGGCGCGCGCGCCCTCCGGCAGGACGCCCAGGACCAGGCTGGAGCCGCCGACGGCGGACAGCATCAGGAATCGCCGGCGATCGACGCGCAGGCAGTTTTGGGGATCAGGCTGATTTCTTGCCATGGGTCTGCCGCGCCGCACTGAGGATGGCCTGTTTGATACGCTGATAGCTGCCGCAGCGGCAGAGGACACCGTCCATTTCCTGTTCGATGACGGCCTCGCTCAGCGTGTCGTGTTTGTCCAGCAGGGCGGCGGCGGCCATGATCTGGCCCGACTGGCAATAACCGCACTGCGAGACCTGGTGTTGTTTCCAGGCCAGTTGCAGGGGATGGGACCTGTCCGGGGACAGGCCCTCGATGGTGAGGATGGCCTTGTCCCTGACCGCCTCGATAGGCGTAATGCAGGCACGGGTGGGCTGGCCGTCGGCGTGCACGATGCAGGCGCCGCAGAAACCCTTGCCGCAACCGAACTTGGTGCCGGTCAGACCCAGGCTATCGCGCAGGACCCAGAGCAGGGGCATCTGTGGCGAGGTTTGCAGCTTAAAGGCCTTGCCATTGATGTTGAGTGAATAGGAAGACATGCGCTGGGGAGAAATCCTCGTGAATATGCCGGTTATGACTGTCATCGCTGGCGATGGTTTCCCTATTTTAGCCCAAGGCCGAGGGTATTGAAATTTCGTCCGCAGACATGGAGATGATAGGCAGCACCTGCATGAGTGCATGACAGTATGCTCCAACATTGGCGATAATGCGTTGTGTTATCCTTGCTGGCCCGGCTACAGTCCTGGTTCAGCACCCCGCATGATACGATTACGGCCACAAAGGAAATTTTTGTCAAAGAGGAATGCAGTATGTCGGCAGTGGAACAAAAGGTACGCGGATTCATCCTGGAAAATTTCATGTTCACGAATGATGAGTCTGTGCTCAGTAGTGAGGAGTCACTGCTGGAAAAGGGCGTCATCGATTCCACCGGAGTCATGGAACTGGTGGCTTTCCTGGAAGACGAATACCAGTTCCAGGTCAACGATGATGAACTGGTGCCGGAAAATCTGGATAGCGTACAAAATATCGTTGCCTTTGTTGGCGGCAAAGGCGCGGCAAGCTGATACTGCGTTTACGCTGTGACGCAAGCTCACACAGCACTTCTATGTCGATAATGCAATACAGAATACGCCCGGCCGATGTGGTGCAGGATCGCGACACCATACTGAGGCTGTGGCGACAGGTCTTCCCTTTTCCTGAGTCTCATCCCGTCAAGTACGACTGGTGTTACGGCCAGACACCACAAGGCGCGGGGCGCCTGTATTTGCTGGAGTATGCGGATCAGACCCAGGTCATCGGCGTGCAGGGGATTGTCCCTCGACGCTGGTGGGTGAAAGGGGAGGTTGTGGGCTGCGGTATTTGTGCTGACCTTGTGGTTGATCAGTATCATCGTTCGATTGGTCCGGCGTTGACCCTGGTGCGCCAGGTGGTCGAACGAGAGCAGCAGGAAAAACAGGCTTGCCTGCTCTACGGTTTCCCCAATCAAAAATCCGAGGCATTATACCGGCGCGCCGGCTACAGCAAGATGGGCATGATCAACCGCTATGCAAAACCCTTGCGCCTGCATATCTGGTTGCGACGCAAAGGCCTGGCGAAGCCCCTGGCAAGTACGCTGGGTAAAGTGTTTGATCTTGTCAATCAGATACGCCTGTCATTACGTCTGCGACGAAGCATGCAGTACGGCAAGCTGGTAGAGCTATCGCAATTTGATGCACGTTTCGATGAACTGTGGTCACGCGTGAGTAAAACCGCGGGACCCATGGCGGTGCGTGACAGCGGGTTTTTGCAATGGCGCTTCGGCAATAATTTTGCCGGCCAGACCCGTATCATGGCCTTGCAGGCAATGGATGATTCTATTGACGGTTATATCGTGTACATCGTGCGCCAGAACAAGTTGATCACCGTGCTGGATTTTCTCGCCAGCGACAACACGACGGTTTTGCCGGTCATGCTTGGCCTGTTTGCCAGGGAAATGTACCGGCAGGGCTACCACGGTGTTATGCTGGAATTCGGCGGTCTCGCAGACATTGCACATTGTTTGCAAAAGCTGGGGTTCTCGTTGCGGGAAACCCAGCCTGTTTACCGGGTCACTGAACTGGCCGGACAACAAGCTGAAGCCGATGCGCTATACCTGACATCCTGTGATCGTGACCAGTAACGGATGGGTCAACCTTTCTGAAGCACCTACCCTGATACCGAAATACCCTTAGCCAGGCACAAAAATCCATAATACAACGGAAAGATGCGCAGGGTGCGACGTGCATAGAAGTGGCGAAACTGGTTGGTCGCGCCGCGCCCGTCGAGCAGGATGCCGGTGATCAGGAAACCGGAGAGGACAAAGAACAGCTGCACCCCGACCCAGCCCATGTTGCCGAGCATGTCGATCACGCTCATGAGCAGGCTTTGTGACGGGCCGACATTGTCCAGTGCCGCGTTGTGCAGAATGACCCAGAGGATGGCGATCCCGCGCACGCCATCGAGTTGCGGCATGTGACTGCGGAGTGACTGGCGGAGCACCTTGGTCTGCATGAACGTGGTACCTGGATTCCCTGGGCGAGAGTGCTGGTTAGCCGCACGCCACCTCCCGCAGATTGTGGCGGAAACGTATAGCTTGCGCGCGATTTTAGTCGGGCCCGGCAAGTGAGTTCAAGCAAGCTGCCGGGATCTGCTGATTAGCGTCAATTAGGCCCCATCGCGGGTCGCAGGGGCACCATTGTTAACATTATAATAAATAAGTGATTTCTCGTATTCAGAGGGGGGTGCCGCCCTTCAGCCTGCGATTTTCACTAGGTTAACCATGCAAAATGCTGGTTATCCGTTTGAATGTTAAGGATTTGGCCGCCTCGGGCCGATAAAGGTCTTGGCTATCGGGTATTTACCGGGGCAGCTGCATGTCAGAGGCGGTTTCACCCTTTTGCTATTTATGGGTGAAGCGCCAGGCGCTGTGGCGATGTCCCCCTACAACACAGAGACTTCTGAACCACAACACATGACATCACTAAAGCACGTCTCACTGCTGCAAAATCTGTTTTCCGAACAGGACTGGTCATCCAATACCCGCCTGCGATATTTGTATATCATCCTGGGCGCGCTGCTGGTATTCGTCTATACCCAGGGACATGCTCCGCAGATGCAGCTGGATAATCTGCAATTGTTCATGCTGACCTGCCTGACCTTTCTTGCCATGGCGGTGGCCCGCATGGCAATAGACTACTGGGTATTCGTGCAGGACCCAAGTCAGAATATTGTCAACACCGAATTTTTTATCAGCCTCGGACTCTACATCGGCGGTGCGGTATTCGGGTTTGTCATGATCAGGCACAATATTATATCGATTCCCGCTATTATCGCGTATAAATTTGCGATCGGTACCGTGGTCTACGGTTATTTTGTCGCGGTCGATAGCGCACTCAATACCGAGCGCCGCTGTTACTATGAACGGCGCTTTATTTTTGCCAAGGATATCCACTTCGAGTCAAGCACCAAGCGTTTGCGCCTGTTCATCGTGACAACCATTCTGATCACGATTGTTGCGTTGTATTTCTCTGCTCACCTGATCCTTTATCAGTTACTGTCGAGTAATCGCCTCAATGTCGAATCCATGCGTAACGTATTTCTGTACGACATTGTCATCATGACCCTGATGATCATCGGCTTTGCCATGCGCGTCGCGTACTCCTATGCCAAGAACCAGCAGCATCTACTCGATTCGCAAATCCATGTACTGGAAGAACTGCAGAAAGGCAACCTCGACTCTTTTGTACCCATCATGAGCCAGGATGAATTTGCCATGCTGGCACAACAAACCAACAAGCTGATCGAGGAATTGCGTGAAAAACAAAAGGTCACGTCGGTACTGGAACGGATTGTCAGCCCGAATATCATGCAAAAACTGCTCGGTGGCGACGCGCAAATGCTCAGGCAGGGACAGGATTATGAAGTAGCGATCCTGTTTTGCGATCTGCGACGATTTACCAATTTTGTGGAGAATACGCCGCCGGATGTCGTTATCCGTTTCCTCAATGCCTTTTTTGCCAAGATCTCTGATCTCATAACGGCACACAATGGTCTGATTAACAAGTTCATGGGGGATGCTATCCTTGCAGTGTTCGGTGTCGAGGGCAAGGACAATGCCGCACTCGATGCCATCCAGACTGCCATGCATATCATTTCGCACACCAAGAACATCAACCTTGGTGATGACAAGGAGTTTGATATAGGGGTCGGCATTCACATGGGGCGGGCGGTGGCTGGCACTATAGGCTCAGCGGATCGTTACGAATACACCTTTATCGGTGACGTGGTGAATACGGCCAGCCGGCTCGACGGACTGAGCAAGCGTCTGGGTTACCGGATTATTGTCTCCGACAATGTCTTCAGGCTATTGCCAGAGGAAGAGCGTAGTACCTTCGTGGACCTGGGACCGCAACGGGTGCGCGGCAAGTCAGATCCGGTACACGTCTATGGTGCAGTCTCTGATTACGAAGTCAGCATGCTGAAAGCCAATTAGGCGATCTGGGCCACCAGCTCGCGCAGGATATAACGCTTCAGATCCACCCCGACCTGCTCGGGTTGCACGATGCCCTTGATGTCATAGAGATTGTCTTCGCGGTCCTTGAACTGGCTCAGATTGATGATCCTTGGCAGTTCATAGAATTTATTGCGTTGCTCTTTTACCAGCAGCATCTTCGGGTACAGGCGATTTTCCGGGCTGGCGGAAATCACGATGCCGATTTCGCCGCTGTTGAGTTCCAGGGTGCTGCCCACCGGGTAGATGCCGACGCACTGGATAAATTTTTCCACCAGGGTGGTATCAAACAGGCTGCCGCGCCAGTCATACATACTCTTGAGCGCATCGGTGCTGCTCATGTAGGTGCGATAGGGTCGGGCACTGGTCAACGCATCGTAGATATCAACGATCCCGACAATTTTTGCATTTCTGCTGATCTCCTGGCCGCCCAGCTTTTTTGGGTAGCCGGAACGGTCGAGGCGTTCATGGTGATGCATGGCGATATCGATCGCCTCTTTCGGTATGCCGTTGTTTTCCTTGAGAATGGATGCACCGTATTCGGTATGCTTTTCCACCGTTGCGTGTTCTTCCGCGTTTAATTCCGATGGCTTGTCCAACAGTTCCTTGGGCAGTCGAATTTCACCGACATCATGCAATAATGCACCCATGCCAAGCTTGCGCATGGTATCTTCCTCGAGCCCCAGGAAGCGGGCAAAGATCAGGCAAAGGATACAAACGTTCATGGAATGCGTGACCAGGTACTCATCCATGGCCTTCATGTTGGTCATTAACATCATGGCATCCGGGTTGCGGATGATGCTTTTCATGATGTTTTCCACGCTTTGACGGATATCCGACGAACGCAGGCCACGGCCGATACGCACGTCCCTGAACGAATTTTTGAGCTGGGTCTGTACCTGCTCGAAGATCTTTTTGGCCCGGGGAAATTCTTCTTCGAATTGCCCCTGGTAAGGCAGGGGTTCCCGGAACTTGACGACAGGCGGTTCCATTTTGGCCTGTTCGGTGATAAGGACATTGGCCTCGGGGATCTTGACCCGGCTCTTGCCGCGGTCGACGTAAACGTATTTGCAGTACTGCTGTAACTGGTCGAGTTCGCCTTCGTTAGTAATCAGAAAACCCTGAAAGATAAAGGGTGTTTCAATCCACGGACGGTCCAGGGCGGACACGTACATGCCGATTTTGAGGTAATCCACCGGAAGCTTGATCTTGGCAATATCCATACAATGCGACTTTCCTTGCAATCCTGATTTTCAGACAACGCGTGCCTTGTTCAGCATATATCGGCCTGCCTGATTACCCCTTTAAAAAAACTGCCAACGGGTTCACACAAATATACACGTACAATATAGAGCACGGGCGTATCAGTTGTAGGGCTGTCGCAAAATCAGGAACCTGTCAGGCCCCGGTGGAGGCTATTTTCAGTTACAGTCCGGCGTGTCCTGTAAAAAAACCTGCCATGTTCTGGCAGGTTTATAATAAAAACAAATACCTGGTGGCTATTTCGTTTCAGAGGCCCCATCTTCCTTTTTCTTGTCAGTAGTCGTTGTGGTGTCAGTTGTTGAGGTTGTGGTACCAGTGTCTGACGTAGAGTTGGTTGCTGGTGCGGCATTATTGCTCGGCGCTGCTGATGTGTCTGTCGCTGGCGCGGTTGAATCTGAGGAGGGGGCGGCGGTAGTGGTCGAACCAGAATCTGATGGCGCCGCTGGTGTGGTAGTGGTCGTGTCACTTTGCTGACTCGATGTATTATCAGCTTTCTTATCTGAGCAGCCCGCAAGGCCAATGGCTAAAAATGCGATAATCATTACAAATTTTTTCATAACTCTTCCTTAGGTTGATTTATATTAAGACACATTTCAACATTATAATGGAATGCTATGTATTAGTATTTGATCTAATTCATCATATTAAACATAAGTACTTGCTTTGAAGTCGTTCAATATGAAGTCATGAACTGACTCACGCGAATGAGACTCATTAGCTCAGTTGTTACGGCGTTGAAAAATGGCTGCTGGCTTGTTCGCTGGAACGTGGATGATATGTGCTATACCGGCTCATCGCCCAGGAATACAGGGCAATCAGTAAAAAGACGTCGGTCATTAATCCGAATATCAAAAAGAGGACAGGCATGTAAAGTAATGAAAAGGTATGTATCAGGTAAAGCTGTGCAAAATATTGCAACGGAATAACCAGGTACAGGTACAGCATCGTCAACAGGGTGAAAACAAGTTTCTCCCACAGGCTTACGTTAAATATGTAATATGTCAGGAAGTAAACTATCGGCACTATACCGATGAATGCCATACCCGCCAGCATCATCAGGGCGTGATATCCTGCGAGGTTGTAAGGAAAGTGTGCTGACCAGAAAGTGAAATAGACGATGGCGATGGCCTGAATGATGATGATGGCGCGTAACAGATAAGCCAACGGGGTGAAGCGGTCAGGCAACATCAGCGAGACAAGCAGTATAACTGCAGTCAGAATAACAGAGGCAGTCCATTGTCCGCCGGTGGGAACAGCGGCACCTAATAATGCGTAAGGTGTGTAGACATTGAAATCTCCTACGCTGAAGCCAAAGTAAGCCAGCCTGACGTTGTGAAATCCGAACAGGTCGAGGCACCATTGCAGGATGCTTGTCCAGCCCGCGGCAACCCAGTGCAGTGCCAGTATATAGACAATCAATAACAACAGGGCCAGGCCAAGCGCGGGTAAAATTTCCCGCCGGCGTAAAGGTATCGTCAAAAGTGCACGATGTGGAGAAATGACTCCACCAAAATGCCCGGTATCGCGCAGGGCCTCAACCCGTTGTTTGAGTTGTGCCGGGATATTCGCAGGCAACTGACTAGTAGTGTTTGAAGACACTGATCTGGGCTCCGGTCCGGTTGAACTCGTCACTCTGGTAGAACTCGCCACGCACGGCAAACCCCCAGTCTTTGGCCACCCACTTGCGCCAGGTGAGGGTTAAAATCCGGCTGTTGAAATCCATAATTGAGACATTCGTCGACACGTATTGATAAGCTTCCGTGCCCCAGTTGTATTCGGCGATAAGATACTGATCGAAAGCGCGGCCATAGGTCAGTGCAACCCGGTAGCGTTCGGAGTTTTCCGGACCCGGCGTGCTGCGGTTAAAGCGGATACCGCCTTCAAGCACCAGTGGCTCATCGAAGTAGTAACTCGCACCCAGGTAGAGAGACGAATCCTTGTTTACCTGTTGAGCCTCATCGTAGCCGACACCCAGGGTTGCCACCAGCTTCCTGTCTTTCAGGAGTTTGCGATTGATAAAGGCATCGACGCGCAACCGGGGAAAGAAAAAGGCGCCGTCGCTGGTGCCGGCAAACAGCGAGCCGTACCAGTCATCATTAAAGGTATGGGTCAGGCCGACTGAAGCATAGGTGCCCCAGGCATTATATTCGTTTGCGTGCAGCACTTCTGCCTGCCAGATATTATTTTTATCCTGTTGCCAGGAGCCGTGCACAAAGGCGCCCTTCCAGTTCCCGTAGCCATTAGTCAGCGAGGAATAATTCAGGCCACCTTCGACATAATTTGCCTCCAGGTACTGGTGCTGCTCCGCAGCGAAGACGGGGAGGGCCAGAGCAAAAAGCAGGGC
>JARRNT010000046.1:0-8279 GCA_037384645.1 Gammaproteobacteria bacterium | reverse complement strand
CTTCGTGACTGCTTGACTGTCGATTAGAGAATTCACAATGATTTCACTGATACGTTCTGCACTGTGTCCGTCGCCAAAGGGGTTGTCTACGCATTTGAAACTGGTGTGATAGTCCGGATCATCATGCAGTATCTGGATACAGTTAATAATCCTGTCGCGCTGGGTGCCTATCAATATGCCACCGTGCGCGTCAGTTACTTCCGGGCGTTCGGTTTTGTTGCGCAATACCATGACCGGTACCTGCAGCGTCAGGGCCTCTTCCTGGATACCGCCTGAATCGGTTAAAACCACCCAGGCATGCTGCAGTAGTTGAATCAGAATCGGGTAGCTGATGGGTTTGGTCAGGCAGACCCGTTTTTCGTTACCATTGTCCAGGCCTTGCATGATTTCGTGCACGACATCGGTAATCAGCGGATTAGGGTGCACCGGCCAGATAAAGTACAGGTCAGGATAGCGCAGTGCGGCATCATGGATGGCCTGCGCGATATTGGAGATATCGCCATCCCAGGACTCACGCCGGTGTGTGGTGACCAGCACCAGCCGCTTGTTGTCCTGATCCTGTCCGATCCAGTCGAGCGCCATGCGCAAATCTGCAGAGCCCTGTAGCGTGGATATGTCAGCATGACGCCGCGCCCAGTTGACCGCATCAACGACGGTGTTGCCCACATGATAGATTTTCGCGGGTGAAATATTTTCGTGTGCGAGATTTTCTACCGCCATTTGCGTCGGGGCAAAATGCCAGTGGGCAAGGCGACTGATGAGTTCGCGGGTTTTTTCCTCGGGGAACGGTTCATATTCGTCAAAGGATCTCAGCCCCGCCTCAACATGTCCGATCTGGCAACGGTAATAAAAACCGGTGAGCGCGCCAGCCAGGGCCGTCGAGGTATCACCCTGGACAATGACTGCATCCGGTCTGATGTTACTGAACAGCTCGTCCATCTGATCCATCATTAATGCAAACAGGTGGCCAAGGCTTTGTCGTTGCCGGTCGAACTGGAAACGGTATTCGGGTGACATATCAAAAAAGCGGTACATCTCCTCGGCCAGTTCATCGTGCTGACCGCTATGCAGAACAAGTACGTTTATCTCGGGTTGTGCACGCAGGGCGTGAAATAACGGCGCCAGCTTGATGATCTCGGGGCGCGTCCCCATGCACAGAAGTACGGTCTTGCGTGTCATTTTGTTTCTTCTCGTTTTGTACTGAATTGCAATGTCTTGTTATCGCCAGCATGAACCAGCCAGAACCGGTCACTGCCGTCGATATGGGCCTTGCCCGCGACAACGGTCGGTCGGGCATAGTGTGTCTTCTCCAGCAGCCAGACCTGGCCCGCCAGGGTCTGTGGATTCTCGGCACGAAAGGTCAGGGTAGCGCGGGATTGCGAAGTACGCCAATGGGTTTGTAATCGACGATTGAGAAACTTACTTAAGCCGGACATGGTATACCAGCGAAATTTGCCTGTCTGCTGCAGTTTTGCAGTGAGCGCCAGCCAGCTGCGGACAGCTTCGGGATAGAGCAGGCCGCCGCGCGGATGAAAGTAGATCAGGCGTACAGTGCGATTATTCACGCAAAACTCGCTGATATTGCGTAGCCAGTCCGTAACCTGTTTGGGGCTGACTTTGCCACGGCGTAATTCTTCAAAGCCAGCCATGTAGTGATAGGTCAGAATGGGATAGGACCAGAGCCGTGGCGAGACCAGCCTGTCATTCAGGTAACTGCGGGTCGGTGCCATACCCGAATCCCCGGTAAAGTAATAGGCAATGAAGCCATGCTTGCTTAACCAGTCGGTGACCCAGGCCGGGTGATTGCCCTCCGGTGCCGAGTACTCAATATCCGGTTGCCCTGTCACCTTCTCCAGCGCTTCCTTGTTCAGTTTGAGAAAATTTTCAAACTCGGGGGTGGGTTTGTTCGGAACGTGATCGCCCCAATAATCGTGAACCCAGCCGCCGTGGCTACCAATGGCGTCACCGCGTGACTGGAAAAATTTAATCCAGTGCTGCGTGGTCTTGTTGTGCAGGACATCGATCCCGAGGCCATCGCCTATTGTATGGGCGTCTGGCCCGGCAGTGATGTGGATCGAGAATGGTCCCTGTCTGAAAATACCCAGTTTGCGTAATTTTTTCAGAGCGGGCAGTGCCGCGTTGGAGCCCAGGTGCAGGTTCATCACCAGTCCGCCGACGGCATCCGGCTCGCTGGCGAGATAAGGCAGGTGGAGCATGTTGACGGCAAAATACCGCAAAAAGGACTGCATGAGCATGCCATCGGTGCGGGACTTTAAATAGGCGAGTGGCAGATTGACGAACAGCACATCGCCTTTGCCGTGGCGATGAATGCCCGCGGCGACGCTGCCATGCACAGTCTGCATGAGCACCTCACCCTGGTATTTGCCCGACGTAACGTAACTGTCGTAGGACAATACCGGGTTTCGATAGCTGGAGAGGCAGTACAGGGGGGCATTGATCAAGTCGTGAGTGATAGCCGGTGTTTTGGCAAGCTTGCGCAGACTGGCATAGGTTCCGTATTTAGCCGGCGGTACCTGCAAGGCTTCGAATGTTGCGCGACTGGCGAGAACGGGGGACCAGGTGGACATCTTTGCCCGCAGTTTCTGGTAGTCGCCGTAAGCAATCCCGGCCAGGCCCGACAGGCGCGACGCGTGTTCGCTGTACCGCTGCTCCAGGTTCCAGATACCGGCGTCATAGACCAGCATCAGGTGTCCACCCTGCGTGACGTACTGGTTGAGCGTGTCGATCAGGACATCGCTGGCAACTTTATGCACCTGGTCCGGCAGGATCACGCCCGCTACCTGGTTGCGGTCAAACCAGGAACTCATGAATTCGGCATCGGTCATGGGTTTGAGCGGCAGGCCGGCTTCGCGCGCGGCGTCCAGCCAGACGGTAACCTTCGGCGCATGCAAATTCGTGTTGTCCGGCAATAGCAGGACCAGCGTCGCGGGTTCGGCTTCTTTGCTGACCTGTTGCATATGCTGATAAACAAGCAGCAGTGCCATACCAGCCAGGATGACACTTATATATATGATGCGCTTATATAATCGTTGTCTGGAGGGAAGGGCGGTTCGCTTGTTCATGACTCGCCCCGCTTGCATTCCTGCGTCACTGGCATTGCGAATTCCCTGGCCAGGGCCTGATAGATCGCCTCTTCCAGAATGTTCCAGCGCCTGCCATGGCGTAGCGTGCCGGCATGTCGCAGCCAGCGTTCTGCCGTTGCGCGGTCGCCAAGTTTATATGCCGTTGCGGCGACCAGTCCCCACGGATATTTGTCCTGGGTAAAGCTGAGCCAGCGTTCGGCATAGCGTGCGCGCCAGCGCCGGTAAGCCTGCTGCGTGTTTACCGGCGTCGACAGGTCAAACAACCAGGGATAGACCTGGGCGACGATGTGTGGATAAAAGTTTTTTGGCTCCTCCGCCTGGGTTGTCACGGCATACGTCTGCCTGTCGCTACGCCAGAAAACGCGATTGATGGCCTGGTGCAGGCTTTTCGCGCGAGCCAGCGTGGCGGCTGCCAGTGAGGTTGCCCCGAGATCGCGCTGTTGCCGGGCGATGGTGCTGAGGGCGTTGTAGATCTCGACATTGTCCATCAGCAAACCGAAGCGCTGGGTTGATGACACGAGATAAATGCCGCGCCGGGCATCATACAAATGATCGAGTTGTTGCCGCGCCCGTTGCACACTGTTGTGCCATGCCCCGTATTGGGCATCCCTGGCTGACACGAGATATAACAGCTGTTGCCACAGCGCCAGCGATGCATCGTCCGCATCCGCCGCGGCACAGCGCTGCCATTGTTGCGTGCCGTGCAGGCAATAGCGCCCAAACCGTCCATCAACTGACTGGTGGGCCAGCGCCCACTCAATCCATTGACGCGCGACGGGCTGGATATCCAGGCCGAGCTGATGGGCGGTAATCAGGGCACGATTGGTAAAATACGGATCAACGAAATGTCCGCCTGCGTGCACTGTCAACGCCTTGTCCGCGGACTGGTAGCAATCCAGCTGCAGGCCGGCGAGCGCGTGCGTGGCCCATACGAAACTACACAAACCCAGAATGATGCCGCGTAATGACAACAACGGTTCCTCTTTAACTTATCGTTCCTGATGACCGTGCCCACACGGTGCCGTGGGCAACACAATTGGCCTGGAAATGGATTTCTTCTGCGGAGATGGTTGTCGGCAAGGTGGCCGAACCGAACCGGCAATTCGGCGCGATGTGGATATTGGCCTCGCTAATCAACGGTCCCGCGAGACTGGCGCCCGGCCCGATGTAAATATCCCGGATACTCACAACGCTGCCATGGATCGCACAGTCCTTCTGAATATACAGCGTTTTGTGACTCTTGATGGAACCATGGATTTCACAGTTATTACCCAGGCGCAGGCTGCCGGTGACAACCAGGTCGGCATGGAGGCTGCTATTGTCTGCCAGCGCCAGGTCATCCTCGATGAGCCAGCGCCCGGCGGCGATATCCACCGCGACCGGTAAATCTTCCGGTTTGATTTCCTGGCGGGCCCGCCCCGTTTGCTGCGGGGCCATATCCTCACCAAACAGGATCTGCGGTGCATTGAGCCGTTGAAACCGCGATTGACCGGTGAACACGATGCGCTTGTCCGCCGAGACCCGTCCATACATGATGCCGCCACCCGCGATTCGGGCTTCCCCCTTCGCATGCATCCAGCGTAACAGCATGCTGTTACGGCCCAGATCGATATCCGCGCCGGCGAGCATGGCGCGATAGATGTTTTCATCGGCGCCGGTGATGCTACCGTTAGCATAGAGTTCGTTGAAATAGCTCATGGCGCCGGGCAGGGTCAGGTCCGAACCGGCAATGAACATCCGGTTTGTCACCTGCGAACTGATTTCGTCATGTTCGAAACTGATCGTGCCCTCGCGCCCCAGCAGAAAATATTGCGAGCCGTTATCCAGTTCGCCCGGTTGCGTCTGCGCCTGGTTCTGCAGGGTCTTCAGCTCCTGGCCGAAATGCGTATCGATGTATTCCTGAAAACGGTTGGCAAAATGCAGGACATTGACTTCGTAGCTGCGGACAATGCGCAGGGGTTGGGCATCGCGTTTGCGCCGGATTTCCAGCATGGCCGGGATAAAGGGCAGCAGCAACAGCACCAGTAACAGGGTGAAGAATCCCGCTACGTTCACGATGCGTCAGCCTTGTGACGACGAAAGCGCTCGGTTTTGTCCCAGAAGGATTTGCTTTTGGTCTTACGGGGTACCAGCAGGCTAAACGACCCCCGCGTGGTCGCAACCAGGCTCACCAGGAAATTGAACATATTGATCGATAACAGGCTGATCGCCTGGCGCCGGCCGTCGAGGCGGAGGGCCGCACTAATCTCGAAATAGGCCGCAAAGTTCCCCAGCGCACCGTACGAGGTGACGGCGAGGATCGCGATCACGCCGTACGTCATCTGCTCACCGAGGAAAAACAGGGTAATCGCCAGCGCCCAGCCCACAACAATCACCAGCGACATGGCATACACCCCCAGCAACAGCAGGCCGTCAATCTTTTCGCGCAGGCTCACCCGCCGGCTTCTTAACAGCGCCAGGGTATAGCGGCGGGTGACATGGTTGTGGCCCCGGGCCCAGCGTTTGAGCTGGCGAATCCGGCTAAACCAGGTCTCCGGGACTTCCTCGTAACATTCAGAGCGATTCTGGTATGCCGTTTTCCAGCCTGCCATCAACATGCGATAGGTCATCTCGGTGTCTTCCGCCAGTGTTTTCTCGTCCCAGCCGCCGACACTTTCCAGCGCGCTCATGCGTACGCCGCCGACCGTGCCACCGTACTGGGGCACAAGATGCAAATTCATGCGCGCCTGCTGATCCACCTGGTAACCGCCGGAGCGCTCCAGATCGAGTAAACGCGTTAACAGGTTCTTATTGACGTTGAGCGGCACCACGCGTCCCATCATGGCACCGATCTCCGGGTCAAAGAAAGGCGAGACCAGCTGCTTGATCAGGCCCACCCCGGGAATGTAATCCGCATCGAACACCAGCAGGATCTCGCTTTGCACCAGTTTCGTGGCCTCCTTGAGCGCTGCCGCCTTGCCGGGCGTCCCGTCCTTGCGGTGCAGGACCCTGATCCGGTCCGGGTACTGCTGCGCCAGTTCATCCAGAATTTCACCGGTCCGGTCGGTGGAGCGATCATTCATGGGCAGGATCTGCAGGCGATCCGCCGGGTAATCCACTTCCAGCAGGGCGTTAATAATATTGCGAATCACCAGCTCTTCGTTGTGGGCCGGCACGGCCACGGTCACCGTTGGCCAGTCCGCGACATCGATGTCCAGGTACGGATGCCGCTGGCGCGCGAACAGCCGATTCAGGGTAAACCGGTAATGACGGATAGAATAGACGATGATGATGGCCACGATCGTGAGTAATGCGCCCAACATGAGGACGATATACCAGGGACGAGGTTGATTGGTCTGAAAAAAGAAGGCAAAGCTGGCCGGCGGAAAGGTCATCTGTGCGGGATCAAGCCCGGTGTGCGGCCCTGGCTGGGACATCCCGGTCGGTGGAGCGGCCTGCTGAACACCCGCCAGGCACATGTTGCCGCCACTCATCAGCAGGAGGACGACAAGGAATTGAGAAAGGAATACCTTCATTTTTGTTTTCAGCGCTCCCTAAACTGTGACGGAGTCGTCACTTTTTACCGAAATGATAGTTTAAGGATTCGTTCTGACAAATACCATATTGGTAATACTGAAATACAAAAAAGCCTTTATCGCATGCCGAGACGCCCGACAGACCCCTTGCAAACCCATATCCTATCGATTAACTTGGCGATTCAACCGCCGGGGGTGCCCAATTTACGGCCAATATGTGGCCCGGGCTGAGAGAGACCCTAGAATTGACCTGATCCGGATAATGCCGGCGTAGGGAAGGCGAGCAGCACCAGCCCCCACAATCAGCAATCGGGTCCCCGGCGTATAAAACCACGAGGACCAGACCATGAGCGCCATCCCCGAAGAATTCATCAAGAAAACGGCCAGCCTGTCGGACGAAGTCACCCGGCCGTTTGCCAAATCCCGGAAGATCTACGTCAGCGGCAGCCGCGCCGACCTGCGCGTGCCCATGCGCGAGGTGACCCAGGCCGAGACCCATACCACGGACACCCCGGAACAGAACCCACCTATCTATATATATGACACCTCCGGGCCCTACACCGACCCGGATGTGAAGATCGACCTGCTCCAGGGCCTGCCCGAGGTCCGCGCCCGCTGGATCCAGGAGCGCAACGACAGCCAGTTGCTCGATGGCCCGACCAGCGAATTCGGGCGCCAACGCCAGAGTGACCCCTCACTCGCGCACCTGCGCTTCGAACACATCCGCGCCCCGCGCCGCGCCAAGCCCGGCATGAACGTCACCCAGATGCACTATGCCAAACAGGGCCTCATCACCCCGGAGATGGAATACATCGCCATCCGCGAGAATCTCAAACTCGACGAGATGCGCAACGACCCGCGCTACGCCAAACTGCTGCGCCAGCACCGCGGCGAGAGCTTCGGCGCCAACATCCCCGAGATCATCACCCCCGAATTCGTGCGCAGTGAAGTGGCCGCCGGCCGCGCCATCATCCCGGCCAACATCAACCACCCTGAATTAGAACCGATGATTATCGGTCGAAACTTTAGAGTGAAGATCAACACCAACATCGGCAACTCCGCGGTGACCTCCTCCATCGAAGAGGAAGTGGAAAAGATGGTGTGGTCCGCGCGCTGGGGCGGCGACACCCTGATGGATCTGTCCACCGGCAAGAACATCCACGAGACCCGCGAGTGGATCCTGCGCAACGCGCCCATGCCCATCGGCACCGTGCCCATCTACCAGGCGCTGGAAAAGGTCGAGGGCAAGGCCGAGGAACTGACCTGGGAGATGTTCGCCGACACCCTCATCGAACAGGCCGAGCAGGGCGTGGACTACTTCACCATTCACGCCGGCGTGTTGCTGCGCTACGTGCCCTTAACCGCCAACCGCGTCACCGGCATCGTCAGCCGCGGCGGCTCGATCATGGCCAAGTGGTGCCTCGCCCATCACCAGGAGAATTTCCTCTACACCCACTTCGACGACATCTGCGAGATCATGGCCGCCTACGACGTCAGCTTCTCTTTAGGAGATGGCCTGCGCCCCGGCTGCATCGCCGACGCCAACGACGCCGCGCAATTTGGCGAGCTGGAAACTCTCGGCGAACTCACCAAGAAAGCCTGGGCCCACGACTGCCAGGTCATGATCGAAGGCCCCGGCCACGTGCCGCTGCACCTGGTC
>JARRNT010000045.1:0-16927 GCA_037384645.1 Gammaproteobacteria bacterium | reverse complement strand
ATCTTGTTATCCAGTCAAAAAACCGGGTTGTGATACGCTTGATGTTGCTGTTGCGGGTGTGATCTTTAATCCTGATTCATTTCGGGCCATTCTGTTCATTAATCCCTCGTATATTGCTGTCAGCGATAACGGTGCCAGCGATAAATATTTCAAAGCACCGCAAACCGGGTTGACCAATGTGAACAATCTTGGGATGGCTGTATCAGGCGGAAGTCAGACTGATACCAGTTACGCATTCAATGCAAGGATGTTATTTGGTAAGGGCGCAACCCATCTTATTACGAATGCACTGGTGACGTCAGGAACCGCATTATCTACGAATGAATTGCTGCTAGAACGTGATATGCCAGGTTATTACTATGGCGGTGGATTGTTACGTTCATCCAGTCCGCCCCTGATTAATTCTCCTTTGCTGTATGGCGGGGAATTCGCGACGTCATACCGAACCCAGGTGAATCGACAGCAAAATATGGGTAATAAATTGATGGTATATCTGTCACGACCGGCGCAGGTCGAGATCTGGCGTGATGGTCGTATCCTGTCTGTTTCTTCGTATAGTGCCGGTAACCAGGTGCTTGATACGAGTACTCTTCCGCTGGGTAATTACACAGTAACTTTGAAGATCCGGGAAGCGGGCGGTATTACGAGGGAAGAAAATCGGCTTTTTATCAAGAGTGACAGTACCCCGGAGACAGGACTTCCTTTGATTAATATTGAAGCGGGAAAAATGTCACAGGAAAAAGAGGGGTTCCCAAATGCAAATGGTGATTTCTGGATACATGGGAGCCTGCTTAATCGGATGAACGAAAACCTGGCACTGGGAGGCGATGTACTATTTGTTGGAGGAGCAGCAGCAGTATCGGCGAAAGCGCAACTGTTCTTCGGTCACTCTATTGGCAATGCAGCTGTTACCGTGACGAGCAGATCAAATGCAGGGGTTTCGCTCGGCTTCCAGAAAGATTTCTGGTCTGTCATGAACCTCAATGTCGGTTTGATCCAAACATGGATAAAAGACAGGAATGATCGAGTTCCGCTTTATAATGTCGGTTCAGGCAATACCACGCAATTGGCAAGTCATTTTTCTGTTGCCTTGCCAAATCGTTCCCGTCTGAGTTTGAATGCTACATATAACAAATCTGACACAGTGGCAAAAAGTTATAGTTATGGGGTGTCGTATAAAATTCCTGTTGCGCGTTTTGGCAGGTCCCAGTTATACATGACTGCAAGTGCGACGAAGACAAACCTTGATTCTGTAGCGATGCTGCAATTTGAGGTTATCGGTAGTGCGCCTAGTTCTAACTGGTTGTTACGTGGTGGTTACGAAGATCATACTGAGTATAAATCAGGCCTGGCCATGGAAGGCTCCTATGGCGTAACTGACCCCAATATATTGGGTGGCGCTGGAAGCCTGGTTGTAGGTGCCCAACAGCTATCAAACAGCGATAAACGTTTATATACCAGTGGGATATTAACAAATGCATATGGCCACCTGACTGCTGGTGCGCAGGTCACCCAAAGCGGAACTGTATCCGCTAACCATACTAATTATTATGCTAATTACAATACAGGCCTGGTTGTCACTGGTAAGGGTGTCGCAGCAGGTGGGGCAAGGATGTCTGATAGCGCGGTACTGGTACACCTGGACGGTGTGCCAGACAGTGCGCATTTTAATATCTTTATTGACGGGCAACTGCGTGCGAAAGACGTTTCGGTTGGGGCATCGGTACCGGTATTCCTCACGCCTTACTTAAAGCATGCAGTGTACATCCGTGGCGTTGATGCGCCTTCTGCTGAGTATGATACGACAGCACGGGATATTGTGCTTTTTGCCGGAAATGTTAAAGACATGATATGGGACATCAGGTCCGTGCATGTCGTATTTGGTCGCTTACTTGACCACTCGGGGCAGCCACTGCGAAATGTGATTCTCAAAGGAATGGCAAATCCTGTGCAAACCGATGGTCAGGGCTATTTTCAGGGTGAAGTCACCGGACAAACAACGATACGCGCCATCATACCTGGCGGAAGAGTTTGTCATGCCAGTATTGGGCTTTCTCAGATGACGGGCGAATTGGTCAAACTGGGAAATGTAACCTGCCAGGAAAAAGGCGGTTTGCTCGTGCCGATCAAGCAGCCGGTAAAGACAACGCCGGGACCGGTTCTTAGCTATATGGATACAACCCATTAGTTTATTTTTTGCCCTATCGTTCCGATAGGTCAGGGCAAGCCGCTACGCGGTTTGATCAGAACCTGCAAAGCAGGTTTTGGGAATACTTGATGGACCACGAAGCGGTTCTAAGTGCAGCACTGTCTTCAAAATAAAAAAGCCCTGGCAAATATCACCAGGGCTTTTCATTGTTGGTGGAGGCGGCGGGAATCGAACCCGCGTCCGCAAGCTCTCCGCCTTTGGTACTACATGCTTATCCTGTTCTTAAATTTAGCTGACTGCTGCCCAACAGGCAGGGATCACAGACAGCGATTCCGGTAAGAGTTTAACGAATCCGCCCCGAACGTGCTTCATCGCGATCCTGTATGGGATGACCCCGGTTGACTGAGCGTACAGGCACACATCAGGCCGAGGGCTTTACGCTGGTTTTTAAGCAGCTAAAGCGTAGTTGTCGTCGTTGGCAACTATAAGTTTTGCAGCTGGATTTACGAGGTCGTCTGCGCCTCGGCATGCACCTCCGGTTTCGCAACCCACGTCGAAGCCAGGTCGCCCCCGAAAATAGTTTGGAAACCAAGCGGTATCAAAGGTTTCCAATCTCTTACCAATGTATAGCCTCAAAGCTGGCTTTTCAATAGTGGTTCAGCTGGATTTCATTATCCGCTGTTTCTGGCGTTGCCAGTCGCGGTCCTTTTCGCTGGCCCGCTTGTCGTGGAGTTTCTTGCCCCTGGCCAGGGCGATTTCCAGCTTGGCCCGGCCCTTCTTCCAGAACATGGCTGTTGGGATGAGGGAATAGCCCTTGCGCTCGACCGCGCCTATCAGTTTGCTCAGTTCCTGGCGGTTAAGCAGCAGTTTGCGCGTACGGGTCGGATCCGGGCGTATATGGGTCGAGGCGGTTGCAAGCGGGGTGATATGGGCACCCATTAAAAAGGCTTCGCCACCCTTGAGGAGCACGTAACTGTCACGAATTTGTACCCGCCCGGCGCGCAGGCTTTTGACTTCCCAGCCTTCCAGTACCAGGCCGGCCTCAAACCGTTCTTCCAGCTGAAAATCGTGCCGGGATTTCTTGTTTAAAGCAATGGTACTGGAACCGCCGCTGCCGGCTTGTTTCTTGTTTTTACCCATGCGGACATTATATCCGAGGCGACGATAAGATGGCATATACCCAGGCATCTCGTCCAGTCAGGGCAAGGTGGCTTGAGTCATGGCGCTAATTCACAGAAAATCCATGTTTACTACATCACCTGGGAGAAACCATGCACGTCAGAGAATCCATGCATGGTAGCTGGACATCACGCTGGGCATTTATTCTGGCAGCCACCGGTGCCGTGGTGGGGCTGGGCAATATTTGGACGTTTCCTTATACCATTGGGATGAACGGTGGCGGGGCATTTGTCCTGGTGTACCTGGCCTGTCTGATCCTGATAGGGGTTCCGATCATGATTGCCGCGCTGGCGCTTGGTCGTCGTGCTCGCCATAGCCCGGTAAATTCGATGTTTACCCTGGCGATAGAGTCCGGGCATAGCGATATATGGCGATATCTCGGATTTGTCTGCGTATTTGCCAGTTTACTTTTCTTGTCCTACTACAGCGTTATTTCCGGCTGGGCGATTTATTACGCATTTTTAACCGGGAGTGGGCAATTTACCGGTATAACCAGCGCAGGGGTCAAAGCCAGGTTTTTTAATTTCATCCAGGACCCGGTTTACCTCTTGATGTTCCATACCCTGTTTATGATGATGACGATGTATGTCGTATCCGTCGGTGTGCGTGGTGGGCTGGAGAAGGCGGCCAAAATTATGGTGCCTGTACTACTGGTTTTACTGGTTGTTCTCGATCTTTATGCCTTCAATACAAACAGTTTTGCTAAAGCATTTGAATTTCTGCTGGACCCGGACTTTTCCCGGCTTTCCTGGGAAGCGGTGCTCATCGCCATGGAACACGCCTTTTTTACCCTGAGTCTCGGCATGGGGGTCATCATGGTCTACGGCGCTTATATGCCACAACGGGTTTCAATTACACAATCATCATTGAGTGTGGCAGGTATCGACACACTGGTTACCCTGCTTGTTGGTCTGGCTGTTTTCCCCCTGATTTTTTCCGGTGGGCTAAAGGCAACGAGCGGTACTGACTTGTTGTTTCTCAACCTGCCACTGGCCTTTGGCCAACTTCACTGGAGCGTTTTATTTGGGACTCTGTTTTATCTGATGATTATTTTTGCCGCATGGACGTCCTCGATAGCGCTGCTGGAACCGGCAGTCGCCTGGCTCATAGAAAATCACGGATTCAAACGTTTCAAAGCGACATTTTTTGCCGGGACGATTGTCTGGGCCCTGGGTATTTTTACCGTATTTTCCTTTAACAAATGGCAGTTTAGATTCAGTCTGTTCGGGCAAATACATCAGAACGGATTTTTTGATGTTTTTGATCAATTGACGACAAAGATTATGTTACCGTTGGCGGGTATTCTGATCGCACTGTTCGCAGGCTGGTTTATGAGCAGGGAGGCATCCAGGGATGAACTGGAGATGCATGACTGGCTTTATGCCATCTGGCGGTTTCTGGTGCGTTATATCAGCCCATTTGCCATGCTGGTCGTGTTTTTAACTTCGATTGGCGTTATTAAACTTTCGTGAAGGCACATTGAAAAAGATTCATAAAACAGCACTGGTTCGCTATCAGGCGATACAAATGTATAACCTGGTTGATGATATTAATTCCTATGCGGATTTTCTGCCCTGGTGCAGTAAAAGCACGGTATTAACCCGCAGTGCGGATAGTGTGGATGCCAGCCTGGAAATAAACTATGGCAAGTTACACAAATCGTTTACAACACGTAATTTCAATACACCACACCAGGCTATCGAGATGACACTGCTTGATGGGCCATTCCGCCATTTGCATGGCAAGTGGACATTTACCCCGCTGGGTGATGAAGGTGCCAGGGTCGAGTTAACACTGGAGTTTGAATTTTCCAGTAAATTGCTGGACATGACGGTAGGCCCGGTATTCAGTCATATCGCCAATTCGCTGGTTGATGCGTTTACCAAACGTGCACAGGAAGTTTATGCCTGATAAAAATAATATCAATGTTGAGGTTGCCTATGCCAGGCCGGACAAACAGGCCCTGTTGCCTTTACAGGTTAAGCCAGGTACGACACTGCTGGAGGCAATTAAACAGTCGGGGATACTGGAGCAATTTCCGGAAATCGATCTTGACCAGGTCAAGTTCGGTATTTTCAGTAAGATCAGTCCGCCGAACACCGTCTTGCGGGAGAAGGACCGGGTTGAGATCTATCGCGAGTTGATCGCGGACCCGAAGGAATCCCGGCGCAGACGCGCGGAGAAAAAGGCGCACGAAAAATCCAGCCACGACGACTGAGCGGCGATCAGTTTTTCAGAATTCTTTTCTTCAGGCCGGACTTGTCGATTCGGCTGAGCTTGCCGTTTTCGAAGTACAGGGTGAGCCGCTGAATGGTCGTCACCTGGGTTTTGCCGTTTTTAACGGTATGAATGTAGTCCCAGCGATTTTTGTGGAAGGGATCTTCCAGCAGGGGAGTCCCCATCACATAGATGACCTGATTCCGGCTCATGCCGGGTTTGAGCTGGTCGACCGCTTTTGTCGACAGGATATTGCCCTGCTGGAGATTGGGTCGATACACCGAGCAGCCGGCGGCCAGCCCCAGGTAAAAAATCAGGCAGGGAATGAGAATCTTTCGCATCATGAATCTTTTTCAGGCTATACTTTTGTCCTGGATCATACCGTAAAGCCCCAATCAATACAGCTGGAGAACCCGATGGAAAGCCAGGATTTAAAAAATGCCGGCCTCAAGGCGACGCTGCCCCGTATCAAGATCCTGCATTTCCTGGAGCAAAGTCAGATCCGGCACATGAGCGCCGAGGACGTCTACAAGGCCCTGCTGGAGAGCGGGGAAGAGGTGGGATTAGCCACGGTCTACCGGGTCCTGACCCAGTTCGAACAGGCCGGCCTGGTCTCACGCCACCATTTCGAAGGCGGTCAGTCCGTGTTCGAGTTGAACGAGGGCAAGCACCATGACCACATCCTCTGCGTCAAATGCGGCAAGGTGGATGAATTCATCGATAAGCTTATCGAAGAGCGGCAGGAACTGATCGCCAAGGAGAAGGGTTACGAAATGACCGACCACTCTTTATACATTTACGGGATCTGCAAGGACTGCCAGCAAAAAGTAAAATAATTTCATTTTGCTGTTTTTCAATTCGATCCAGGATGTGTCGACCTCTCGTTCCAGTTGTCTGATTATCTCAGAGTTCGTGCTGTGCCGGATGGCTTTCCGTTTTGCTGCGCGAATGTTTGCTGAGTCTGGTGATTTATGATCAGGCCCGGGCCTTTTCCAGCATTTCTTTCGCGTGTGACAGGGTCTGGTCAGTAATTTCGATACCGCCCAGCATGCGCGCGACCTCGTCGATGCGTTGTTGATTATCCAGCTGTTTAATTTCCGTGACCGTGGTGTCCTTGCCCGTGAGCTTGCTCACCTGCAGGTGATGATGGCCAAGTGCGGCGACCTGCGGCAGGTGAGTGACACACGCGACCTGGCGTTGCTGGCCCAGGGCGCGCAATTGCAGACCGACGATCTCGGCGACCCGGCCACCGATACCGACATCGACTTCGTCGAAGATCAGGGTGGGAATGCGCGCAGCCTGCGCAGTGATGACCTGGATGGCCAGACTGATACGGGACAGTTCACCACCGGAGGCAACCTTCTGCAAGGGTTTGAGCGGTTGGCCGGGATTGGCACTGACCAGGAATTCGATCTGTTCACAGCCCTGTGCGCCCCAGCGGGCTTCGGCAAGGGCGTCCAGTTGTACGTCGAACTTACCACCCTGCAAACTCAGTCCCTGCATGGCGTCACTGATCTTCTCGGATAACACCTTGGCGGTTTTCTTGCGGCTCTGCGTCAGTTTGGCCGCGTGTTTGATATAGTTATCTTTGCTCTGTTGAATCTGTTTTTGCAGGCCGTCGAGCCTGATATCGGCCTGCTCCAGGTCATCGCGTTCCTGCTGCAGTGCCGGTAGCAGTTCGACCAGTTGCTCAGCCTCGACCCGGTGTTTGCGGGAGAGCGTATGCATGGCGGTGATGCGTTGTTCCACTTCCTGCAGTCGTTCGGGGTCGAGTTCCAGGCTGTCGGCGTAGTGGCGCAGCTCGCTGACGCCTTCCTGCACCTGAATTAAGGCATTGTTCAGCAGTTCACCCACCGGTTTTAATTGATCGTCCACCCGCAGCAGGTCATCGATATCCCCCAGGCATTGGGTCAGCGCATGTTGCACGGCACCGTCGTCATTTTCTTCCAGTATCCCCAGTACCCGTTGCGCGGTTTGCAGTAGCTGCGAGGCATTGGCGAGGCGCTTGTGTTCGGCTTCCAGCTCGGCGGCTTCACCGGGTTGCAGATTGAGGGATTCCAGTTCCTTGACCTGGTAACGCAGTAACTCCAGGCGATTATCCCGGTCCTGATTGGCGCTGCTCAGACGTTGCCATTGCGCCTCCAGATCCTGCCAGGCCTGGTAGTCGGTCGCGACTTGCTGGAGCAGGGACTTGTGATCGGCGTAGTCATCCAGCAGACGGCGTTGCATCTCGCGTTGCAGCAGAGACTGGTGCTCATGCTGCCCGTGCAGATCGACCAGCATCTCGCCCAGTTCGCGTAATTGTTGCACGGTGGCGGGGATGCCGTTGATGAAGGCGCGCGATGAACTGTTGCGGCTGATCGTGCGGCGAATGATGCATTCGTCTTCGCTTTGCATCTCGTGTTGCGACAGCCAGGCAGTGGCTTCCGGGGCATCTCCCAGGGAAAAGGACACGCTGATCTCGGCCTTGTCGGCACCGTGGCGGATAACGGAGGAGTCGGCCCGGTCGCCCAGGGCGAGGTTAAGGGCATCGAGCAGGATGGATTTCCCGGCACCGGTCTCGCCGGTGAGGACGGTCAGTCCGGAGTCGAATTCGATATCCAGCTGTTCGACGATCGCGAAGTTCCAGATGTGGATATGTGTGAGCATGCTTTATACACCCTCAGCCCGTCTCTCTCCCAGGGAGAGAAGGGGAGTATGACTTGTTACCTGGATGGATCGGACGAAATTCCGGCTATGAATTTGTGTCGGCATAGAATCAGGAATGCTCACCCCAGCGCAGTTTGGCCCGCAGTACGTGGAACTGATTATATTCCGGCGGATGGATAATGCGCACCCGTTTTGGATGGCGTTTGACATTAATGGTGTCGCCGGGGCGGATACCCATGTTGATCTGGCCGTCACAGGAAACCTGGGCGTTGGGGCAGGATTCGGCCTGCAGGCGGATTTCTACTTCGCTGTCCCCGTCAATGACATAGGGCCGGTAGTTCATGCTGTGTGGGCAGATGGGGACGATGACCATGGCATCCATGTCCGGGTCCATGATAGGGCCACCCGCGGACAGGGCATAGGCCGTTGAACCGGTTGGCGTGGAAACAATGAGACCGTCGGAGCGCATGCTGTTGAGCAGGCGTTCATCGATATAGGTGTCGATCTCGATCATGCGTGCGGCTTCCCACTTATGCACGACAACATCGTTGAAGGCATAGTTAACCCCGGGGTCATTGTTTTTATTGCCTATAGATACTTGCAACATGACGCGCTGATCTTCCAGGTAGTTGCCACTGAGTATTTCGCGCAGCCGTTCCGGGATCTGGGTCGGCGAGATGTCTACCAGAAATCCCAGGCGCCCCAGGTTGATACCGAGCAGGGGGACGTCGTGTTCAACCAGGATACGGGCCGTATGTAACAGGGTCCCGTCGCCGCCGATGGAGATGACCAGATCGCAATCGGTGCCAAGATCGGTGACGTCGCAGGTTGGAAAATCATGGTGAATCAGGAGGTTAGCGGCGGTCTGGCGTTCCAGGCTGACCTTGCAGCCACATTCGAGCAGTAATTCACACACGCGCAGCAGGCTGTCCGCCACCCGTGGGTCAGTTGGTTTGCCGATGAGGCCAATATGCTTGAATTTACTCTTCATTTTACAAAATTCCGGTTGCCAGCAACGTTAGCATAACCATCACCATCGTGACCATGAATCCTGTCCCTTGACGAACCAAATCCCGGCTTGCTAGTTTCTATTAGTTAGCACTCTGCATTTGCGAGTGCCAGAATGGTTCACTTCGGCTGAGTATGAGTAGATCGGGTAAATCACAAGCAGGCAGTCTTGTTGCCGACCGTGCACACATGTTGCTCAAGTTCCTGGTGGAGCGTTATATCCGTGACGGACAGCCTGTTGGCTCGCGTACCCTGGCCAAGGACTCGGGGCTGGATCTGTCGCCGGCCACCATCCGGAATGTGATGGCAGACCTGGAGGAACTGGGGCTGGTGCGCTCGCCACATACCTCAGCCGGGCGAATCCCCACCGCCAAGGGCTATCGCATCTTTGTCGACAGCTTGTTAACCGTTAAGCCCGTGCAGAGCCGGGAAGTCGAGAGCATTCGCCAGAAGCTGGTGGCAACAGGCTCAACCGAAAATCTCATCAGTCATGCCTCGGATATGCTGTCCCATATTACTGCCCTGGCCGGGGTAGTGACCTTGCCGCGTCGCGAACGGGTACGGCTGCAGCATATCGAATTCCTGCCCCTGGCTTCGCGCCGGGTCCTGGTGATCCTGGTGGTTAATGGCCAGGAGGTGCAAAACCGGGTGATCGATACCGAACGGGAATATTCACTCAGCGAGCTGCAGCGGGCGGCCAATTACCTCAACAGCGAGTTCGCCGGCCTGGAACTGCAGGAGATGCGGTCGCGCCTGCTGGAAAGCATGCAACAGGCCCGCGATGCCATGCAGCACCTGATGCAGGATGCCATGCGCATCACCGACCAGATCCTGGACCAGCAGCGCGACGATGACTATGTGCTGGCCGGACAGACCAATCTGATGAACTATGCCGAGATGTGCGACATCGACAAGTTGCGCTCGCTGTTCAATGCGTTTAACACCAAGCGCGATATTCTGCACATCCTGGACCAGTCCATCCATGCCGAGGGCATGCAGATCTTCATTGGTGAAGAATCCGGCTACGAGGTGCTGGATGCGTGCTCCCTGGTCACGGCACCGTACAAGGTCGACGACGAGGTCATCGGGGTGTTGGGCGTCATCGGGCCCACCCGCATGGCCTATGACCGGGTGATCCCGATCGTGGATGTCACGGCAAAAGTCCTCAGTGCCGCCTTGAGACAGGACTGAGCCAACCCCATACTAGAAACAGATTTTTACTTGCGCAGCTGTGCGCGGGCAGACTATTTAAGCGGAGAAAGCCATGAGCGAACAAGAAAACCCGTCGGGCGAGATCATCGAGACCGATTCCGACGGTTCCAACGATGATACCGTGGAAATGGAGATCAACAAGCAGACCCAGGACGAACTGGGGCAATTGCTGCATCAGGCCGAGACCAAGGCCCAGGAAAACTGGGACAAGTTACTGCGGGTGCAGGCCGAAATGGAAAACGTGCGCCGCCGCGCTGAGCGCGATGTGGAAAATGCCCACAAGTACGCCCTGGAAAAATTTGCAGCTGAGCTGCTGCCGGTCAAGGACAGCCTGGAACTGGGTGCCGCTGCCGCGCAACAGGACGATACCGATATCGCCAAGTTGCGCGAAGGTACCGAGCTGACGCTTAAGCTGATGGACGGGGTGATGAGTAAGTTCGGGATTACCCTGGTCGATCCGCTGGATCAGCCCTTTGACCCGGAGCTACACCAGGCCATGTCCATGATTGAGAGTCCCGACAAGGAACCCAATACCGTCGTCGCAGTTATGCAAAAGGGTTACACCCTGAATGAGCGCCTGTTGCGCCCGGCCATGGTCGTGGTGGCCAAAGAACCGGAAAAATAAGCCAAATGCGGGCGAAAAAAGGCTTGAACCCCTCAAATTCGACCCTAAATAGGTAAACAGGCAAATTATAGGTATATCCCTAACCATCTGAATTTGGAGATTGAATAATGGGAAAGATAATCGGCATTGACCTTGGAACCACCAATTCATGTGTGGCCGTGATGGAAGGCGGCAAACCCAAGGTAATCGAAAACTCGGAAGGTGATCGCACCACGCCCTCTATCGTGGCATTCACCAAGGATAATGAAGTATTGGTCGGCCAGTCCGCCAAGCGTCAGGCCGTGACCAATCCCAAGAACACCCTGTTTGCGGTGAAACGTCTGATTGGTCGCAAGTTCACCGATGCCGAGGTGCAAAAGGACATCAATATGGTGCCCTACAGCATCATCAAGGCAGACAATGGTGACGCCTGGGTCGATGTGGACGGCAATAAGATGGCTCCGCCGGAAATTTCCGCACGCGTATTGCAAAAGATGAAAAAGACCGCCGAGGACTATCTCGGTGAGGAAGTGACCGAGGCCGTGATCACGGTGCCGGCCTACTTCAACGACTCGCAACGCCAGGCCACCAAGGATGCCGGCAAGATTGCGGGCCTGGAGGTCAAACGCATTATCAACGAACCGACTGCTGCGGCCCTGGCCTTTGGCCTGGACAAGAAAGAGGGCGACCGCAAGATCGCGGTATACGACCTCGGTGGCGGTACCTTTGATATTTCCATCATCGAAATCGCGGAAATCGACGGCGAACACCAGATCGAGGTCCTGTCTACCAACGGTGACACCTTCCTCGGCGGTGAGGACTTTGACCTGCGCCTGATCGACTACCTGGCTGAGGAATTCAAGAAAGACCAGGGCATGGACCTCAAGGGCGACCCCCTGGCCATGCAACGCCTGAAAGAAGGCGCGGAAAAGGCCAAGATCGAGCTGTCTTCCAGCCAGCAGACCGATATCAACCTGCCGTACATCACCGCCGATGCCTCCGGCCCCAAGCACCTGAACATCAAGGTGACCCGGGCCAAGCTGGAAGCGCTGGTCGATGAGCTGATCGCCCGCTCCATTGAGCCGTGCAAGATCGCGCTCAAGGACGCCGGCCTGTCCGCCTCCGAGATCGACGACGTGATCCTGGTTGGTGGCCAGACCCGTATGCCGAAAGTGCAGGAAGCGGTGAAGAATTTCTTCGGCAAGGAGCCGCGCAAGGACGTGAACCCGGACGAGGCCGTGGCCGTGGGTGCCTCTATCCAGGGCGGTGTCCTTGGTGGCGAGGTCAAGGACGTGCTGTTGCTTGACGTGACCCCGTTGTCCCTGGGTATCGAGACCCTGGGCGGCGTCATGACCAAGCTGATCGACAAAAACACCACGATCCCGACCAAGGCCTCGCAGGTGTTCTCGACCGCGGATGACAACCAGAACGCAGTGACCGTGCACGTGCTGCAGGGCGAGCGCGAGCGCGCCGACGGCAACAAGTCACTGGGACGTTTTGACCTGACCGATATTCCGCCGGCGCCACGCGGCGTGCCGCAAATCGAGGTGACCTTTGACATCGACGCCAACGGTATCCTCAACGTGTCGGCCAAGGACAAGGCCACCGGCAAGGAAAACAAGATCATCATCAAGGCCTCCAGCGGCCTGTCCGACGATGAGATCGACAAGATGGTCAAGGATGCCGAGGCCCATGCCGCGGATGACCAGAAATTCCACGAGCTGGTCAATGTGCGTAACCAGGCGGATACCCTGATTCACGCCACCCGCAAGTCCATGGACGAGCTGGGCGACAAGCTGGAAGCCGGCGAGAAGGAAAACATCGAGGCGGCGATCAAGGACCTGGAAGGCGTGCTCAAGGAAGATGACAAGGACGCCATCGAAGCCAAGACCAAGGCCCTGAGCGAGGCCTCCGCCAAGATGGCCGAGCGCCTGTACGCCGAAAAGGCCCAGGAAGGTGGTGCCCAGCCGGGTGCGGATGCCCAGGCCGATGCCGGCGCCAAGGACGACGTCGTCGATGCCGAGTTCGAAGAAGTGGACGAAGGCAAGAAGTAAGCGTCCTGCAACGGTCGTTCCCGAACAGGCGCGGGTTCCCTCGCGCCTGTTTCGTGTGGATTCCTTTAAAAACTAACAAGATGGCCACATAACACGCATATGTCGAAGCGCGATTATTACGAAATACTGGGGATCGAGAAAAATGCCAGCGAGGCCGAGATCAAAAAGGCCTTTAAGCGGCTGGCCATGAAGTATCACCCGGACCGCAATCCCGATAACCAGGAAGCCGAAGAGAAATTCAAGGAGGCCAAGGAGGCCTATGATGTGCTGGGCGATGCCCAGAAACGTTCGGCCTATGATCAGTTTGGTCATGCCGGCGTCGACCCCTCGGCCGGCATGGGTGCCGGTGGCTTTGGCGGTGCTGGCGGGGCCAGTTTTTCAGACATCTTCGGTGACGTGTTCGGCGATATCTTCGGCGGCGGTCGGGCCCGCGGTGCCGGAGGCGCGCGCGGTTATCGTGGCGATGATCTGCAATACAATCTCGAGCTCAACCTGGAAGAGGCGGTGCGTGGCACCACCGTGGATGTACGCATCCCGACCCACGTAGCCTGTGACGAGTGCGGTGGCACCGGGGCCAAGAAGGGGACCTCACCCTCTGCCTGTCCGACTTGCGGCGGGATTGGCCAGGTGCGCATGCAACAGGGCTTTTTCTCCCTGCAACAGACCTGTCCACGCTGTCATGGTAGCGGCAAGATCGTGACCGACCCCTGTGGCAAATGCCATGGTCAGGGCCGGATACAAAAACACAAGACCCTGTCGGTCAAGATCCCGGCCGGGGTCGACAGTGGCGATCGCATTCGCCTGAGCGGCGAGGGCGAGGCCGGTGAACTGGGTGGTCCGCCGGGTGACCTGTATGTCCAGATCGGCGTGCGCCCGCACCCGATCTTCGAACGTGACGGCGAGGACCTGTTCTGCGAGGTACCCATCAACATGGTGACTGCCGCCCTGGGCGGGGAGCTGGAAGTGCCTACTCTGGACGGGCGGGTTAAGCTCAAGATTCCGGCCGAGACCCAGAGCGGCAAACAGTTTCGCCTGCGCGGCAAGGGCGTGCGTTCCGTGCGCGGCGGTCAGATCGGGGACCTGATGTGCAAGGTCCAGGTGGAGACCCCGGTGAATCTGACCAAACGCCAGAAAGAACTGCTGGAAGAACTCAACCAGTCCCTGCAGCAGGATGGTGTGCATCACAGCCCCCGCTCTGCCAGCTGGCTCGATGGGGTAAAAAAGTTCTTTGAGGACATGAAGTTTTAGTCAAAAAGGGCTATGAGTGATTCCGTGGCCAGAAATAGCGAGAAACTCAGGGAAGTCATGAGTGAGCAACCTGGGGATAAAACCGAGAAGCTGAAAAATATGTTTGGCAAACTCAAGAGCCAGATACAGCAGAAAAAATCCTAGCATTCCGTTCGCAACCCGGGGGATTTGATTCGCCGCAGCGATACCGCCTATTATTCTCCCTTCAATTCCAACCATAAGAATAGAGCATGACACGAATTGCCATTACCGGTGCCGCCGGACGGATGGGACGCGCCTTGATCGAAGCGACCCAGCAGACTCAGGGACTCGAACTCAGTGTGGCACTGGAGCGCCCAGGCAGCAGCGTTGTTGGTGCCGATGCCGGCGAGCTGGCGGGGATCGGACACCTGGGGGTTGCTGTCACTGATAACCTGGCGGCAGTCACCGACGATTTTGATGTATTCATCGATTTCACCCGGCCTGAAGTGACACAGGCGAACCTCGCGATATGCCGTGAAGCCGGAAAACGTATCGTCATCGGCACCACGGGGTTTGATGAGACACAAAAGCAGTTGATCCGCGAGTCGAGTACATCCATTGCCACTGTCTTTGCACCAAACATGAGCGTCGGCGTGAACCTGTGCCTCAAATTGCTGGATACGGCAGCACGCGTCATGGGTGAGTATACCGATATCGAGATCATCGAGGCCCATCACCGGCACAAGGTGGATGCCCCTTCCGGTACGGCATTGCGTATGGGAGAGGTGGTGGCCTCGGCGCTCGGTCGCGATTTGAAAGCGTGCGCCGTCTACGGGCGGGAAGGGCAGACCGGTGAACGCGAGCGCAAGACCATTGGCTTTGAAACCATCCGCGCAGGGGACATCGTGGGCGAACATACCGTGATGTTTGCTGATATCGGGGAGCGCGTGGAAATTACCCACAAGGCATCCAGTCGCATGACCTTTGCCAAAGGCGCGGTACGTGCGGCGGCCTGGTTGATGCAGCATGATAACGGTTTATTCGACATGCAGGATGTGCTGGGGCTGCGTGACTAACCATCAGTTGGATCGCCGCACACGATTCAGGCTTTAAATTCAGGAATATTTCCGATATCGCGGGAGTTGTTCGATTCGCCTTGGACAGCCCGGGGCGATCTGCGATACAATATTTTCGGTCAGCAAGATTCACGCGACCAAACACGATTTATTTATCGAACGGGAGTTTCACCTGCAGGGTACCTCCCGTTTTTTGCAGCCTGAATTTTTGGAGGACGCTTGAGCAAACCGGCGCTGTTGGCACTAGAAGACGGCACCGTCTTCCACGGTGACGCAATCGGTATTGATGGCAGTACGGTCGGCGAGGTGGTGTTTAATACCTCGATGACCGGTTATCAAGAGATCCTGACTGATCCTTCCTACGCAAAACAGATCGTTACCCTGACTTACCCCCATATCGGCAACGTCGGCACAAATTCCGAAGACGAGGAATCCCGTGCCGTGTTTGCTGCCGGCCTGATTATTCGTGATTTACCACTAAGCATGAGTAACTGGCGGGCCCAGGAAAGTCTGGACGACTATCTGCGACGCAACAAGGTCGTCGCGATCAGTAACATCGATACCCGTAAACTGACACGGATCCTGCGCGAGAAGGGTGCGCAAAACGGGTGCATCATGGCCGGCAGTATTGATGCGGATAAGGCGATTGCTGCCGCCAGGGCCTTCCCCGGCCTGAAGGGCATGGACCTGGCTAAAGAAGTGACGACGCACGAGCCCTATGACTGGGTCCAGGGCTCCTGGTCACTGGAGCGCGGCCTGCCGCAGGCCCCGCATCCGATCAACGAGAAGTTGCCGCACCACGTGGTGGCGTTTGATTACGGCGTGAAGCGCAATATTCTGCGCATGTTGTCGGATCGAGGCTGTCGCGTCTCCGTGGTACCGGCCCAGACCTCGGCAGCGGATGTGATGAAGCTCAAACCCGATGGCGTGTTCCTGTCGAACGGGCCTGGTGATCCTGAACCCTGTGACTATGCTATCGATACCATACGCGAGATTGCCAAAAGCGGTCTGCCCATGTTCGGTATTTGCCTGGGGCACCAGTTACTGTCCCTGGCCAGTGGCGCCAGGACCGTGAAAATGAAGTTTGGTCATCACGGCGCCAATCACCCGGTCCAGGATCTGACAAGCAAGCAGGTGTTGATTACCAGTCAGAACCATGGTTTTGCCGTGGACGACGCGAGCCTGCCCGAGAATCTCAGGCCAACGCATCGTTCATTATTCGATGGTTCGCTGCAAGGGGTAGAGCGGACAGACATCCCGGCCTTCAGTTTTCAGGGGCACCCCGAGGCCAGTCCGGGCCCGCATGACATCGGTCCGCTGTTCGATCACTTCATAGAACTTATTGAGGCTCACAAACAGTAGTCGCTATGCCAAAACGCACTGACATCAAAAGCATTATGATCATTGGCGCCGGTCCCATCGTCATCGGCCAGGCGTGTGAATTTGACTACTCCGGCGCCCAGGCCTGTAAGGCGCTGCGCGAGGAAGGCTACCGGGTCATCCTGGTCAACTCCAATCCGGCCACTATCATGACGGACCCGGAAATGGCTGACGCCACGTATATCGAACC
>JARRNT010000044.1:0-34527 GCA_037384645.1 Gammaproteobacteria bacterium | reverse complement strand
TTTCAGATCGGGCAGGTTTTGCTGGTTACCGGCGCTGACCAGCAGGAAAAACACCAGGATGGTAAAGATATCCATCATGGAGACCATGTTAAGTGTCGCCGTTTTTTTGTTGCGTTTGTGGTGGCGTTCCATGCGCCTTGTACGGTGTGATTCTTTCATACTTTGGGCTCTTAACGCGGCGCGTCACCGATTGAAATATCTGGAAATAATTCCGCCTGCACAAGTTTGCCGTCCACCAGCGCATGATACATCCGTACGGAATCCATTACGTGGACCAGCGTGTCGTACTCGGTATTGGGTTCGGCCAGGATTGTGACACTGTTCTTATCGGGAAAACGTGCCTTGACCTGTTGCAGGGTCGCATTCAGTTGTTGGTAGTCAAAGGACTCGCCGGTCTTGACGAATTTGCGAATAAGACCGCCCCGGGTGTCAGACAGTAACAGGGCATCGTGATGGATGGTAACCTGTAGATTGAGCTGCGGCTTGCCAGGGTGGGAGGGAGAACTGCTGTTTAACGACGGCAGGTGTAATTCAATTATGGATAAATGCGTGAACACCGCCGTAATCAGCAGGAATGGAACCAGCACCACCATCAGGTTCATGAAGGCAGTGATGTTCATCTCATCCTGTTCTTTATGCCGACTACGGCTGATTCGCTTTCTCATGAGGCGTCACTGATACTCTTGCGTTGCATCATCAGGTTGACGAATTTGACCACTGCCATTTCCAGGCTATCCACGATTTCAGTGGTCTTGCTTTGCAGCATCGCATGAAACAGTAAGAGGGGAATCGCCACAATCAGACCGAAGGCTGTGGTATTCATGGCCACTGATATACTACTGGACAGGATCGCGGCCTTCTGCGCCGGGTCAACCTTAGCCATGGAAGTAAACGCATGGATTAGACCGATAATGGTACCAAGCAGTCCCAGCAGCGTGGCAAGATTTGCGAATGTGGCCAGGTAGTGGGTCCGTTTTTCCAGACGGGGAATCACTTCCATCATACTTTCTTCCATGGCGGTTTCGATGTCGTCGCGATTGCTGGCAGATTTGAACCGTGACAGGCCCATGGACAGCATTCGGCTGATCGCCTGGTTGGATTTACTCGCAACACCAAACGCCTGCTTGTAATCCCCACGTTGCAACAACGGCATGATTTTCGACATCATGCGCCGATTATTGGCCCTGGAAACGGTCAGGTAAATATACCTTTCCAATGCAATGGCCAGGCCGATGGCTAGTACCACCAGGATCGGGTACATGAAGGGACCACCATCCTGGAAAAAGCTGACAACACTATTGAACATAAAACCTCCTGTGAGAAAGCCTGTCAGTCAAAAGAAAATTTATCGTTTCATCAGCACGCGATCATACAGGTAAAGTCTTTTCGCCGTTTTGCAAATCACGCGATTGCTGAATTGTCTTTGTGCACTTAAGCTATCGTAATAACGTATCTTACGCTGGAATACCTCACGATCTACCGGGGTGAGGGCCTCGTTGATCAGGCTTTTTAGCGGAGGCTGGTTCAGGTTCGGGACTTTTGCCTGCTTCCACGGCACGATGTACAGGACCTTGGGTAATTCCTGGTTGCCCCTGATCTTGGTCCCTTTCATGTTCATGCGGTCGGCAGCATACCCGGATGTGCTGAGCATGACACAGAGAATCGTGAACAGAACTGTTTTCATGATGTCACCTTTGCCTGTTGTTTCTTGACCCGGCGCTTGAGATCGATAATCCACTTCGCCACTATTTTGTCGGGGTTACTGCTCAGGCGCTGATATTTTTCATAATGGCTCAGTGCCCGGGGCAGATCATTTAAATACACATCGTAGAGAATGCCTATGTTCAGGTGGGCATCGGCGTAGTCGGGTTTGAGCTTCAATGCCTGTTGGTAAGCCTGCTGGGCCTGCTTGAATTTTCCCAGTTTACGATAGACCACGCCCAGCTCATTGAAGGCCACCGCATCATCAGGCCGCACTGTCGTGGCCTGCAACAGGGCCTGCCTGGCCTGTTCCAGTTTGTCCTGTTTTATATATAAGAGGCCGAGGTTGGTGAACGGTCCGGCCAGGTTGGGGTATTTGCGCGTCAGTCCGGTCAACAGGTGCAGGGCCTCATCATCGCGCTTGTCCTTGAGGGCCTGAATGGCCTGGCTGAACTCGGTCTTGGCACGGGCATCGACCTTGACCGGGGGCTTTTCAGCGCCGGGACCAGTCGGACTGCTGGCGCAGGCACCCAGTGCGAGACAGGCGAGCAGGGCGAGGGCGTTAGTAGATGTTTTCCACATACGGCTGAACCTTTTCGTATTTGGCGTAACGGGCCGGGTCGACTTTGCGCAGTTTAGCCAGGCTGGCCTTGACCCACTTGTCATAAATGCCGTCACTGATCTGCTTCACGTTGGCAGCATGGATATCGATGGATTTCTCTTCAAACGGGAAGGCCTGATCATCTAGCAATACTTTATATTGTGCCAGCGCATCGCCGGAAAGGCCGCGCGGCGGTGGCGAATGTGTGAGGGACCTGGCGAAGTCTGAATACAGTTCACCGAGCTGGTAGGTCGCGGCCGTGGTGACATTCGCTATCCGATACTGAATGGCATTTTCGTAGGCCTTGATGGTGGCCTGGAACTGGTCTTTCTTGCGACGCAGGCTGTGCTTGAGTGGCTGGGTCAGGTGCGCCTGCTTGTACGCGACCTCCTGGCCCTGGGCGAGCTTAAGCGTGGCATCAGCCGCAAGATAACGCGTGCGATCGCTACGCTGGGCACCACCACTGGCATCGGCCTGGATAATCGCCCGTAGCCACCGGCCCCAGGTTCGGCTGTCACCGGCATGGCGGGCATATTCGGCAAGCTTGTTACGTGCCTCCTCGGCGCGCTCCAGCGGCTGCGGGAACTCGCGTATGTATTGCGCATAAACCCGTTTTGCATCGCCCGTCATCCTGGCCTTCGCATAATAGGTGCCGGCCTTCCATAACAAATCGGCACGGTATGTTTTATTCTGGCGATGATTGGCGGCGAGGATTTCCATTTCATGCGCGGCCCGGCCACTCTGGCCGGTTTCACTATAGATAAGCGCCAGTTTTTCCGGGATACCGGCATTCAGCGCGTTTTTGGGATAACGCTTGCGGAATACCTCGAGCAGGCCGGAGGCGCGTCGGTACTGCTTCATTTTGATCAGTGTGGTCGCCGCGTCGTAGTCGGCATTGGCACGCAGACCGGATGCCGGCGTCACCTGACCGACTCGCAGGAAGTTGCTGACCGCCAGGTTCAGGTTTCCGGCATCTCGTGCCTGCTCTCCCTGTTTGTAAATACTGGCAGCCAGGCGATCGTAGATTCCCTGGTATTCCTTGTCCTTGGTAGAGATGCGTCGCAGACTTTCACGATAGGCGTGTTCTGCCTGCGCATAGTTTTTCATGGCGAACTGGGAATGACCCAGGATAATCCAGGCAGTGCGTTGCATCTGCGGCGTGGCACTGGGCATCCGGACCAGTTTTTGTGCAACCGAGGCGGCACGCAGATAATCATTGGTCTTGAACAGTTCGTTTGCTGCCCTGGTCAGCACCGCCGGCACATGTGCGTCACTGGGGAAATGATCCGCAAAGCGCAACATACTGCTGATGGCATTCTGTTGTAACCCGGTGTAACGCCCGGGCTGGAGTTTTTCGATCGCCGCATAGCTTAACAGGGCTGAATACCCTGCGGTGGCGCTTTTGCCAAACGGCGGATAATGATAGGCCGTCTTTTCATATTCCTGTGCCGCCTGTACGTAGTAACGGCCATCGAACAGGGCCTCGGCCTTGAGGAAATTGATTTGCCCGGTATTCGGCGCATCCGGGAAGGTGGTGATGTAGTGCTCATACCAGGTCGCTGCCTTGTAGAAGTCCTGCGGCTTCTTGCTTTTGCGCGCGACCGCATGATAGTAGGTGGCAATCTCGGTAATGTGTCTGGCCAGCAGGGGTTTGATACGCTCACGCGATTGCGGCGTCTGTAGTTTCCAGTAAGCGGAACCGACCCCGTACAGCTTCACAAACTCTTCCTTGGCGGGCAGGACCAGTGAAGTCAGCCCGCCTTTTTCGTAGGCATTGATCGCCTCGGTATGAAACTCTGGCGCCAGTGGTGAGGTCGGGTAACGGTGGACAAAGGCCATGTAGGTATCGGCGGCGTCTTTAACCCGTTCCTGTTTGAAGAAGAGTTTACCCAGACTCAGGTAGACCAGCGGTTCGTAGGGACGATCCCCGTGTTGTTTGAACCAGTCGGACAGTGTGTAGTGGGATTGATCATAGGCAAAACACAGGCTGATGGCGCGCAGGGTATCGACGATCAGTTCACGCTGGGTGCCAAGCAGGTTGTCGACCGGGCGGTTCATTTGCAACATGCCCTGTTCCTGCTTCCTGTCCATGACCGCGAAGAAAGGCCCGAGTGCGCTCTTGTAGTTCCCCATCTTGAACTGGGTCCAGCCGTATTTATACATGGCCTTTTCGTAGAAGATCGATTGCGGGTTGTTTGTGATGATCGCGTGATAGGCCTGTGCCGCGGCGTTGTAGCGCTTTAACAGGAACAGCATTTCACCGCGACGGAACTCCACTTCGTCGCGGTATTGGGTGTCTGGATAAAAGTGCATGATCCGATCGAGTATCTCCAGCGACTTGTCCGGCTGGCCATCGAGTTCGTAGGCCTTGGCCAGCTGGTACAGGATCTGATCGTTATTGGGATAATTGGGGTGGGTTTCCAGATAGGCCGTGTATAGCCGGATCGAGGCCTGGGTGTCGCGTTGTCCCTGGTCGATGGCTTTTTTATTATCGCCGGAGAGTTTGGTTTCACCCACTTCCGGATGTGTTGCTTGTCGGTGGCGCAGCCAAGCAGGGTTAGACACAGGAGGGCAAGCAGCAGGCTATTTCTGCACATGCGCGCCTCCTTCTTTTGTTTTTTCTTTTTGCTTGTCTTTTTCGATGACCAGGCTGTCGTACAGGCGGGCGATACCAAAGCGGGCGCGTACGTGATAATTCTCCAGTTGTTGCCGTCGTTGAATCAGTGCCTGCATCGCCATGTGCTGGATTCGGGATTTTGTCTGCCGGATGGCTACATCCATTTTGCCCAGCAGGGTGGCAATGCGTTGCCGATCGTTATTGATCTTGGCATCGTAACCCTGAAAATAGCGAGGTGCCTGGTTGGCTGCCCTGACCAGGTTGCGCTTGGTTTTACGCACCCTGGCCAGGGCCTGGTCAAGTTCATGCAAATCCCGTTTGGATTGCCACAGCCGCGGAATAAATTCGCTCTGGGTGCGAAAGTAGAGGACGCCCTGCATGATGCGGTATTTTTCCCGGGCTTCACTCATGTCCTGGCTATTGGACAGGTGCTCTAGGGATTTTTTGATTTTACCGAGCGTCTTGAGTTGCTCGGCCTCGTCCGCTGTGACCAGGCCGAGGCCGTCGTGTTTTTGTCCGATACGTTTGAGTTCGGCCGCGAGCTTGTCGCGTTGTGCCGACATCTGCGTGATCTGTTCCAGCTTCTTGTCGCTGGCGATGTGCGGCAGTTTGTCGAAATAGGCCCTGCGTCGTTCCGACAGGATCAGCCGGTAAGAAGGCAGCTGGGCTTCCCAGTGCTGCAGAACATAACGCAGGTACATCAGGTTTTGCAGGTTACGATAGCCTTCCTGGAAGGCGTTGGAGGCCATCATGTCATGAAGATAAGGTGCACTGATCGAGTCGGGCAGACCAAAGCTGTGCATGGGCAACGAGGTTTCGTCATCAATGTTGGCCGGTTGCATCGCTCGCAGTAACTCACCGCGTTGTACCGCGCTCATCACGCCATCCAGACGTTTGATCTCGGCGGTGTAGGCACGTATGGCCTTGTCGTAATACGACATGGCCAGGCGTTTCTTGCCGAGCTTTTCCAGGACATAGGGGATGGCGATCAGGGATTCCTGCACCGAGGTATCCAGTTCCGCCCGTTGTTGTAACGCCATCCAGGGATTCAGTGCCTGTTTGTATTCCTTCTGGGCGGTATAGGCCCAGCCCAGACCTAACAGGGCCTTGTTGGACTGGGGACCGGCCAGGCGGATGCGCTGAAAGTCCTGCACTGCATCTGCCGGGTCGTTACCACGCAGATGGGCAAAGCCCAGGGCGAGATTGGCCCGATCGCGCAGGGCCCGCAGTTCGTGACTGAGTTTGTCAGGATTCAATTCACCGACGTCGACAAGTAATTGCGTCCCCTGCTGTTGCTGACCGGCCTTGACCAGGGCGACACCCAGGTTGTATTTGGCGTAGTCTTCCCAGTCCGAGTTGCCGTGAAAATCGCGCAGGACGGCAATGGCCTTCGGGTATTGTTTTTCGGCCATATAGATGTTGGCGAGCATTTGCAGGCTCTCGGCCTCGCGATCCGCCGGCAGGTGATGTTTGATTCGAAGCAGGGCTTTTGCCGCGCCCTGCAGGTTGCCGTTTTGATAACGCATCTTGCCGATGTAGTACCAGACCCGGTCGTGCGTACCCGGCAAGTGGTTTTCCTTGAGGATCTGTTTGAACAACTTGCTGGCGGCATCCTGCATGCCATATGCCAGGTAGAGCCCGCCGAGCAACAGCTTGGGGTCCTCACCCTGGGTGGAAATGGGCTGGGTGCTGTGGGCAACCATCAGGTCGGTGATGGCGGAAAAATATTTTTTCTGGAAGTAGTGGAAAAGGGTTTCACCGTAGCGCAGGTCATGGATCGGCTGCGGTGCCAGTTCATTGGGCGCATCCCTGGCAAGTACGGCGCTTACCGGAACAAGCAGCAGGAGCAGGGCAGTGGTGAAGCGTTGAAAAGACATCTGTGCAGTTCTGGTTTATTCAGCTTTCCATACCTTTGCTTTGAATTCGGGCTGGAGCTTGGACTGACTATCGCTAATTTTCAGCTCCACGAATTGCGCGGCAGGGCCTTTGATGATTTTCAGGGTGGTACCGCGCTTGTAGTCGCGGTCATGCGGTCCCTTGCCCACGAAAAAGGCGACCAGGTCGTGTTCGCCCGAGGTCAGGTTACCGATATAAAAACGTTGTACGCCGCCACGGCGCAGGGCGTTAATTTCACGCTGGGTATATAAATGATTGCCTACGACGGCGCCATCGATCTTGAGTTGTACGGAATCGAGATTAAAGGTCATGCCGCTGTCCATGGAAACGAAAACCGAGAACTGGGTGTTGGCGGGAAACAGGAGGTCCTGCTCGAGCAGGAACAGGTCACGGTTCAGGTCCAGCACCTGTTTTTTCAGATCCTGGATCCGGGTGTCCATGGTGGTGACGGTCTTTTTGTCTGCGGCCTGGGTAAAGGTGGCAAACAACATCAGTGTCATGAACAAGCTGACATGCAATGCTGCCCTGATGGAATGTGACATGCTGACTTCCCCCGCTTTTTTTCTGACAAGGTGTGCTTATTTTAAATGGAATTTCAAACGCTTGTGTGGCCTCAATAATATTGAGGAAGCGCCCGTGATAACAGTCTTTCCTGAAGTAGATGATGAATCGGTCACAAAACACCCCCGTTGTTGACTATTACCGCGAAGCGGGTGGTGAATCCGAGGGTGGCATGAGTCCCGAGGTGTAATGGATCTTGCCATAGCGATCCACGATCACCGCGTCTATGCCCTTGAGTTGCTCGGCCAGGGCCAGTCCGGCCTTGGGCCCCATTACAAATACTGTGGTCGAGAGGGCATCGGTGGTCGTGGCATCGGGGCCAATGATGGACACACTGTGCGTGCTATGCACGGACTTGCCGGTGCGGGGATTGAGAATGTGGTGGTAACGTACCCCGTTTTTGATGAAATAACGCTCGTAATCGCCGGAGGTGGAGATCGCCGTATTGCTCAGGGGGATGGCAACGATGGATTGCGATTTGTCGCGCGGGTCCTTGATGCCGATCATCCAGGGTCGGCCATCATGATCGCCGATGATGCGACTGTCGCCGCCGGCGGTGACCATGGCGTCCTTGATGCCACAGCGCTGCAACAACGCGATGCTGCGGTCCACTGCGTAACCTTTGGCAATCCCACCGAGGTCGATACGCACGCCCTGCATGCTGAAGCGGATCGTGTGGTGTTTCGGGTCCAGCTTGATGTGGCGATAGCTGATGTCCTTGAGTGCGGCCTTGATCTGGGCGTTGCTGGGCTTGATGTGCTCGCGATAGTTATAGCGATAGCCAATGCTGGCATAGGTAATATCAAACGCGCCGTGCGAAATCCGCGAGAAATAAAAAGAACGCTTGATCAGGTCGTACAGTTCCTTGCTGATCTTCACCGGTCGCTCGGCGGCGTACTTATTCACCTTGTAAAGCTCGCTGGTCCTGAGGTACGGGCTCATCTCCCGGTTGATGTGGCGCATCTCGCCCATGACCTCTTCGATACAGCCCCTGGCGTGGATCACATCGGTATCCCACAGGTCGACCTCGATGTTAGTGCCCATGATGCCACGGGCCTCCTTAAACCACTGTGCCTGGGCCGACAGGCTAAGCAGGCAAAGTCCCAGGCCGAGTAAAAGAGGTTTCGTACGCATGGCGCTAATCATACCTGCAATCCAGAAAAGATCACCCGGTATCAACCGGGTGCGGAGAGGGAGGAGCAAAAGCAGTAATCGTTGTTTCAGGTATAAGTCACTGGTCCGCTCACAATGGGTTGGAACATAATCAGGTCATCCAGCAAGGACTGACTGAAGCCACCCAGATTGGCGTTTTTAAAGCAAGCCTGAAAATTCGCGGGCGAGGCCTCGCCGTGCAGTGCCATGTAATTGAGCAGGATGGTATAGACTAGCGCAGTGACGTCATCAGCGGCGATCACCGGGTTGCCGTTGGCCGTGCGAAAACCTTTCTGCACGTTGCCGCTGGGCTGGAATGCGCCTAGCTGACGATTGCCATTACGGGCTGTTTTGAGTACCGGAGTACCTCCACCGGGCTTATAGATCAGTGAAAAGGTACTGGCCGTGGTGGACATGTCACCGGTCCAGACCCCTTTCCCATCGTAATTCACAGTGGTATTACCAACATTGACAGAACCGGAATCAGTTGTGCCGTTACTGAACAGCGAACCGTCGCTGAAGACATACACCATCAGTGGCTTTTGCACGGCCGCGGCGTAGGCCAGGCAGGCACCGATGCACTGGCCGGCAAGGAGGTCGCGTTTTTCACCGGTCCCGCGTTCGCCGGTATGGTAATCATAACCGCCAAGAGTGATGGTGCCGGCACCGGCAAAGCCATTGAGAACCAGTTTCATAACCGAGGCGGTTTTACTATAAGCTGAGTTGGCAGACAGACCGCCCAGGGGGTCAAAAATACCTCCTGAACCGCCACTGCCACCCGTTGTGTCACCGGTAATTAGCGGATCCTGGCGCGGGTCCAGCGCACTGGAGCCAGTCGCGAATTTATTCGTGGTATCCACAGACTTGGTATAGGCACAGGTCAGCAGGTTTTTCAGTTCCGGATTATTGCTGAAATCGTGTTTATCCAGGGCGGCACCGCTGATGCGGGCGATGGTCTCCGTGACCCGCACGACGTCCGGCGCGGTGAGAATAGAGGTCATGTCGCCGGTACTCACCAGAGCGGTATCGTCGTTGGGCGAGGCGATTTTGGTGGGTTGCAGCGAGGGGACGATGAGACCGGCCGGCGACATCGAACTGCCACCGGAGGTGGAGGCGACCGTGCCGATGAGGGAGAGCAGGCTGCCCTTGGCGCCATCACCGGGATTCGGGGTCACGCCGGCCTGGGCAATGCCGTACATGGGGTTGTGTGGGTTGGTATTGGTATCATTGTTGGAGATGGCAGGGATCACAAAGCCGTCAACCCCACCTGCCGCAGCACCGAGCGTAGACATAATTCCGGCGAGCATGGCGCTGCGGCTATGAAAGGCCAGGCCGAGGCTGCTATCGATATTACCGGCACCGGGTAAATCGCCACTGCCGATCCCGAGCTTGCTATAACCCGCCGTGGTCAATTCGTCGAGCTGACCGCCCGGGCCGCCGACCATCACGTTGGAGCCGGCGATGTTGGCGCCGCCGGCCAGGTCGAAACAGATGAACGGAATTTTACCATTGCCGGAGACGCCGAATGGACATTCACTGGGCGCAAGACTGGATATGTCCGGATCGATACTGAGAACATTGGCCATGGCCAGTTGAGGTTGCAGCAAATATTTCAACAAGGTGCCACCGGTGACCATGGCCGAGGCCCCGAGGAAGCCCTGGCGCATGAATTCGCGCCGGGTCACCGGGCGCGGGTGATCCGGGTGGCGCAAGGGTTCGTCGATAGAGAGCGGTCTGGGTTTTTTTGCCATTTTTGTATACCTCGGTGTAAAGGCTTAATGCAGCAACATGGGCGCACTGGCCACGGCGGCGGTACAGGTGGCCTTGATGATTTGTATGCTGCGGGCATAGCTACAGTAGCTTGTGCCCTGTCCGCACGGTGCCGGACTATTATTGCTAACGGTCGTCGGCGCCAATCCTTGCACTGTAATTGGACCTGCACTGGTATTGATGGTGCCACCGTTAATTAAATCAGCCAGGTAGGATTGCACTTGCGAATAGACAGGCATGAACGAGAGCGTTTTTGCTGCAGCTGTCCCATTGTACTCGACATTCATCAGGTGGGAGATCAGGGGCTGTACGATGTCATTCACGTCATCGGCAGTAAACGACAGTCCCTGCTGGTTAACCCCGCTAGTGGATGTAATGGTCTGGTTGGTCTTATTGAATGTAATATTCGGGAAGAACTTATTGTTGTTAGGCCCATTTGTGTCTGCGGTTTCCTGATTATTCACCATTGTACTGCAGTAACTGATCGCCAACTGGGTCACGGCCATCTGGTTCGCCGAATTATATGAACCGGCATCATGGGTGGACGGCAAGGACTGAATGACTGAGGCGTAGGTTGACGCAATATCCGTACGCGGTATGCCAGTCAGCTTGGCCAGGGTGGCATCGATTTCCTCGAAGGAGTGCACGAGGATATTGTCATTCACCACCGGATGCACCGTCGGCGTTGGCGAGGTTAGAGACGAAGTGGAGACAATCGTATGCGGTTTTGCCGCATCATTGATCGCATCAAAGGTCAGGAAGATCATATCCGGTGCCAGGCCCCCATTGCCCCTGGGGCCGTTTTGCATGGCAATCACGGCACCCTGGCTGGAAAGGAGTGCGCCATCGGCTGGTGTGATGCCTTTTTGGTAACACACGTCGCGGGTTCGTGCGTCAACCGTGCTAAATGCACACGGTCCGTTGACGCAGACATCCATGCGGGAAAAGACCTGGTCATTGCCCGAATCGTTGCCGTTGATGCCGATGCGCATCCCCTTGAGTAACACCGGGGGCTCTGTGCTGACGTTGGGGTCATTGAGGTTGATGAACCGGGGCTCAGAGAACAGGTAACTGGTGTTATCGAATACCGAGGCCTTCATCAGGATGAAACAGGACGGCCCGGTGGCGGGATTGCACTCGGTACCCAGATGACTGCTGATGTTGAACAGCAGGAAGTATTGCTGGCCGACACCGGCATGATAATTCTGAAGTACTTCCTGCGGAGTTAGTGGTGCGCTATGGATGGCCAGCATACGGATCTGGCCGAGCCAGGAGTGTTGGCGAGAAGGATCATTTCCTAACACGAAAGCAAAGCTACTGATCCAGTTCCCCAAGTTCTCGCCAATAGATCTTGGATCAGGAGAGGGATTAGTCGGGTCCGGAATTTGCGCCACACCGTTTATATATAGTTGTGTGCCTTTGATCGGGTCATTCGTCAGTACTACGTGTTGCAGGCTGGCATTCAGGCCTGGCACATCAAGGGGGGTTATATTCCCTGTTAAATCGTTTTGATCCCGGTTATAAGCCTCATAACTGGTTGCATTTTGCCCGAGGCTGAAATTATTGCCTACAGTGTCACCGCCGGTATATGTGACAATATCAGCGCTGGTTTGAGTTGTATTGGCAGGTGCTACCCAGGCCTCAATTGAATATCCAGCATTGTATGTTGCGATTAAATTTGTCAGTTTGGCACTGTCGCTGGTCAGGGCCTGGGCCTTGGCATTCTTGGTATCGAATTCGATACCCCAGTTGCTCATCCACTTGTAATCGACACCTTCGGTACCGCTCAGGGTCAGGTTCATGGCCGGGGCTACGCCGCTGACATCAAGGATGGTATTGCCAGAACCTGTTTTGAAATTATACATGGCGATTTGATCCGCTTCGTAGCGGCCGCCGCCACTGGCGACGATGCCGTCCTGGAACAGGTTGACGGCGTCGCTGGCCAGGTACGTGTCTGCGGCGCTGGGTGCGGTTTTTGCTGCTGCCTGGATGGGGTCGGTGAATTGCTTGATGGCATTCAGCATTTGTGACGCCGCCGTGGCGCAGTCCGTCCAGCAGTTATGGCCATCCACGGCAAGGCGGGTGTAAAAGCGTGATTGCTTGGGATCGGCGATATTGATCAGGGGAATCGTGCTCGCCAGAGAATACGAATCCGCCTCCGAGCTGGTGGCGAACTCCGGTGCCACCGGGGTCGCGCTCTGTGTCGGGTTGGGCACGTGGCAACCGTTGCAGTGGTTAGACACGAGATTATAGACAGCACCATAGTTATCTGGTGACGAAGGGAAATTCAGGGGTGCCTGCGGCGCATGAATCGCGGGCGGGGTCAGGGTGATGGTGGTGCTACCGCCGCCGCTTTCGGCATTGGCCCAGGCGGTAATCCAGTTGGTGAGTTCCTGGGCGCACAGGGCATTGGTTCCGTCCAGGCAGTAATGCCCGCTCTGGCTGAACTTGGTGACCATCAGGGACTTCGCGGGGTTTTTTAAATCAACCAGGGGTTTGCTCGAATTCATGACGGCGGCATAGGCTTCGTTGACATCGGAATTGCTCGCGAAATAGACTCCGCCCTGGCCACCGTCATCGTGACAGGAGGCGCAATGATTCTGGGTGCGCAGGTTGTTCCATAAATATTTGCTGAAATAGAGCGTATCCTGGGAGGCCGGGGGCGGACCCTGATACAGGGGGACCTTTGAACTGGTACTGACTATGCCAGTCTGCGAACCCTTCGGGTTCTGGGTATTGCTGGCGCCGCCGCCGCAGGCGCTGAGTGCCAGTGCACCGGAAAGTAAGATCAAGCCGGTGGCAAGCCGTTTGAGGCCCAGGCCGGTTCCACCCTGTTTCGCATTATTGTTGTAATTCATGTTGTTCTCCACAGACCTGAGTTGATTCGGTACTCCGGTACGAAATTGCGTCTGGTTTAATTACCTTTGCTGCAGGCAATGGCTGCATCACTGAAGGCAGCCAGCATGTTGTAATTACTGCCCTGGAAGTCACCAACCATTGCTTCCAGTTTCTTTTCAGTCGGGTCATTCATGCAGGTGTGGCGATAGACATGCAGCACCTGGCAGCGGGCGAAGGCGACGGTATGCGACAGTTCATAGCCGAGCTGCGCTGCACTGCCCATCTGGGGATTGGCTTGTGTGCTCGGGTATGGATTTGAGTTGTTTTTGGGGTCGTAGGAGACGATGTGGGGTGAACTGTCATTCGCGCCTTCATCCCAACCCAGGTTGGCGTCCAGGCCGACGCGCCAGTAGTTGATCCAGCTATCGTCAGTGGTCTCATAGCCGCCCGGAAAGCTCAGAAAATTCTGCCGGTACTTGGGCATGACTCTGGATGGAGGGAAAGCCTTGCCGCTCAGGGTATAACCATTGGGAATATCGCTACTCGCATAGACACTGCCCTGGGAATCTACTGGTGTGTTTGGATTCGGTTGGTAAATAGCCGAGCCCCAGTTGTAGTAGGCGAAAGCTCCGTCCATGCCGTCCATGCCGGCATGGCAGCCGATGCATTTGTTCAGAAAGACACTGCTGTCACCACCCGGGCTGCGCGACGGGTCCTGGCGGATGCGCTCCGGGTTGCTGTTGATGTCCTTGACCTGGCCAAGGTCGTTACACAGGAAATTGAGGAAAGTGAAACGCAGCATGGCGCGATTGGTGCCGGCATAGAAATAGGCGCGCTGCATGCCGCGGGTGGTCATGACACCGGCGATGCCCTCGGTCGGCATCCCGGTTACACCTGATTGCGTAGTGGCAACCAGAGCGGTTTTTAGTGGCAGATTCTGATTTTCAATATACGCGAAATGATCATTGTTCGATTGCGGGTCGGTATTCGAGACCGGGAACACGAATTTAGAAAAGGCCACAGAGGCAGATGGGTCGTCATAATAGATATCACCATATAGCAGCTGGCGAAAATCTTTTCCGTCCCGAATCATGCCAATCATCATGGCCGCAGCATCGTTGAAAGGGAAAAACACCGTCTGGTCCTTGTTGGTCCAGGGCAGGACCATGTCTTTGACCTTGACGTTGAGAAAATTCGGGTCCTGCATGGCCAGAAAGGTAGCGGCGACAATACCGGCTTTATTTACATTACTACTAGTGTTGACACTGCTACTATTGTGGCTTGTCGCCGCGGCTAAGCTTTGTTGCATCGTGCTGGTACCGGTAACACTGGAGTCTGACAGGCTGTTAAGTCCGATACTTTGTACGCCATCTACCGTTGCGCCGGTCTGGCAGATTTGGGAACCGGTGCCATTGGTAATGCAATCGGTCATGGTGTCCAGCATGGCATTAGACGGCGGAGTCCCGGTCAGCCGCTCGAAGATCTGCCAGGCGATATCACGGTTGGTGGGGGCGGCGTAACTCAGGTTGGCGCATCCAATCGTCACTGCCACAGCGATGGCGCCGGAGATGGCCTTTTTCGGGATAGCGGTGCGTAACAAACTTGCGATGGTCATAATCGTTTCCCAAAATGTTATTAATGTTCGTTTTTGTTAGCTGCCAGTGTGAACTGGATCACAACTCATCACACCGCCGGGTCATGTGGTTACTGTAGTTTGAAACCAGACATTCTTTCATGATACTGCTCACAGAACGAAAATCCCATTCTGTCCATAATTCATTCGTACAAGTGGGGGACCCGTGTAGCAAATGAAAGAGGTTTGTGACGCAGTTTTGTACTGCCACTGGGGGCGCTGAATACGACGAGCGTGATACACGATTTCCATGACTGCTTAACGACAATGATAAGAGCGGGCCGATGATGAAAAAGCGATTCAGTGTAAAATTTTCCACATTTATACTAGTTAAATCCTCTCTTGTGGCCGCCTGTCTCGTCAGCCTGTCTGCCTGTGGGGGAGGCAGCGCGGGAGTGGGGGGCAACAACCAGGCGCCCGATCCGACGGTGACAGAGTTGCCGATTGCCTATGTCAAACGCACGACCCCGGTAGACATGAATGGCATGCCAGTCTCCGGTGATATCTCCGACCCCGAGGCCATGCAAGCGGGCGCCCACCTGATCGTCAAAAAGACCGCATCGGTCAGTTCACCTGAAATCGATGTGACGCAAGCCATTATTGGCAATGATGGCGATGTCCGTGATCTGTCTTTTTCTAACGACGGTACCAAACTGCTGTTCGCTTTGCACAAACCCATGGTGAACAACGCCAATCCTCCCATTACCTGGAATATTTATGAATACGATCTGACCAAGCCGCTGAGTCAGGCAGCGGGTAGCGAAAATCCTAAACTGGTGATGCCGTTTAATAACAGTGATGGCGATGACATCGAACCGCATTTCATTCCCGGGAATCGCATTATCTTCTCGTCCGATCGGGCGACCGACGTCACGGGCGCAATTGAACTGAACGAGGGATTTTTCAGCATCTTCCAACCTACTGTGGAAGATGCCAAGAGTAATAAGCATTCCTTCCATCTCTTCTCCATGGCGATCGATGGCACGGACCTGCACCAGTTGACCTTTAACATGAGTGATGATCTGTATCCGACGGTGATCCGTAACATTCCTGGTCTGGAAGGGCGGGTGATGTTCAGTCGTTGGGAACACTCCCCGGGTAAAAATCAAATGACGCTGTACACCATGAAGCCTGACGGATCAGATGTGCAGATGCTGTATGGTGAATACAGTCATAATACCGGCAGTAATCCTTCAGGTAGTAGCAATAATGCGCCAATTCACTTTACCCAGCCACAGGAAACCTCGGCGGGCAAGGTCATGGCCCTGGCAATGCCTTTTACCAACACTTTTGATGGCGGTGATCCGGTATTGCTTGATGTCCAGCACTACACCGATATAAATCAGCCTTTGAATCCGACATCGGGCTTGACCGGACCGGGCCAGATATCACTAAGTAATAACACGGTGAACACGAAGCCCGGGATTTCCCTGGGGGGACGCTTCAGTTCGATCTTTCCGCTGCTGGATGGCTCCAACCGCGCCCTGGTGAGTTACAGCCTGTGTTTCGTCACGGTGAGTGTTAACGGCACCAATGAGACCAAGGGCTGCAATGATCCGAGCGTGGATCTGAGCACTGCCACGGAAGCGCCGCCACGCTACGGGATTTTTATTTATGACATCGGCTCACAAACGATGTTGCCGATCACGCCGCCGCAGGCCGGTATCTATTTCACGGATGTGGTGGCGGCGGAAAATCTCACTGATGCGCCCTATATCCCCTATAACATCGGCAGTGGGGCGACCGGCATCATCAATATTCGCAGTGTCTATGATATGGATGGCAGTTTTAATCCCATGGGCAGCTCTGCGACCAGTTTGTCACAGCTTACCGATCCGGCACAGTCGACTGCGGACCAGGACAACACCGGTCTGATTCAACGCCCCGCGATGTTTTTGCGTATCGTCAAGGGTACCTACATGCCGGATAAGGATACCTATGATTTCAAATCTTCCGCGTTTGGGGTCAGTAAGGCGCGACTGATGCGCCAGATTATCGGTTATGCCCCGATTTACCCCGATGGCTCGGTGCGGGTCAAGGTGCCGGCGAATGTGCCCTTGTCGTTCAGCATTGTCGATAAAAATGGTCGCCGTGTTCGGACCCTGGATAACAATAATCGACCTATCAATTATCGGCATGGCACCTGGTTAAGCGTGCGCCCCGGCAAGACCTTGAGTTGCGGGGGATGTCACAGTCCATATTCCACTGCGCCGCATGGTCGGCTCGGCGGACAGGCTAATAATTTGTATCCGGGGGCGACCCAGGCAGAGGTGGATGCGGGTGCGTTTACCCATACCCGGATTGCGCCGACTGCAATCGGCGAGACCATGGCCGAGGCGTGGACCAATGCCTCGATAAACACCCTGACGCCTTCCGTCGACATCAACTTCACCGATGCCTGGACGGATATGACGACCGCCGCTAATACGAACCGCACCCAGCTCGATCCGCCCTTTTTCTACGATTACAGCTGGCTGCCCGACCAGGTTGCACCGGTGGCCAGTAGCTGTATGAGCCCGACGGGCAGCTGGAATGTGACCTGCCGGATTAGTATCGATTACAAGACGGATATCGACCCGATGTGGTCATATGCGCGCGTCGTGACGGATGCTCTTGGTAATCCAGTTACAGTGAATAATGCGACAGTCGATGCGACGTGTACGAGCTGTCACAGCTACCAGAATCCTGATCCAAACAATCCGGGGGTTCCTGCTGGTCAGCTCGATCTCAGTGACAATGTGTTAAGCCAGACAACCACGGATTGGTTGTCTTCTTACTCGCAGTTACTCTTAAATCATAATAAAGTGGATGCTAATGGTACAGCTGTTTTAGATGCGAACGGCAACACGATAACTATCGATAGAACAATGATGCCGGGCACGGCCAATGGCAGTTCGTTTTTTAGTGTTTTTGCAGTGAATGCTGACGGTACCTGTCCACCACCAACAACCAGTATACCAACACCGCATTGCACGGCAGGTCAGCCCTGGTTGACAGTGCACGAGCTCAAGCTGCTGTCCGAATGGGTGGATACTGGTGCTCAGTACTTCAATAATCCATTTGCTGCCCCGAAGAATTAACTGATGTACGCAATCGTTATTGTCGACCAAACGCGAGCGCGGGGATAAACGCATTGGCGCATAACAATGGCACAGGGTAGAATTTACCTATAAAAATAAAGTGTTGAATGCCAGGGCGCACCGAATTCATGTACAAGCTTGTGTTGACAGTTGTTTTGCTGGCGTTGGCCAACATGAGTTTTGCCGCGGACGCGCAGAAGACGTTGCTGAAGGTGGTCGACCCCTATATCGAATTGCATACCGGTCCGGGGCGTGGTTACCCGATTTTTTATGTTGCCGAACGCGGCGAGAAGATCCAGGTCCTGTATCGGCGCACTGACTGGTTCAAGGTGCGGACCAAAGACAACAAGGAAGGCTGGGTTAGCGCCAACCAGTTACAAATGACCCTGGAGCCTTCAGGCAAGCGCATGGTGGTGAAAGACCTGGGTGAAAAGGCCTTTCGCCAACGTAGCTGGGAATATGGTGCGTTGGTCGGTAATTTTGGCGGGGCCTCGGTCATCAGTTTTTATGCGAGTTATCATTTTACCGAAAATATCTCCACGGAGATCTCCGTTTCCCAGGACATCGGTACTGCCTCCAGCAGCGCGTTTCTCGGTCTGAACCTGGTAGAGGAACCCTTTCCAGAATGGACCGTGTCACCGTTTTTCTCAGTGGGCACCGGTGTCATTGGCACCACGCCCAAGACGACCCTGGCCGCGAGCCAGAATCATAATAACCAGTATGCCGATTACGCTCTGGGTGCACGCATGCACCTGACCAAACGTTTTTTACTGCGTATGGAATATCGACGTTACGTGGTTTTTTCCAGTCGCAATGCATATGAGGATATCGACGAATGGAAAGCAGGTTTCGGATTCTTTTTCTGATAGTGTTGTTATCAGGGTTGAGCCAGATTTCCCTGGCTGCCGATAGCACATCGGGGCCGGTGGATAATAAGGCCGACCAGATCGTGCCGCAGGAGCAGGTGATTCAACCGCAGGTCAAGCGCCGGGTTATCAAGGTACAAAATATCGGTACCGATAACCTCGAGCTTACAGCGTTTACCGGGCTGTTGAGTATTGAGGATTTTGGCACGCACCCTGTCTATGGTTTGCGTCTGGATTACCATGTGACCGAGGACGTATTTTTTCAGGGCACGTTAGGCCAGTCCAAAGGCGGCACAACCAGCTATGAGCGACTCAGTGCCGGTGTACCCTTGCTCACTGATAATCAACGCAAATACATTTATTACAATATTTCCATCGGTTACAACCTGTTACCGGGCGAGGCATTTTTGGGGCGTGATCTGGCCTATAACACGGCCCTGTACGTCCTTGCCGGTGCAGGGTCCACTAAGTTCGCTGGCAATAATCATTTTACAATTACGGTCGGTGGCGGGTATCGCGTCGATGTTACCGACTGGTTTGTCGTCCATCTGGACGTGCGTGATCACATCTTCAGTAACGATGTGACGGGGGTAGACAAAACCACACATAATTTTGCGACAACACTCGGGTTAACCTACGTGTTTTGATGTAAGGAGAGAGTCATGTTAAAGCTGTTACGTTTATTTATTTTTGCGACTGGATTGTTTGCCCTGTTTCCGCTGACGGCCGGTGCCACCAGCATCAGTGGTAAGGCCCCCGATTTTACCCTGCACAGTCGTAGCGGCCATAACCTGCGTCTGAGTGATTACCGCGGACAGGTGGTGTTGCTTAATTTCTGGGCATCCTGGTGCGGGCCTTGCCGCCAGGAAATGCCATTGCTGAATGTTCTGTACAAACGCTATAACAAACTGGGTTTTACCATTCTGGGTGTCAATGTGGATACGGATTCCACCAAGGCCAATCATTACCTGCGCGACATCAAGGTCAGCTTTCCGATTTTGTACGATACCCGGAACAGCGTGGTAAAAACGTACAACGTGAATGCCATGCCGACCACGGTGATTATCGATAAAAACGGCAACATGCGTTTCATGCATCAGGGTTACAAGCCGGGCTATGAAAATGAATATCGCAAAGAGGTGGTTCAACTGCTCAGGGAAAACTGATATGCGCGTATTGTGTATCCTGCTTGTCTGCCTGGGCATGCTGCAGGGCTGCAGTTCCTGGCAGCCCTGGGTCAAGCCGTATCAGCGTGCCAACCTGGCGGATCCCATCATGAACCCGAGTCGCGACCCGGTCTCGGCCGATTATGTGGCGCACATGTACAAAACCCGACAGGCTTCACGTGGCGCCCAGGGGGGCTCCGGTGGCGGTTGTGGTTGTAACTGAGGTAGCGCGTCGCATGAGAAGAGGCTTAATCGCGTGGGCCGTTCTGTTATGGGGTATCTCCCGGCTGGCAGGTGCGACTGTTCTGCCCGAGGAACGGGCCGACCTCATGTACCATTCTTTTGACGGTGGTGGTGTCACTGTCAGTGGACCTTCCCTGCTGGTACGCAAGAATGCGTCAAGCAATACCTCCGTGTATTACAACTATTACGTTGACCATGTCAGCAGTGCCTCGCTGGACGTACTGGTGGGTGGCAGTAAATATACTGAAAAGCGGGTCGAACAGACCGGGGGTATTGATTACCTGCACGGCAAGACCACTACCAGCCTGTCCTATACCAGCAGCGTGGAGAGCGACTACAAATCAGGGACTCTGAATTTCAATATGAGTCAGGATTTCTTCGGTGATTTATCGACCCTGACCCTTGGATATACCCTGGGTAAAGATACCGTTGCACAACATATTCATCAGGGTACAACCAGTTTGTATCCCGACAAAGCTGATGTCACGCGGCAAAATTACCGCATTGGCCTGAGCCAGATCCTGACCAAGAATTTCATCATGAGCGCCAACTGGGAAACTATCACAGATGAGGCAACGCAGATAAATAACAGCGGCGTGACCCTGAACAATCCGTATCGTTCCTACAGTTACTTTGATTCCACGACAAATTCCCGCGGCTTTGCACCGGAAAAATATCCCAGCACCCATACCAGCAACGCCCTGGCCATCAGCGGCAATTATTATCTCGCGTTTCATGCGGCCCTGCATGGCCGGATCAAGTTCTACCAGGACTCGTGGGGGGTCAGTGCCGTGACCTATCAGCTGGGATATACCTACCCCATCGGCAACTGGATACTCGATTTTCGCTCTCGCTGGTATACCCAGAGCAAGGCGAGTTTTTACAGCGACATGTTTGCCTACAAGGATCAGTATACTTTTATGGCCCGCGATCGGGAGCTGGCAGCCTTCGATAGCACCGGGCTCGGGATCACGGCGACCTGGAATTTTGCCCGGAACGGCTGGGGCTGGATTGACAAGGGCAGCCTCAATATGGCCTGGGACCACCTGCAGTTCAATTACCACGATTTCAGAAATTCCCTGGCCGGTGGCGCAGCTGGAACGGAACCTCTTTATAGTTTTGGTGCCAATGTGTATCAGTTCTATGTCTCAGTCTGGTATTGATATAAAAAAATTTTACAATTATCAGAGTTGAGCATTGTCAGGGTTTTTCGTAGGATGAAGATCTGAAGAACAATGTAAAAGAGGTAGACGCCATGGCAGAATCACAATCAGGTCTGAGTGAATCAGCCATCAATACCGATCACCAGGTTGCGCCCCGCGAGCAGCGGATGCGGAGTTCAGGCCCGGTGACCGCCATGGATCGCTGGCTGGCCCGCAAGATACTGGAACTGGCGGGTGATCCGCCTATTAATGTCCAGCTCTGGGACGATAGTGAAGTCAGCACCCATGACAGCGTGTTACACAAACTGGTCATCACTGATCGCCAGGCATTGTGGCAACTGGTATACGACCCCGAATTCAATTTTGGTGAGCTGTATTCCAGCAGCCGCGTCTCGCTGGAGGGCGACCTGGTGACCTTCCTCGAAGCGGCCTATCAGGGCATGAATGCGGCGGAAAAGAGTCCCTTACATAAATTTGTACAGCTGGTACAGCATCGGCCGCGCCTCAACACCTTGCGCGGATCCCGGGAAAATATCCATCACCATTATAATATTGGTAACCCGTTTTACGAGCTATGGCTGGATCGCGAGGTCACGCAATATACCTGTGCCTACTTTCCAGATCCTACCATGACCATCGAACAGGCCCAGATTGCCAAGTTGCATCATATTGCCCGCAAACTGCAACTCAAGCCGGGGCAGACCGTGGTGCGGTTTTTTGCCCGGCATTACGGCGTGAAGGTCAAGGCCTACAATATCTCCCACCAGCAGGTGCTCTTTGCCCGCGCGCGAGCCGAGCAGGAAGGGCTGGCTGACCAGGTAGAATTCGTTGAGGATGATTACCGGAATATCAGTGGTGACTACGACGTATTTGTGTCCGTCGGGATGCTCGAGCACGTCGGCCGCCAGCAATATGAGGTGCTGGGCGAGGTCATCAAGCGCTGTCTGCGACCAAATGGCTTCGGCCTGGTCCATTCCATCGGGCGTAACCGCCCGGGCATGATGAACGCCTGGATTGAAAAACGGATTTTCCCGGGTGCCTATCCGCCGTCCCTGAAAGAGATGATGGACATCTTTGAGCCCAACGGTCTGTCCGTGCTGGACGCGGAGAACATCCGCCTGCACTATGCCAAGACACTTGAACACTGGCTGGCGCGCTTCAACCAGAACGAGGAAACCATTCGCGACATGTTCGACGCGAACTTTGTTCGCGCCTGGCGGCTTTACCTCGCCGGTTCCATTGCGGCGTTCACCACCGGTGAGCTGCAGTTGTTCCAGGTCCTGTTCAGCCCAGAAATGAACAATGACTTGCCGTGGTCACGTGCCTATATGTACGAGGAAGGCTACGATTTATGAACGATGATGATCAGCAATTCGATGTCCTGATCGTAGGCGGGGGACCCGCCGGCTCGACCCTGGCCTGGGCCCTGCGCGAGTCTGGCCTGAAGATCGCCATTCTGGATAAAAAAAGCTTTCCCCGTGACAAGGTCTGTGCCGGCTGGGTGACTCCCGCAGTTATGCAGGAACTGGCTATTGACCTGGCTGATTATGCTCAAACCCGCACCCTCCAGCCTATTTCCGGTTTCCGGGTATCGCAGTTGGGAAAGCGGGAAGTGGAGACCCGATATAGCGAGGAACCGGTCAGTTACAGTATTCGTCGCTGTGAGTTTGACGAATACCTCCTGCAACGCAGCGGTGCCCAGCTGATACTCGGCGAGAAATTCAGCAACATGGAAAAGACCGATAAGGGCTGGCGGGTCAACGGTAAATACGAAACCCGGCTGGTTGTTGGCGCGGGGGGGCATTTTTGTCCTGTTGCCCGTCAGATTGGCGCCAAACTGGGACAGGCCGAAACCGTGGTCGCGGCCCAGGAGATCGAGTTTGAAATGGATTCGGCGCAGACCGGGCAGTGCAGTGTTGAGGCTGCGATTCCGGAGTTGTTTTTCTGTGAAGACCTCAAGGGCTATGGTTGGGTAGTGCGCAAAGACAACTTTCTGAATATCGGTCTGGGCCGGGAAGACAACCACAAGCTATCCGAGCACGTAGCCAGGTTCCGGCAGATGCTGATCCACCAGGGCAAGATCCCCGCTGACACGCCGGAGAAGTTTCACGGCCACGCTTATTTGCTTTATCCCCATGCCCGGCGTGCCCTGTTGCAGGATGGTGTCATGATTATCGGTGATGCAGCAGGACTGGCCTATCCGCAAAGCGGTGAAGGGATCCGGCCGGCAGTGGAATCTGCGCTGTTGGCAGCTCAGGTTATCAGGTCTGCCGGGGACAACTTTAGTGAACAGGCCCTGGCTGAATATCCGAAACAATTAGAGGCACGATTCGGGCAAAGGGCGAAAAAGGATGCGACCGATTATTTGCCGCAATGGTTCAAACAATCACTGGCCGGTACCCTGTTGAGTACGCAATGGTTTGTCCGCAAAGTGGTGGTCGATCGTTGGTTCCTGCATAACCAGCAGCCACCGCTGGTGACGAGCTGACGCTTCAGGCCGCAATCTTGGCGGCGCGTTCGAGATAGTGTCGTGAGCGGGCGTCATCGCCTGCGTTTTTATAAAACTTGGCCAGCATCCAGCAGCCCTGTGCGACACAACCGTTATCCAGTTCCATAGCCCGCTCCAGGGCCCTGACCCCGGATTGGTCCATCCTGGTCAACATGATCCTGCCGACGGCAAACAGTGTTCTGGCGTGATTGGGATTATGCTTGAGTATCTGTTGATAGAGGTTGATCGCTAGTGATGTATCCTCGAGCTTTTCCGTCAGGTAGGCCGTTTCCCAGGCTTCATCGTCGCTGAGTTTAGCCGACTGCGCCTTTTGTTTGAGTTCGGCCAGACGCTTGCGATCGGCAACAGTCACGGTCGAGTTTTCACTGGCTTCTATTCCGGACCCAGGGGCTGCCGTGGATTCCGGCGCCGATGTCTCGGGCGCCTGAATGATGCCGGGTTCAGCATCAATCTCGGCGCTTTCCGACGATTTTTTCTGGTGTGATGACCGGGGCTTGCCATGCCTGGCCAGCCATTGCTTGTCCAGTAGCTTGATCACGGCGCCTTGTGCTTCGCCTAGATAGCGCTGTGCCGCGGTTTCCATGACCGGCGGTGGCATGTCCAGTTTGGTCTGCCCGATATTGTTCAGGCGTTCGTGTAACACCGGCCTGATGTTACGCCAGCTGGGCTCCTGGTTGATCAACTCATTCATGGTCTGGGCAAATTCATTTTCAGTCAGGGCGTTACGCAAGACCTTGGCCATGTTGAGATGGGGTAAATGAGCTGGATTTCCCGGGTTCTTACGTAGCATGGCATAGATCTTTGGCCAGTATTTGTTCTTCAGGAAGGCATCGCAGACCTCGGATCGCAGAATAACGTCCGCAAGTTCCGAGTCATTCATGATTTCCATGGCATAGACGTCGGCTTCTAGTGCATCCTGGCGCAGGCCGTCGGCGGCCCAATACGTATGAAATGGTGTATAGAGCCGGAAAAACTGCTGCAGGGGACGGTATAGACCGTGCTGGTGTTTGCGCGTGGCGCGCTGGCCCATGACGCAGAACTGGTGCCAGCGATAAACCCAGTGGGTATTCTTGTTATGCGTGCTGGAGGACTGGCCCAGGACCCTGGCAAGGGCACCGCGAAACTGTGCAGGTGACAAGGCCTGTAATATTGGCAGGCCGACATACAGCACATTCGTAGTCAAAAAGGGCAGGCCAAACCGGGGAACCTGGATCAGCTCCAGACTGAATTTGTCATGGATGATCAGGCGGTGGATCTTGGGATGCTGGTAATGTTCAGCAAGTTCGCTCAGCAATTCATATAGACGGGGTGCCTTGTCTTCTTTCAGTCCCAGGCCGCTGGGCAGGCTGATCCTGGCTGATAACTGAGTGAAACTGATCAGGCCAAAGGCGGCGGTGAGCAGGAGCCAGACAACCCCGTGTACCCAGGCCCAGACAGTGCTGGCACTGGTCACAATGGAGGCCGTTGTCAGGGCGCCGATCACGGTCATCAGCGGGAAAACGGCGTAGAGGACGTAACCCAGGATAGTGGCCGTCGCAGCGAGTATCAGGCCTGTTCGTGACGAATCGCCACTTCGGGATAATAACCAGTTGTCGAGGGATTCGCGGGAGAATAGTTGCCGGATATTACGCATACTCGGGGTCCTGTCCAGTTTTAGTGAGGGGTTTTAGTTATATTGGCTAGTTTTCAACTTAGCGTAATGCAAATCTAATGCGGATCAGCGATCTCAATCACAGATCCGGGCCGGCGCGATGGCCAAATTCACAAAGCTAGATGATGTTCACATTAGAGGGCGGGAAATGTTGCTGGGACACAAGACTGGATACCTGTGCGGGCTAGCCGTTTTTACAGCTACGCTACTGCTGGGGGGATGCAGTAAGCCGGCTTCCGATGAATCCCGGCTTCGCCATGCCGTCGCGGCCATGCAAAAGGCCGCGGAAGCCAAACAGCCTGGGCCGATACTGGCCTATCTCGCCGATGATTTTGTCGGTAACCAGGTCTATCGCAAGGCGAATATCCGCGCCATGCTCCTGCTCCATTTTCACCAGAACCGGCATGTCCAGGTGTTTTTACGCGTCACCCGTATCAGGCTAAAGGCTAATGAGGCCAAAATGGCCTGTACGATACTCCTGACCGGGCGGGATAAGCACGTCATCCCGGAGCGTGCGAGGCCCCTGGTAGTGGACTCGGTCTGGCAAAAGCGTGATGGTAAATGGCGCGTGATTCGGGCCAGCTGGCAGGATCCCCTGCTTCAGCCGTGATGGACCGGCGGGCCACGCTCAATCTGGTGTGAACGCAGGACAAATTCGCCGCGGCGCCGGTCTTCAAAGAAATACTTCAGCGTGGAGTAAATTGTCTTGAAGGAAAGTTGGGTCCAGGGAATGTCTTTTTCTTCGAACAGGCGGACCTCCAGACTTTCCGGTCCGGCCGAGAAGTTGTCATCAAGCAAAGTGGCGCGAAACATCACGTAGACCTGGTTGACATGCGGCAGGCTGAATACCGTATATAACTGTTCCAGCTGTATATTGGCCCGCGCCTCTTCCATGGATTCTCGCATGGCTGCCTGTTCCAGGGTCTCGGCGTTTTCCATGAACCCGGCGGGCAGGGTCCAGAGACCATAGCGCGGTTCGATTGCGCGGCGACACAACAGAATCTTGTCACCGTAGACAGGCAGGCTGCCGGCTACGATGTTGGGATTTTGATAATGGATCGTCTGGCAATTATCGCACACGAAGCGGGGCAGGTTGTCCCCTGCGGGAATGCGTTGGCTGACCGGGCTGCCACATTGGCTGCAGAATTTCATGCTGATGGCTTCACAGACTTTTAAGCAGTGACTCGGTTTCCAGCCAGCGGGCCCATTGCGCGTGATGTGACACGTCAACCCCGTCCGTGCTGGCCTGTTGTTGCAGATAGGCCTGCAGCTCCTCCAGTAGTTGCGAGTCGATCAGTTGTGGCTGCTGGGGCAGCTGGGCATGAAGGAGACGATAGATGAGTTTGAGTTCCTGGAGCGGGTACTGCGTCAAATCGGTCATAAGGATTATTTCTTGCCCCCGCCCGGATTGAAGCCCGGGGGCAGCCTGCCGGCATCACCTTCGCCAAACAGGAAGCCCAGCATATGCTGCTCGATGACCTCGATGCTGCCCGGATCGGCAGTACTCAGGTGATTTTCATTCAGGATAGTGGTGAGGCGCTGGAGCCATTGTTGCCAGCCTTCCCGGGAGATATTTTCATAAATCCGCTCGCCTAGCTCGCCCGGATAGGGGGGCTCATCCAGTCCTTCAGCCTCTCTTTTCAATACCTTGCAAATAACCATGCGCACTTTGTCTGATCTCCGCTAATACACGTAGTGAACGCCCTGCTAGGCTTCACTGTCTCAATATTGCTATTATTAGAAATATCTAAAGCAATGTCTATGGAGTCTGAACATGGGTGCAGTGGCATACAAAACCGAAATTGCCGATCATGAAATCAAGGTCAGCGTCGCAGCGGCAGAGCAGCTGAAGAACCTGCTGGCCAGCATCGACGAAGACATCGAGGGCATCCGCATTTTCGTCAGTGGTGGCGGTTGTGGTGGCATGACCTACGGGATGACCTATGCAGAAGCCATCCAGCCATACGACAAGATACTTGACGGTGACGGCTACAAGATCATGGTTGACCCGGTCGCACTCGGTTATTTGCAAGGTTCCGATATCGATTTTGTCGATAACGGTATGAGCAAGTCCTTTGTGTTCAACAATGTCTTCAAGAGTGTTGGCGGCAGCGGCGGCTGTGCCGGTTGTGGCGGCGGTGGTTGCGGCACCGGTTTTTGATAAAACCGACCTCAACGGTTTGGCAAATCTCGGATCTTCAGCAGGTCACCAGGATGCCTGGTAGACCTACAGTCCTCATTATTGCCCCGCATGGCAGTTATCGGACCTTGTCATTCATTGCGGCAGCCGATCGCATGGGTGTTCATGCGCTGATCGCCTCGGAAGGTAAACACTCTATCGTGAGTGCTTATGCCCGGGGGGTTCACATTGATTTCAGCGATGCGGACGCTGCCCTGGCAGAATTACTGCGTGTGGCAGGGCAACACAATATCGTTGGCGTTATTGGTACTGACGATGCCACCACTGAACTGGCTGCAACACTGGCGAAGACACTGGGGCTGCCGCACAACGAGCCGGCGGCGGTGCGTATTGCCAGGCGCAAGGACCACGCCCGGGCCTGCCTGAGTCAACACGGAGTCCCGGTACCGCAGCATTGGCGGCTTGATCTGGGCCTGCCGTTGGCAAGCCAGCTTGAGCAAATCGCGTACCCGGTGGTGGTCAAACCCATTGCCCTGTCTGCCAGTCGCGGTGTGATTCGGGCCGATAGTCCGTTTGAATTGCAACAGGCGATCGAGCGTGTCAGTCGGCTGCTGCAGGGCATCAGTGATCTCGACGAAGAGGCCAGGCGTTTCCTGCTGGTCGAAGAATATGTGCCGGGTGTGGAAATTGCCATCGAAGCCATGCTGGTGCACGGGCAGTTGCACATCCTCACCGTGTTTGACAAACCAGATCCGCTGGAAGGGCCGTTTTTCGAAGAAACCTATTACGTCACGCCCACGCGCCTGAGTATGCAACAACAGACTGAGGTTGAAGCCGTGTTGCAACAGGCTTGTGCGGCTTACGGTCTGCAGGAAGGACCGGTTCATGCCGAATGTCGGGTAAATGTGCGAGGTGTCTTTGTCATTGAAATCGCGGCGCGCACCATCGGTGGCCTGTGTGGGCGCCTGTTGCGGTTTGGTACGGGTTACTCGCTGGAAGAGCTGGTGCTGGCCCATGCCATGGACAAGACGCTGTCACTGAAGCGTGAACCGGGGGCGGCCGGGGTCTTGATGATCCCGATTCCACAGGCCGGTATGTTGAAACGGGTGGAGGGATTGCTGGCTGCACAACGCGTCCCTTATATCGTGGATATTGATATCCAGGTACGCGAGGGACACGAACTGGTGCCCCTCCCCGAAGGTGCCAGTTATCTGGGATTCATATTTTCCCATGCACCAACGATACAGGAGGCGGAGCAGGCCCTGCGTGATGCCCATGCCTGTCTGCACTTCGTTATCGCACCAATCTGGAAACTGAACCAGGGAACTACAGTATGCGTCGCCTAGAAAAACAGACAGACAGTTATCGCCTGCAACCCACGCGCTTGCAGGAAAAACTCGATGATGGCACGACCCGCTGCCATTTATGTCCCTGGCACTGTCGATTGCGCCATGGCCAGCGCGGCTTTTGCCAGGCGCATGTCAATCGTCATGGCACCTTATACAACCTGTCCTATGGCCTGATTTCCGCTATCGATGTTGCCCCCATCGAACAAAAGCCGGTTCGGCATTACCGGCCGGGTACCCAGGTCATGTCCATTGGCAGTTATGGCTGCAGCTTCCGGTGCGGCGGTTGTCACAACCTGGAGATATCCTGGGGGGTAACGGCCCTGGATAATATGGCGCGCGGTGAATCAACGGACGCCTATGTGCGGCCAGAGGTTATGGTCGAGACAGCACTGCGCCATCAGGTACAGGGCATTGCCTTTACCTATTCCGAGCCCGCTGTGTGGCTGGAATACGTGCTGGATGTGGCGCAACTTGCGCATGAGGCCGGTTTGTATACTGTGTATGTTTCCAACAGCTTTGTCACGGACGAGGCACTGACGGAACTGGCACCGCATATTGATGTCTTGTGTTCAGATATAAAAAGCCTGGATGCCGCGTTTTACCAGGATATCTGTGGCAAGGCTCGGGTGGATGACATCCTGCAGAGCATTGCGCACGCGCATAAGCTCGGGATCCATGTGGAAACGCGCACTAATATTATTCCAACGCGTAACGACGATGCAATCATGTTGCGGGGGATTGCTGAATGGATTCACGACACGCTCGGGGCGGACAGCCCGTGGCATATTACGCGCTTTTTCCCGGCGTTTAAGCTCAGTCACCTGCCGGCTACTGAACCGCAGATGCTTTATGATGTTGAAGCGATAGCACGTGATGCCGGTTTGCAGAATGTTTATGTATATGATGATAAGGGCTGTGACTGTGCCATGGAAAATCTGCCGGTCAGCGCGTATCTGGATGCCGACCCTGATGCCATTCATCAGGTTAAGAAATGCAGTGCCAGTTGTTGTGGTGAGGAAGGTGTATTGCTTAAAAAATACGAAGCCAGTAACACAGGTTAGAGCAATGCACTGGCTTTGTGCCGGACATGCGACAAGTTAACTATTTTTATTTATCCGACTATCTGAACACCTGTGTTGGATGAGAAATCGAAACAGAATAAAATCGGTGAGCAGGATCATAATGCCGACTTGTGTGCAAAGATGATCCCAATTATTTGCTGCAATTGTGGCCTAGTTAGACAGGAGAATATAGCATGCTAGTTAAAGACATTATGACCACTTCGGTTAAAACCGCAACGCCGGATACTCTGGTACGGGATGTGGCGGTCATTATGTGTTTCCAGAAGATCAGTGGTGTACCCGTGGTTGACAACGAATCACAGATTGTCGGCATGATTTCCGAAAAGGATATCCTGTGGGGCATGTTCCCGGATTTGCAGGAAGTGATGACGGATGCCGGGTTTGTTGATCTTGAGAAACTGGAGCATGATTATCATGATGTGCTGGGCCAGAAGGTATCACGCTTAATGACTACCCGCGTTTATACCGTCGAACCGGACTGGCCGGTTCTCAAGGCCGCCTCCATCATGTTCCGCCATCGTATTCGTCGTATTCCTGTCGCGGATAAGGGCAAGCTGGTCGGGATTGTCAGTGTGGGTGATGTGCACAAGGCCATTTTCCAGCGTGACCTGGCGCGCGCGCCTGCCAATTAAGCATATCGCACACCGCACCAGTTGTGCGGGGTAGCGCCTGAATCCGCTCAGGAAGAGCAGCTGACCTCAATATGCCGGGCCCAAGCGGGAGCCTCACTGGCATAAGCCGCGTAATCCGGCTGCTCACTGAATGGTTGTCGCAGGCACGCCAGCAAGCGGTCAATCTCACTGTAGTCACCATCACGTGTCGCCTTGTCAATGGCGACCTGTGCCAGGTAATTACGCAATACATATTTGGGGTTAGACCGATTCATGTCTGCCTCGCGCCGGGCGTCGTCACTGTTTGCCTGAACGAGCGTCTCCAGATAGTCGTGTAACCAGCGATCGAAGCGTTCGCGCTGGATAAACATATCGCGTATTGCGGTATTGTCTGCCTGTTTACCGCTGCGCACACGCGAGAGTGCACGCAGGGTGAGGGTGTAGTCGCGCGCGTCTGCCTGCATCAGTGCAAGCAATTCAATGACAAGCTCCACAGCCCGTTCATCCAGTTGCGGCAGGCCGAGTTTCTGTCGCATCAAATCATAATATTGTTCGGTAAAGGCCTGTTCATATTGCCGCAATGCATCCTGGGCCGCCTCTATTTCCATTAACGGCGTCAGGGCCTGGGCCAGGCAGGTGAGATTCCACAGGGCAACATTGGGCTGCTGGTCAAAGGCATAACGGCCGTGGTGATCCGAATGATTGCAGATGAAGCCAGGCTCATATTGCTCCATGAAACCGAAGGGGCCGTAGTCCAGGGTCAGACCTAGAATAGACATGTTATCGGTGTTCATGACCCCATGGGCAAAGCCGACAGCCTGCCATTGTGCAATCAGCCGGGCAGTGCGCAATACGATCTGACGCAACCATTCCACGTATTTATCCGGCCTGTCTGCCAGTTCAGGAAAATGCTGGTCAATCACATAATCCGCCAGTGTGCGGATATGTTCGTGCTGGTCACGGTAGTAAAATACTTCAAAGGAACCGAAGCGTACGTGAGAGGGTGCCACCCGCAATAACATGGCGCCGGTTTCAATCTGTTCGCGATAGACTTCCTCGTCGCTGCCGATAATGCACAGGGCTCGCGTGGTCGCAATGCCCAGTGCATGCATGGCTTCGGAACACAGGTATTCACGAATCGTGGATCGCAATACTGCGCGCCCATCGCCCTGGCGGGAGTATGGGGTCACACCACAGCCCTTGAGCTGTAAATCCCATTTTGTCCCATCGCTATTACGTACTTCGCCCAGCAACATGGCCCGGCCGTCTCCCAGTTGTGGTACGTAGTGGCCGAACTGGTGGCCGGCATACAACATGGCCAGGGGTTGAGCACCGGGCCAGGTCTGTTCACCCGTGAGGTAGGCCAGGAATTCCGGTCGATGTGATTCGTCCGGATGTAGTCCGATCAGCTCAGCGACTTGCGGATTACTACTCACAAGATAGGGTGCTTGCGCAAACGGAGTCGGCGCCAGCCGGCTGTAAAACGCCGCTGGCAAGCGAGCGAAGCTGTTATCAAAATCCAGTTGTTCCAGGGTGCGAAGCATGAAAACTCTCGTCAACAATTCGTGACAAATGCTAAAGTATCGGCTGAATGAAAAAAACGAGCGATGTGTAGGGCTATTAATGCCAAACCAAATCCATCCCAGTGCTATCGTTGCCGCGACGGCCGATTTGGGGGAGAACAATCAAATTGGGCCATTTGCGATCGTCGAGGAGGGTGTGCGGCTGGGCGATGACAATGTGATCGCTGCCCACGCCGTCATCAAGACTGGCACCCAGATGGGACAGCGTAACCGTGTGCATGAACATGCCGTGATCGGCGGCTGGCCCCAGCATGTCAATTTCACGGATGACTCGACTGAGACGTTCACGCAGATCGGCAATGACAATGTCTTTCGCGAGGGGGTCACGGTCAACCGGGGCTATCTTGCAGGCAAGTCGACCCGTCTGGGCGACGGTAACTATCTGATGACTACCGCCCATATTGGTCACGATTGCCTGATAGGTGACCACAATGTGTTCGTTGTGTCATGTGGTTTGGCCGGACATGTGACGGTGGGTGATCGGGTATTTGTTTCCGGCGGTGTCATGGTCCATCAGTACACCCATTTAGGCAGCTATGCCATGATCGGTGGCAATAGCAAAATCACCCAGGATGTACTGCCATTCATGATCACGGATGGGAATCCGGCCAGTGTCCGCGGCCTGAACCTGGTCGGACTGAAACGGGCTGGCTTCAGCCTGGAGGATATTCGAGCCCTGAAACAGGGATTTCGGTTATTATTTCGCCGCGACGGACACAGCCTGGAGGCCAATCTGGCGGAGATGCAGGCACTGGGACACCCGCTGGTCACTCAATTATGCGAGTTCGCCCGGGCGGCGGAGCGTGGATTTCATCGCGACGAGTAAGTTTTTCGGCCCCATTTCTTTTTTTAGCCATTAGGGGCAGGTAAAATACCCCACATGTTCATGAATCATACAGTCAAATCCTGATTTCAGCTCGCTCTCCCTATCAGCCAAAAAGTGAATCCGCATGTCCATACCTACCAGTAATCTTGATATCAGCAAGCGCAAGCACCAGTTCAGCTACGAAGAGCTGTTACAGTGCGGGCGCGGCGAATTGTTCGGCCCGGGCAATGCCCAGTTGCCCCTGCCACCCATGTTGATGTTCGATCGCATTGCCCATATCAGTGACAGCGGTGGCCTGTATGGCAAGGGTGAGATCGTTGCCGAGCTGGATATTAATCCGGATCTCTGGTTTTTCGAGTGCCATTTCAAGGGTGACCCGGTGATGCCCGGTTGCCTCGGCCTGGATGCAATGTGGCAGTTGGTCGGTTTTTATCTCGGCTGGCTGGGTGGACCCGGGCATGGCCGTGCACTCGGGGCAGGGGAAGTGAAATTTTCGGGTCAGGTAACGCCTGACGTAAAACTCGTGACTTACAAGGTCAATCTGAAACGCGTTATTCAACGCAAGCTGTTCATGGGCATTGCTGATGCCGTCATGGAAGCCGATGGCAAGGAAATTTACAAGGCAGAGGACCTTAAGGTCGGTCTTTTCACGAATACTGAGGGATTCTAACTGATATGCGTAGAGTCGTCGTTACCGGAATGGGAGTGGTTTCAAGTCTCGGCAACAACAAGGCCGAGGTGAAAGAATCACTGGAAAATGGTCGTTCAGGTATCCGCTTCAGCGAGATACAGGCAGAAATGGGCTTTCGCAGCCACGTCAATGGTCCAATCGACCTCGACGTGTCCGAGCTCATTGACCGCAAGATACTTCGTTTCATGGGCCCGGCAGCGGCCTACAACTATATCGCCATGCAGCAGGCAATCGATGACGCGGGTCTGTCAGACGACCTCGTGAGCAATGTCCGCACCGGACTGATTACCGGATCGGGTGGCGGCTCGACATCAAATGTCGTGCTAGCCGCGGATACCATGCGTGAAAAGGGCATTCGCCGCGTGGGACCTTACATGGTCACGCGTACCATGGCGAGCACCACGTCCGCCTGCCTGGCAACCCCCTTCAAGATCAAGGGTGTGAACTACTCGATCAGCTCGGCCTGTTCAACCTCCGCGCACTGCATCGGCAACGCGATGGAACTGATTCAGCTCGGCAAGCAGGACATTATCTTCGCCGGCGGCGGTGAAGAAGTGGACTGGAGCCAGTCCTGCCTGTTCGACGGCATGGGCGCACTGTCATCCAAGTACAACGAGACCCCGGAAACCGCCTCGAGGCCTTATGATGCGACCCGTGACGGCTTCGTCATTTCCGGCGGCGGTGGCACGCTGGTCATGGAAGAGTACGAACATGCAAAGGCGCGCGGGGCAAAGATCTATGCCGAGATCGTCGGCTATGGCGCCACTTCTGATGGCTATGACATGGTCCAGCCATCCG
>JARRNT010000043.1:0-47953 GCA_037384645.1 Gammaproteobacteria bacterium | reverse complement strand
ACTCGTGGCGTTACTGGTATTATTGCCAGTAATCGTTGTGCTCCCGCCGCCACAACCGCCCAGGACGATCGCGAACAACAGGTACAACAGGATGTTCCTTGTATAGTTCATCCGTTCTCTCCAGTTTGTCAGTTCTAGCCGTATGAAACATCTGATGTGTTTCTATGGAGTAATAAATAAACTATTTTTCAAAATTTACCTGCGACCATTTTCACAAGTCGTTTTTTTGTGTCGTGGATTTGTGATGTGTTGCACTAAAATAACGGCGTTATGGCTATGACAGAATGATTTTGATGGAAGCTGACTAGAGCCTTAAACAGGATCTGGGTGTGTTCGGTGGATTGCACTATTCGGATTACTTTGTGATGGCGTTTTCACTTTTTTAAATAAAATTAAAGTGGCGTTCAGCGAACCTGGAAATTGGGTTGTGAATGATAATACAAAATTGAGAATCAAGTTTATTCGAGTAATTGATTTTGCAGGGCATGGGCGGCGTTACTGAGCGTGCGTGCGCTGTGCCAGACCACGCCAAGATCACGTTTTAGATGCAGCCCTTGCGCCGGGATCGCCTTCACATCGGCGCTCAACATGCTCTCCGGAAGCACACTCCACCCCAGTCCGACGCTGACCAGCATTTTGATCGTTTCCAGATAGTTGGTAGACAGACTGATATTGACGTCGACGTGATACTTGATGAACGCCTGTTCGATAATTTCCCGGGTAAAAGTGCCGCGTGCCGGCAGGACGGCTTTGTGTTGCGCTAATTGGGCCAGGCTAAGCCGCTTGTGACGGGCGAGGGGATGATGTTTGCCGACAATCACACATAGCGGATCGGGCCAGACGATCTGTGTCTCCAAAACTGGCGATGGCTGCAGGGGCAGGGTGACGATACCCAGCTCCAGGTCCCCGTGCTCGACGGCACGACAGGCCTCTTCCGAGTCCATGAAATGAATATCCAGTTCCACCTCCGGATAGGTCTTGCTGTATGCACGTAATACCGGCGGCAGGCGATGCAGGCCGATATGGTGGCTGGTGCCGATACTCAGGCGGCCACTGACCAGCCCGGACAGGTTACGGATGACGCGCGTACTGTCTTCGATCTCCTGCAGAATCTGACGGGCACGCGGCAACAGAGCCTTGCCGGCCTCGGTCAGACTGATTTGCCGACCGATGCGATCAAACAGGGCGGTGTCCAGTTCCGTTTCCAGACTGGCGATACGTTTGCTGATGGCAGGCTGGGTCAGGAATAAATACTCGGATGCGGCGGAGAAGGAGCCGTGTTCGGCGACGGCAAGAAAGGCTCGGAGGCTGGCGACGTCCATTTTGTATGATTCCAAAAAGTAATAGATTATATGAAAATAATGAATTTGAGTAATATATGCAAGACGGTTAGTATCATGTCACATGCTAGGAGGAAGGCGAAAAATGGCTGGAAAAACCCTGTACGACAAATTGTGGCAACAGCACGAGGTGCGTGACAACGGTGACGGCACCTCCTTGCTCTATATCGACCGACACCTGGTGCATGAGGTGACTTCACCCCAGGCCTTTGAAGGTCTGCGCCTGGCCGGGCGTAAACCCTGGCGACTGGATGCCAACCTGGCGGTGCCGGACCACAATGTCCCGACCACCGATCGGGACAAGGGCATTGCCGATCCGGTGTCGCGGCTCCAGGTCGAAACCCTCGATCAGAATTGCGTGGACTTCGGCATTACCGAATTCAAAATGAATGATCTGCGCCAGGGCATCGTGCATGTCATTGGGCCGGAGCAGGGTGCGACCCTGCCGGGCATGACCGTGGTCTGCGGCGATTCCCATACGTCTACCCACGGTGCCTTCGGCGCCCTGGCCTTTGGCATCGGCACTTCGGAGGTTGAGCACGTGCTGGCTACCCAGTGCCTGATTCAGAAAAAATCCAGGTCCATGCTGGTGCGCGTTGACGGTCAGGTCCAGCCGGGCGTCACCGCTAAAGATATCGTGCTGGCCATCATCGGCCACATCGGCACTGCCGGTGGCACCGGGCATGCCATTGAATTCGGTGGCGAGGCGATCCGGGCCTTGTCCATGGAGGGGCGCATGACCCTGTGCAACATGGCCATTGAGGCTGGTGCCCGTGCCGGCATGGTCGCCGTGGATGACAAGACCATCGAATATGCGAAAGGCCGGCCTTATGCGCCCAGGGATGATTTATGGGAACAGGCGGTAGCCAGTTGGCGCGAACTGGTAAGCGACCCGGATGCGCAGTTCGACAAGGTGGTCAGCCTGGATGGGCACACCATCCAGCCTCAGGTTAGCTGGGGCACTTCACCGGAAATGGTGATTGGTGTGGATGGCAAAGTGCCGGACCCGGACAGCTTCACGGACCCGGTTAAGCGTGACGGTGCCAGGGCAGCGTTGAAATACATGGGACTGGAAGCGAATACGCCCATTAATGCGATTCAACCGGACAAGGTGTTTATCGGCTCCTGCACCAACTCGCGCATTGAAGACCTGCGCGCGGCAGCGGCAGTGGTCAAGGGGCGCAAAGTGGCAAGCAACATCAAACTGGCGATGGTGGTGCCGGGTTCCGGCCTGGTCAAGCATCAGGCGGAGCAGGAAGGCCTGGACCAGATTTTTCTCGATGCCGGATTTGAATGGCGCGAACCGGGTTGTTCCATGTGCCTGGCCATGAATGCCGACCGCCTGGAACCGGGCGAGCGTTGTGCCTCTACCTCCAATCGCAATTTTGAAGGTCGCCAGGGCCAGGGTGGGCGCACGCATCTGGTGAGCCCGGCCATGGCCGCGGCCGCGGCGGTAACGGGCCACTTTATTGATGTGCGTAGCTTGACGCTGGAGTAATTTACGCAAAGGACGCGAAGGCGCAAAGAAATAATATTTAGTTTTTAACTTTGCGTCCTTTGCGTCTAAAACAGGAGTGTGAAATGGAAAAGTTTATTACATTAACAGCGATCGTGGCGCCCATGGACCGCGCCAATGTTGATACCGATGCGATTATCCCCAAGCAGTTTCTGAAATCCATCAAGCGTTCCGGTTTTGGTCCCAACCTGTTTGATGAGTGGCGTTATCTGGATCATGGCGAGCCGGGCATGGACAACAGCACGCGCCCGCTCAATCCGGATTTTGTCCTGAATCAGGCTCGCTATCAGGGCGCGAGGATTTTACTGGCACGTGAGAATTTCGGCTGCGGATCGTCACGAGAACATGCGCCCTGGGCCTTACAGGATTACGGCTTTCGTGTCATCATTGCGCCCAGTTTTGCCGACATCTTTTTTAATAACTGCTTCAAGAACGGTGTTTTGCCGATTGTGCTGGATGCGGCGGTCGTGGATGGCCTGTTTCGCGACGTTGCAAAGCAGGAAGGCTATCAACTGACAGTGGACCTGGAAAAGCAACAGATCGCCCGCCCGGATGGCAGCACGATTGATTTCGAGGTTGATGCCTTTCGTAAACACTGCCTGATTAACGGCCTGGATGACATCGGCCTGACCTTGCAGCATGTGGACGAAATCAAGGCCTATGAAGCAAAACGCAAACAACAGGCACCGTGGCTGTTTCAGACTAACTAGAGAGAAATAATGAGCAAAAAGATTTTAATCCTGCCGGGTGACGGTATCGGCCAGGAGATTGTTGCCGAAGCGATAAAGGTATTAAATACGCTCCAACAGGATTTTGGTTTAGCAGTAGAGATGACACAGGCCCTGGTCGGTGGCAGTGCATATGATGCGACCGGTACACCCCTGCCCGAGGAGACATTGGAACAGGCCAAACAGGCCGATGCCGTGTTACTCGGCGCGGTCGGTGGCCCCAAGTGGGAACCGCTGGACATTGCTGTGCGTCCGGAAAAGGGCTTGCTGGGTTTACGTGCCGGGCTGGGATTGTTTGCCAACCTGCGCCCGGCCATTTTGTATCCGCAACTGGCGCAGGCTTCCAGTCTCAAACCCGAGGTGGTATCCGGACTGGATATTATGATCGTGCGCGAATTGACCGGTGGTATTTATTTCGGTCAGCCGCGCGGCCTGCGGGAACTGGATAATGGTGAGCAGGAAGGCTTCAACACCCTGGTGTACAAAACGTCTGAAATTGAGCGTATTGCCAAAGTCGCGTTTGATATTGCGCGCAAGCGCGATAGCCGGGTGTGTTCGGTCGACAAGGCCAACGTGCTGGAGTGTACCGAGCATTGGCGCAACGTGGTAACGCAAGTGCACAAAGACTATAGCGATGTGGAGCTGAGTCATATGTACGTGGATAATGCCGCCATGCAACTGGTGCGTGCGCCCAAGCAATTCGACGTGATTGTGACGACCAATATGTTCGGTGATATTCTCTCCGATGAAGCTGCCATGCTGACCGGTTCTATCGGGATGCTGCCGTCGGCCTCGTTGAATGAACGCGGGCAGGGGATGTATGAACCGATTCACGGTTCGGCGCCGGATATCGCCGGGCAAAATGTTGCCAATCCGCTGGCAACGATCCTGTCGGTAGCGATGATGTTACGCTATTCGCTCAATGAATCTGAGCTCGCCGATAAAATCGAGACGGCGGTGAGCAGGGTGCTGGACCAGGGTTTACGCACGGCAGACATCTTCATTGACGGCATGACCCGGGTTGGCACGGCCGAAATGGGTGATGCCGTGGTCAGGGCCCTCAGGGCCTGAACCACGATTATTAGCAAACACCGTAACAGGTACTCATAACGCAGTTCAGTTGCAATAAATTTTTATCAGGGGTTAAGTGTATGAAACGAGTTGGCATGATCGGTTGGCGCGGTATGGTGGGTTCCGTGCTGATGCAACGGATGCTACAGGAGCAGGATTTCAACGACATCGAGCCGATCTTTTTTACCACGTCACAGGTGGGCCAGCCCGGCCCGGCAATCGGTAAGGACGTACCGGCGCTGAAGGATGCCAACGACATCAATGAGCTCAAGGCCATGGATCTCATCGTCACCTGTCAGGGCGGCGATTACACCAAGGCCGTCTATCCCCGGCTGCGCGAAGCCGGCTGGCAGGGTTACTGGATCGATGCCGCTTCGAGCCTGCGCATGAAAGATGACAGCATCATTGTGCTGGACCCGGTGAATCTCAATGTGATCCAGGCTGGCATCCGCCAGGGCGTCAAGACCTACGTCGGCGGCAATTGCACTGTAAGCCTGATGTTGATGGCGATCGGCGGCCTGCTAGAGCAGGACCTGATCGAATGGATTACACCGATGACCTACCAGGCCGCCTCGGGTGCTGGTGCCCAGAACATGCGCGAATTGATCAAACAAATGGGGGCTATCCATACTGATGTGATGTCATTACTGGATGACCCGGCCTCGGCCATTCTGGAAATCGATCGTAAGGTCACCGAGTTTTTGCGCAGTGATGCCTATCCCTTGCTGCAATGGCCGGTTCCGCTGGCGGCCAGTCTGATCCCCTGGATCGATGTACAGCTGGAATCCGGTCAGAGTAAGGAAGAATGGAAGGCAGAGGTAGAGACCAACAAGATTCTGGGTCGCAGCGACAACCCGGTGCCGATCGATGGCCTGTGCGTGCGTGTCGGCGCCATGCGTTGTCACTCCCAGGCCCTCACGATCAAGCTGAAAAAGGATGTGCCGCTGGATGAGATCCATGACATCGTCGCCCGGGCTAACGATTGGGTGAAGGTCGTGCCCAACGAGAAGGACATCACCATGCAGGAATTGACTCCCGCGGCGGTGACGGGGACCTTGTCGGTGCCGGTGGGGCGCATGCGTAAACTGAGCATGGGCAAGGAATACCTGTCGGCTTTTACTGTGGGTGATCAATTATTGTGGGGCGCGGCTGAACCTCTGCGCCGGACCCTGCGGATCCTGCTGGAGCACTGATCCAGGCAAACTATGTCGAGTAAACAGGGAATGTGGGATATCGCGGTTGTCGGCGCGACCGGACTGGTCGGCACTGCCGTGCTGGAGTTGCTGGCACAACGGTCGTTTCCCGTGGGCCAAGTATTCCCCTTGGCCAGTGAAAACAGCGAAGGCGACAGTGTTGCGTTTGGCAAGCGTCACCTGAGCGTGCACACGCTTGAGGGATTTGATTTTCGCCAGGTGCAGCTGGCGCTATTCTGTGTCCCGGCGTCGGTGGCGACGCAATATATCCCCTCAGCCACCCAGGCGAATTGTGTCGTGGTTGACCTGTCCGAGGCCTATCGTCTGGATCCGCAAGTACCCCTGGTGGTGGCCGAGGTGAATGCCGACGCGATTGCCGATTATCAACAGCGCAACCTGATCGCCTGCCCGGATAGCAGCATCCTCCAGCTGGCCCTGACCCTGCAGCCCCTGCATCAGCACAATCCGCTGGAACGGATCAATGCGGTTTTACTGCGAGCTGTTTCTGAACTGGGTCGGGCTGGCATTGACGAATTATCCGGGCAAAGCATTGCCCTGTTTAATCTCAAGGAAATTAAGCGCAAGCAATTTGAACAGCAGATTGCCTTTAATGTCCTGGGGCAGGCGGGCGGCAGGAACGTGAAAGACGGCGCAAACCGGGAAATGCAGTTACAACAAGAACTTCAGAAAATCCTTGAAGACCCCGATATAGGTATGAATGCCACGGCAATACAGGTGCCGGTATTCTTTGGCCATTCAGCGGCCTTACATGTTGAATTTGAAGATAAATTAAGCACGGAGCAAGCGCGAAAACTACTAGAGTCACAAACTCGAATACGGCTGGTGGAAGATGCCTCCGCGGTATCCCATGCGGCCAGCGATGAGCACATCTATGTCAGTCGAGTCCGGGAGGACCCAACCTGGGACAGGGGCCTGAACCTATGGACGGTGTTGGACAATGTGCGGGCAGCTGCAAATAATGGTGTTCATGTTGCAGAAATTTTGGTAAAAGACTATTTATAAGCTATAGTTACACAAAACTTATAAAGATTATTCGAGGTTTCATCGCACAACTCTATGAAGTTAAAAAGATTTTCAGCGTTTGGGTTGCGTGTGGGAGACGCGTAAATGCAGCATTGGGTAAGATTTTCGGCTAAATTCGCCGCAGGCATTCTGTCGGCGTGGTTTCTGTTATTGCCAGTCACGGCGAATGCGTTGGGTCTGGGTAATATTAAAATGGACTCGGCCCTCAACGAGCCACTGATGGCACGGATTCAGTTGCTGTCGGCAAATTCGGACGACATCAAGGGGCTTAATGTCAAACTGGCTTCACGTGAGGCATTCATGCGGGCCGGTGTCGATCGGACGCAATTACTCTCAAAAATTAAATTCAATATTGTTAAAAAAGGCGGCAAATACTATGTCGTGCTGACAACCGCCCAGTCGATTCGTGAGCCCTTCCTTAATTTCCTGGTCGAACTCAACTGGAAAAACGGCCGTATGTTGCGCGAATACACGGTCTTGCTCGACCCGGCGCGTACTGCAGGACAACAAGAGACTGCCCAGGCGCCTGAAACGACACCACCGGTTTCCCAGACGGCTGCAGCCACGCCCACACCCGCACCCGTACCGACTTCACCTTTTGCGGGCGGGGATGAGCCTTCCCAGCCGATAGCGGCGCCAGCGCCATCACCTGCACCGACGACCACAACCACGGCCAAGGCGGAACAGCCCGAATCACCACTGTTACCCGCCGGGCCTATCAATGAGACATCTCCCAAGACCGCCAAGCAGGAAACGCCAGCGCCGGCACCTGCGCCGGCTCCCAGTGAAGCGGCTGCACCCGCGCCAGCACCGGCTGCAGTGCCTGAACAACCGTTCGAAGCGAAGAGCCAGGACAGCGGCGTGCTGTTCCCGGCGATCCCATTGACAGCATATAAAGAGACTGGACCTACTGGGCCAGCTGCGACGACTAGCAAGCAAGCTGCAGCACCAGAACCGGCGATGCCATCGACTGGTGGAGAGCTCGACTATGGCATCACCAAGAAGGGTGACAACCTGTGGGATATTGCCGAGAAGCTCAAACCCAATAATCAGGTAACGATTTACCAGGTGATGATGGCTCTGCAAAAGTCCAATCCCAAAGCATTTGTGAATGGCAATATTCATCGCCTGAAAGTCGGCCAGGTTATGCGCATTGCTGACCCGAGTCTGTTGTCTGCCATGAGCAAGGCACAGGCACGCAAGCAATACCAGGCGCAAACCCAGGACTGGCAAAATTATCTTGCCTCAAGGGGGAACAAGGTCCCACGTCAGGTGATCAATGCCGGGGAGCAGACCCAGGCCTCCACCTCTTCCGGTGTGCCCAGCGGCCAACTCACCCTGTCGACCCCGCAGTCGCAGAAAATGGGTGCGGGTACGGGCAGTAGCGAAACGGAATCAACCAACAGTTCTGATGTGGCATTGCTGGAGCAGCAGGCACGTAAGGCCATGCAAGAGGCAAAGACCCAGCGCAAGAAGAATGCCGAACTGATGAAGAAGCTGGATGGTCTCAATGCCGAACTCAATCGAATGCAGAACCTGGTCAATGTCAAAGACAGTGATCTGGCACGTCTGCAACATAAACTGGATGAGCTGAACAAGCAGCGTGCGGATAGTGGGTCACAAACCACGACGGCGAGCGCTGACATTCAGGCGCCAACAGCCCCCAAGCCGGAAGCCAGCACGACCCCACCGGCCACGGCTACACCGCCAGCTCCGGCACCTGCACAACCTGCAGCGGCATCTGTGCCTGCTGAGCAGCCGGCAGAAACAGCGCAGGCCAAACCCGAACAGTCTGCCACACCGGCTGCTCCGCAGCAGCCTGCGCAGGCCGAGAAGACAGCACCAAAACCGGCAACACCTGCGGTACCGAGTTCCCCTGCGCCTACCACGACGACGAAAGCCAGTGGCGGCATCATGGGCACCATCAAGGGCTTCTTTGGTGGGGTCATGGGTGGTCTCAACGCCATGATGCTGATCATCGGCGGTGTCATCATCGTAGTGATCCTGTTGCTTATCTTTATTCTGGTCCGTCGTCGCAAGGGTGCGAATTTTCAGGAAAGTATCCTGACCGGCGGCAGTGCCGGGGAAGACCCCATGACGATGGATGGCAATCCCTCCCAGGGCTCCAGTCTCATGGGCGGTGAGTCCTCTTTCCTGAGTGACTTTGCCATCAGCGGTGTCAGCGCAATTCAGGCCGAAGACTCGGAGGTGGATCCGTTAACCGAAGCTGACGTGTTCATGGCCTATGGTCGCTATGAAGCGGCAGAAGAACGCCTGCAAGAAGCCATCAACCAGGATCCTGATCGTGGTGAGCTGCGCGTGAAATTGCTCGAATTATTTAATACCACCAAGAACAAGCAGGCATTTGAATCGACTGCGGAAGATTTTTATGCCGCACTGGGCAGTAATGCAGCGGGTAACCCGCTCTGGCAGAAAGTCCTGACCATGGGGCGGGAGCTGGCACCGGATAATCCTCTGTTCTCTGGTGGCGTCGCAGCCCCCAGCGCAGCGGCAGAGCCTGCCGCCCCGTCATCAGCTCCCGATCTCAGCGACAAACAGGATGTGATGGATATCGGTCTGGATACCGGAGTATTCAATACATCGGATTTCAGCACCGATGCATTCAATGAACCGTCTGCAAGTCAGGCCGGCGAGGTGGCAAGCGCCGACGAAGCCGAGAATGCCGACAATATGCTGGATTTCAATCTGGATATGGATCAGCCAAGTACTCCGGCCTCCTCGGCGGAAACAGAGAGTTCAGAGGATATGGGGCTGGATTTCTCACTGGACATGGATTCATCAACCTCTTCTCCAGAAGCTGAACCAGCATTGGACTTTAACCTGGATTCCTTACCTGCTGATGACACGGCAGGCGGCGGGCTCGATTTCAACCTGGATACCGGTGGCGAAGCTTCGGCGGAAACACCGGCGACGCATGATGATCTGGATTTAAACCTGAATCTGGATGAAGGCAATGAGCCGACAGCGACCGACATCAAGCTGGGTATGGAGGACGAAGACGCCTCTGCGGCCGGTCTGGACTTTGATTTCTCCGAATCCACCGCGGGTGGCGGGAACGGAGCCGGCGGCACAGACATGAACCTGGATGCCTCGGATACTTCCATGAGTCTGGACATGTCAGGTGGTGGTGATGAGGTAGGTACGAAGCTGGACCTGGCACGCGCCTATATCGACATGGGTGATCCTGATGGTGCACGCAGTATCCTCGATGAGGTACTGGAAGAGGGTAACGACGGCCAGAAACAGGAAGCTCAGCAGCTGATGACCCAGATTGGTTGATGCGTCTGAACGCAGCCTGAGTGCGATGCATCCGGCAATCCGGATTCTGTGTTTCCTTGGCCTGGTAAGTGCGCTGGCCCACGCCAATCTGCCTTTTATCATCGCGGCCGATGGCTTGTTTTTGTTTTTTGCGATAGCGGCATCTGGCGATATTTTTGCTTTTACCTGGCGCCTGGTGCGCCGAATGCGTTGGTTCTGGCTGTCAATCATCCTGCTCTATACCTTTATGACGCCGGGCGGTGGACAAACCCTGGTGCTCGGCCCACTGGACCTGAGTCTGGGCGGGTTAATACTCGGGCTGACGCGCTGCCTCGCATTACTGACGGTATTGTTGTTTTTCGCTTTGCTGATTCACACCACGCCGGCGACGCGATTACAAGGGGCCTTGTTCTGGCTGTTGCAGCCTTTGCGTTTTGTTGGCGTCCCTGCCAATCGGCTGAGCATACGCATCGCCCTTACCCTGGAAAAAATTCACGAATTACAGACGCGCTGGGCTTCACGTGCAAGCGGTGGTTTCAGACTGTCATCGTGGCGCGAGATCCCCGAGCGGATTGCCGCGTTAGTGCACGAGGTTTTCATCCAGGCGGAGAGAAAACCGACACAGACACAGCTGACCCTGGAAACCAGCGCACCGACAACTGCGCAATGGTTTTTATTGATTCTGCTGCTGGCTTTGATGACAGCGCTGCGTTTGTACACCACATATTATCTCTAGGCTCATGACCCAACGTATTGCCCTCGGTATTGAATACGACGGATCGCACTATTGTGGCTGGCAGTTTCAGGACCACAGCCCCTCGGTACAGGAAAAGGTCGAGCGGGCGCTGTCAAAAGTGGCTAACCACCCTGTGCGGGTCAGTTGTGCCGGGCGAACCGATACGGGGGTCCATGCCCTGGGTCAGGTCGTGCATTTTGATACCGACGCGACGCGTGAGTTACATGCCTGGGTGTTGGGGGGAAACGCCAATCTGCCAGATGATATCTCGGTTTTATGGGCAAGGTCCGTTTCCCCGGATTTTCATGCGCGCTATAGCGCGGTGCGTCGACAATACCGTTATGTGATATTCAATCGCCCTGTACGGCCGGCCATTTTGTCTGGGCGGGTCAGCTGGGAATATCGCCCCCTGACGATCTCACTGATGCAGGAGGCTGCAAAAGACCTAGTGGGCGAACACGATTTTTCTTCATATCGGGCCCTGGCCTGCCAGGCGAAAAGTCCGTTGCGCACCCTGTATCGGCTCGACGTGACGCGCCAGGGAGAGCTGGTGTTGCTGGACCTGGAGGCTAACGGCTTCCTGCATCATATGGTGCGAAATATTGCGGGCGTACTGATAAAAATCGGGGCGGGCGAGGCCGAACCGGCATGGGCCAGGGCGGTACTGGCGTTACGTGATCGGACCCAGGGCGGGGTCACGGCAAGCCCGCACGGCCTTTACTTCGTCACCGCCTATTATCCCGAGCACTTTTCCATCCCCGCACTTTTACCCCCGGCAGGGGTCTGGTAATCTCTCGGTCCTTTATGTCATGACTGGAGCCATGAGAACACGCGTCAAGATATGCGGTATCACGCGGGACCAGGATGCCAGGGCGGCATGTGCCTGTGGTGCCGATGCTATTGGGCTGGTGTTTTACGCGGTCAGTCCCCGTGCCGTCAGCGTGGAACAGGCCGGACAGATTTCACGTCAATTGCCGGCATTTGTGACCAGCGTGGGCCTGTTCGTCAATCCACATGCAGAAGAGGTGGAGGACGTCCTGGCCCAAGTCCCGCTGGATTGTCTGCAGTTCCACGGCGAGGAATCAGCGGCCTTTTGTGAGCAATTCGGACGTCCTTACATCAAGGCCATCCGCGTCAGCGAAGACACGGATATCCTGCAACAGGCGCAAACCTACAGCGCGGCCCGGGCCATTTTGCTCGATGCCTATGTCCCGGATATTCCTGGCGGGACCGGCCAGCATTTCGATTGGAGCCGGATTCCGCCTGACGTGCCAAAGCCTGTGATCCTGGCCGGGGGACTGACTCCGGACAATGTCGCGGAGGCAATACGCCAGGTGCAGCCTTATGCCGTGGACGTCAGTGGCGGTGTCGAGCAGGGCAAAGGCATCAAGGATCAGGTTAAAATCGAACAATTTATTGCAGAGGTAAACAGCATTGGCGCAGGCAAAACCAACTAACCCGGCAAGCCCATACGCGTTGCCGGATAGCCATGGGCATTTTGGCCCCTATGGCGGTCGTTTTGTGGCCGAGACCCTGATGGCGCCGCTGGAGGAACTGACGGCGGCGTACGAGCAGGCCATGGCCGATCCCGCATTTTTACAGCAAATCGATGAAGAATTACGTCAGTACGTGGGACGTCCTTCACCGTTGTATCACGCCAAACGCTGGAGCGAGGAGCTGGGTGGGGCCCAGATTTATCTCAAGCGTGAAGATCTCAACCATACCGGTGCCCACAAGGTAAACAACACGGTAGGGCAGGCCTTGCTGGCACAACGCATGGGCAAGACCCGGGTGATCGCCGAAACCGGTGCCGGGCAGCACGGGGTCGCCAGTGCCACGGTGGCTGCGCGCCTGGGTATGGAGTGCGTGGTGTATATGGGGGCCGAAGATATTCAGCGGCAGGCGATTAATGTCTTTCGCATGAAATTGCTCGGTGCCGAGGTGGTGCCAGTGACCTCCGGTTCCCGGACACTCAAGGATGCCCTCAACGAGGCCATGCGGGACTGGGTCACCAACGTCGATAACACCTTTTATATTATCGGGACAGTAGCCGGGCCCCATCCCTATCCTGCCATGGTGCGTGATTTCCAGGCCGTGATCGGGCGCGAGGCCAGAGAACAGATCCTGGCCCAGGCGGGACGTCTACCGGATGCGCTGGTGGCCTGTGTCGGCGGTGGATCAAACGCGATTGGGCTGTTCTATCCCTTTATCGATGATGAGCAGGTCGAGATGATTGGCGTAGAGGCGGCCGGTCACGGCCTGGGCTCAGGCGAACATGCCGCGCCCCTGTGTGCCGGCAAGCCCGGGGTGTTACACGGCAACCGAACTTATCTCATGGAAGACCAGGATGGCCAGATCATTCCAACCCATTCCATCTCAGCCGGGCTGGATTACCCGGGTGTGGGCCCGGAACATGCCTGGTTAAAGGACAGCGGTCGGGCAAAATACGTCTCGGTCACGGACGACGAGGCGTTAGCCGCCTTTCATATGTTGACCCGCACCGAAGGCATCATGCCGGCGCTGGAATCCAGCCACGCCATCGCCTACGCCCACAAACTGGCACCCAGTATGAGCCGGGAGCAAATCCTGGTGGTGAATTTGTCCGGTCGGGGTGACAAGGATATTCACACCGTGGCGGCACGTGAGGGCATCCAGATATGAGCCGCATCCAGGACCGTTTTGCTGCATTGAAACAGGCGGGGCGTAAAGCCCTGATTCCCTACCTGACGGCCGGTGATCCCAATCCGGATTTCACCGTGCCGCTGATGCACGCCATGGTGAAGGCCGGGGCTGATATCCTGGAACTGGGCGTCCCCTTTTCCGATCCCATGGCGGAGGGCCCGGTTATCCAGCACGCCATGGAACGCGCCCTGGAGCATCACCTCGGACTGCATCATGTCATCGACATGGTGGCGGCATTCCGGAGAGAAGACACTACAACACCTGTATTATTAATGGGGTATCTCAACCCGGTGGAAGTCATGGGTACGAGAACTTTGTGAACAGGGCCAGCGCTGCCGGCATCGATGGTGTGCTATTAGTAGATCTGCCGCCGGAAGAGGCTGAGGATTTGCTGAAATATGCCCGGCCCAAAGGCCTGGATGTGGTCTTCCTGGTGGCACCGACCACCACCGAGGCCAGAATGGCGGCAATCGCCAGGTCTTCCAGTGGTTTTGTCTATTACGTCTCCCTCAAGGGCGTCACGGGTGCCGGTCATCTCGACACGGCCGCCGTGCAGGAACGGGTGGCCAAAATTAAATCAATGACGGCCTTGCCTGTCGGGGTGGGCTTTGGCATCAAAGATGGCGATTCCGCTAAAACCATTGCGGCAGTGGCCGATGCAGTGGTGGTGGGCAGTGCCCTGGTGCGGCTGGTTGAGACCAATATGCCGTCACTGGATAAAACCCGGAGCGCAGTATCCGGTTTGATTGGCGAGATGCGTGAGGCAATGGACGGGGATTTGCTGCGAACGGCGGCAAAGGTGCAGAGTTAACAAGGATTGCATACAATAACTTTATGAACTGGTTTACCAAATTATTACCTACTCGAATTCGGACTGAGGGCACGGCTCGCAAGAGTGTGCCGGAGGGACTCTGGAGCAAATGCAACACCTGCGGTGCGGTTCTGTACCGTGCCGATCTTGAACGCAACCAGGATGTCTGCCCCAAGTGTGACCACCATATGCGGATCAATGCCCGTCAACGTCTGGATTATTTTCTCGACACAGATGATCGCACGGAGATTGCCGCGAACCTTAAACCAGTGGATGCGCTCAAATTTCGTGACCTGAAAAAATACCGTGATCGTCTGCTTCAGGCCCAGAAAGCGACTGGCGAGAGCGATGCCCTGGTAGTCATGAAAGGTACGGTTAAAGGCCTGCCGCTGGTGGCGGCTGCCTTTGAGTTCAAATTCATGGGTGGTTCCATGGGCTCGGTGGTGGGTGAACGTTTTGTCCGCGCAGTCGATGTTTGTGTTCAGGAAAACATCCCGTTCGTCTGTTTTGCGGCCAGTGGTGGTGCCCGCATGCAGGAAGCGTTGTTTTCACTAATGCAGATGGCCAAGACCAGTGCGGCCCTGACCCGGCTGAGTCAGCGTGGTATTCCTTTCATCTCCGTGATGACCGATCCCACCATGGGGGGTGTTTCCGCCAGTTTCGCCATGCTCGGTGATGTACTCATTGGCGAACCCAATGCGCTGATTGGTTTTGCCGGTCCGCGTGTTATCGAACAAACGGTGCGTGAAACCCTGCCCGATGGTTTCCAGCGTAGCGAATTCCTGCTTGAGCACGGTGCGCTGGACATGGTGGTTGATCGCCGCGACCTGCGTGATCGCATAGTACGTCTTTTGTCGATCATGCAGCACAAACCTGCCGCCTGATAAACATTTCAGCATCTGACGCGTAATGCGTTTTCAGACCCTTTCTGACTGGCTGCACTGGCAGGAGCAGCTCCATCCCAAGTCCATGGTGCTTGAACTGGAGCGGGTACGTGCAGTGTGGCAACGCCTACAAGACAATGCCTTTGCCTGCCCGGTGATTATCGTGGGCGGCACCAATGGCAAGGGGTCCTGTGTGGCCATGCTCGAATCGATATATCGCGAGGCCGGTTACCGCGTCGGCAGTTACACCTCGCCGCACATATGGCGTTATAACGAACGCATTCGTATTGACGGCGAACCGGTCACGGATGCGGACTTATGCGAAGCCTTTGAACAGGTTGATCGTGCGCGTGAACAGACCAGCCTGACCTATTTTGAATTTGGTACCCTGGCGGCGCTGGCGATTTTTCAGCAACATGCGCTGGATGTCATTATCCTGGAAGTGGGACTGGGCGGGCGCCTGGATGCCGTCAATATCATCGACGCTGATGTTGCTATTATCACTTCCATCGATCTCGATCACACTCAGTGGTTAGGGAATGATCGCGCGGCTATTGCACGTGAAAAGGCGGGGATCCTGCGTGCCAATCACATCGGTATCGTTGCTGACCCGGTACCACCAGCTACTTTAGTGGACTATGCCACCTCGATCCAAAGCCGTTTATTGTGTCTGGGCAGGGATTTTGATTTCCATGCTGATGGGCCAGGCTGGTCATGGCATGCGGGTGAGCAGCATCGGGTGGGGCTGCCTATACCAGCACTCAGTGGTGTACACCAATTACGCAACGCGGCGGCCGCAATCATGGCTATCGATAGCCTGCAGACGCGTCTGCCGGTGTCACAGGCGCACTTGCGCTCGGGCCTGCTGTCCGTGCGCCTGTCCGGTCGTTTCCAGTTGATGTCGGGATCAATCAGACAGGTATTTGATGTTGCACACAACCCTGCTGCGGCCTCACAACTGGCAGCTACGTTACGCCAGGCTCAGTTCGGCGGGGCGGTGCATGCGGTGTTTTCCGCACTGGCGGACAAGGATATTGCCGGCCTGGTTGTACCGTTGTGTGAGCTTGTCAGGCACTGGCATATTGCGCCACTACAGGATGTCGGCAGAGGCGCAGACCTGGCCAGCATGACCGGTGCCTTGTCCAAAAGCTGTGTCGCTGCATCTGTTTCGACATACACTGATGTGCAGCAGGCCTATACACAGGCAGTTGACGAAGCCTGCCCGGGCGATACAGTGCTGGTATATGGCTCATTTTATACTGTGGCCCAGACCTGTCCACACGGCCTATAATGTGCAATTGCATGATTGAACGGGTAACTACAGTCAAGTGAACAGGGAACAACTCAAGCAACGCATCGTTGGCGCCATTGTGCTGGTTGCACTGGGTGTGATTTTCATTCCCATGATTCTTAACCGTGATAATGGCGACACGGGCATAACCGGCAGCAATATCCCGCCGAAACCGCAGGAATTGTCACAACTCTCGCAACAGCCCATGCCAGGTCCACCCGCCGTGCCGGCGCAACCTGCTGAGACCAAGACGCTGGTGGACAAGCACACCCCGAGCTTGCCCGCGGCATCGGCACCGCCGGAGAAACCGGCTCCGGCCCCGGCAAATACTGCTCCAGTCAAGCAGCAGAACAAGTCCGACAAGGCGTCAGTGCATATGCCGGCCAACACGCATGCCTGGGTGGTGCAGGTGGCGAGCTTTACTGATCGCAACAAGGCACTGAAACTGCGGGATCGCCTGCGTACCCGCGAACTCAAGCTGAAGGGTGCCCTGGTTATGTCGCACCCATGAACACGGGCGGGTATAGTTGTTTCTTGAGGTCTGTTAAGATCCGCGCCTTTCCTGACAAATACACAACCGGCTGGTGTTATCTTTCATGACCTGGATCGACTTTGTTATTATCGGGATAATTTTTATTTCCTGTTTTATCAGTTTTATCCGGGGATTCGTGCGTGAAGCCCTGTCGCTAACCGGCTGGATTGTCTCATTTTTAATCGCCTGGCGTCTGCATGGCAGTTTTTCGACATTTTTAAACGGATCGATCAGTAACCTGAACCTGAGACTGATTGTCGCGTTTTTTACCCTGTTTACACTTTCGATGGTTATGTTTACGGTAGTGAACTTCTTTGCGGGCAAGGTTGTGCAGCGCACGGGACTGTCGGGAGCCGATCGTGTCGTTGGCATGTTATTCGGTTTTTTACGAGGCATTGTGCTGGTCTCTGCGCTGGTAGCCGTGGCGGGTTTGACCCGCTTGCCGAAAACCGAGCTATGGCATCATTCGTATCTGCTAGTCAATTTTCAGGCGATTGCTATCTGGTTGACGGGCTTTCTGCCTGCTGACGTGGCAAAGAATTTTGTGTTTTAGTTTTTTAACGGGCGTGAGGTAATTATGTGTGGAGTCATCGGAATTGTTTCTAACAGTCCTGTGAACCAGGCCCTTTATGATGGCCTGACGGTTTTACAGCATCGCGGCCAGGATGCTGCGGGCATCATGACTTGTGATGAAAACCGGATCTACCTGCGTAAAAGCAATGGCCTGGTCCGCGATGTGTTCCACACCCGGCACATGTTACGCCTGCAGGGCAATATGGGTATTGGGCACACCCGTTACCCGACTGCCGGCTGTTTTTCCTCCGCTGAATCACAACCGTTTTATGTCAACTCTCCATTTGGTATTGCCCTGGCGCACAATGGCAACCTGACAAATACCGAACAACTCAAACGCGAATTGTTCGAAACTGACCAGCGCCATATTAATACCAATTCAGATTCTGAAGTGTTGCTGAATATTCTTGCACATGAATTGCAGATGACATCTCGTGGTAAGGTTAAGATTGAACCGGAAGATATTTTTACGGCAGTCGGCGGAGTGCATCGACGTTGTCGCGGCGCCTATGCCGTTGTCGCTATGATCGTCGGACGGGGGCTGTTGGTATTTCGCGATCCCTATGCGATTCGACCGCTGGTAATTGGTAAGCGTGTGGTCAACGGGAAAACCGAATACATGGCCGCTTCGGAAAGCGTTGCGATTGACGTGCTGGGGTATGAACTTATCCGCGACGTAGAGCCGGGTGAAGCTGTGTTTTTTGACACACAGGGAAACATGTATGCCAAGCAGTGTGCCGTGGAGACAATGCGTTCACCCTGTATTTTTGAGCATGTTTATTTTGCCCGGCCTGACTCCCTGATAGACGGTATTTCGGTATACAAGGCACGTTTGCGCATGGGCGAGTTTCTGGCACGTAAAATCCAGCGTGTTTATCCCCGGCATGACATCGATGTCGTTTTGCCGATCCCGGATACCAGTCGGACCTCGGCCTTATCACTGGCCTATCATCTGGGCATCCGTTATAGCGAAGGCTTTATCAAGAATCGCTATATTGGACGGACGTTCATCATGCCCGGGCAAAAGCAGCGCAAGAAGTCCGTGCGGCAGAAGTTGAACGCCATTCACCTGGAGTTCAAGGACAAGAATGTGCTGCTGGTCGACGATTCCATCGTACGTGGCACGACCTCGCAACAGATTATTCAGATGGCGCGTGACGCCGGTGCCAAAAAGGTTTATTTTGCCTCGGCTGCGCCACCGGTACGATTTCCGAATGTATATGGCATTGATATGCCCTCTGCCGGTGAATTGATCGGTCATGGACGGGATGAGGCACAAATCGCAGAAAAGATCGGCGCGGACTGGCTGATCTATCAGGACCTCGAGGATTTGGTTGAGGCGGTACGCAGAAAGTCAAAGCAGCATATCGATCGATTTGATACCTCGGTATTCAATGGTGACTATGTTACAGGTGATGTGACGGAGACTTATCTGAAACATCTTGAAAATCTACGCAACGATAAGGCCCGTAGCAAGGATGTACAAAGCGGCGATGCAGAGGTGGTGGAAGTCTACAATGGCGCCTAGCCAGTTTTTCCGTTGACTGAGTGATCAAGACTGGGAACTGGAAACACTGGGAGTGCGAGCCGGACAGGTGCGCACCAATGAAAATGAAAATTCGGTGCCGATATTCATGACGTCGAGTTATGTGTTCGGCAGTGCCGCCGAGGCCGAGGCGCGTTTCAAGGGCGAACAGCCCGGTAATATTTATTCACGTTTTACCAATCCAACGGTCCGCACTTTCGAACAACGACTGGCTGCGCTGGAAGGAGCAGAATCCTGTGTCGCGACTGCGTCCGGCATGTCGGCGATCCTGAGCACCTGTATCGCGTTGTTACAAAATGGCGATCATGTAGTGTCGTCACGCAGCATATTCGGCACCAGTGTGGTGTTGTTCAATAAATACCTGGCCAAGTTCGGGATTGAAACGACGTTTGTCCCGTTGACTGACCTGACCGCCTGGGACGCGGCCATCAAACCCAATACAAAGTTATTGTTTCTGGAGACCCCATCCAATCCGATGACGGAAGTCGCGGATATCGCTGCACTGGCCGAACTGGCACATAGCAAAGGTTGCCTGCTGGTGGTGGATAACTGCTTTTGCACCCCTGCCTTGCAACGACCACTGGAATACGGTGCAGATATTGTCATCCACTCTGCGACCAAGTATATCGATGGCCAGGGCCGTGCCGTTGGGGGGGCGGTGGTCGGTGATAAGAAACGGGTGGGTGAAGAGGTCTATGGTTTTTTGCGTACCGCCGGTCCGACCATGAGCGCGTTCAATGCCTGGCTGTTCCTTGCGGGCCTGGAAACCCTGTCATTGCGGATGCAACATCACAGTGCCCGGGCACTGGAGCTGGCCGTGCATTTACATGATCATCCCAAGGTCAAGCGGGTGCATTACCCGGGCCTGCCGAATCATCCTCAACACCTGCTCGCGCGTAAACAGCAGTCGGCATTTGGCGGTGTCCTTGCGTTTGAAGTGGAAGGAGGCAAGCAGGCGGCCTGGCGGATTGTCGATAATACCCGGATGTTGTCGATTACCGCCAACCTGGGGGATACCAAAACCACGATTACCCATCCGGCGACCACGACGCACGGACGATTAAGTGAGAGCGAAAGACTGGACGCCGGGATCACGGACGGTTTGTTGCGTGTTGCTGTTGGTATGGAGGCCATGGCTGACATCAAGGCAGACCTGGAGCGGGGATTATCTCTGCTGTAAACAGGACTATAACATGCAGGTGTTATGCTGGAATCGCTGGCTTTGGGAAATGAAATTGCTGCTGCAATAATGTTCGGGTCGTGCTGTTAACTGGCAGGGAGGTAAACGATTTTCGATCAATCCAGGCGGCATGACTGGCGTCGTCTGCGGCCACGGGTTCTCCGTCAATATATTCAGCCACCAGATCGATGACAACATAGTGGAATGTGATACCCCCTTCGACATCGGGTTCGATGATCTCAAAGCTATAAACCGGCTCACCGGCCTGGATAGTGATACCGGTTTCCTCGCGTATTTCGCGCTCGGCAGCGGCACGCAGGGTTTCACCCAGCTTAACCTTGCCGCCCGGGATGGCCCATTGCCCCTGGCTTGGAGGTTGGTTGCGTTTTACCAGCAAAATACGATCGTTATGAAAGACAACCGCGCCGACGGCGATAACCGGTTGGGTGATTTTATTCATGGCAGACTCCCGGATAAGGACTATAACCCGGGAATCTGGCTGCTGTGAATAAAAGGTTTAATTAAATCGTTTCGCAGGGTTCGAGATGCTGGCGCATGGTGCGATAATTGCGGCGTAAAAACAGGATAATGGTGCTGCTAAGTGCAAGCATGAGACCACTGGCATAAGCAATAAGCGAATGCGAGAAGATGATTGTGGTGAACCCGATCAGGATATAAAGGATCGGATAAACTTCGTAGATCAGTTTGGGAAGGCGCATGTATACCTCCTTGCATCACTGAGTCAATGGGGGCGGTAACTATCAAAGGTAAATTCACTTAAGCAAACTTCCCGGTAAACGTCAACCAAAGCACGTTTTATTGAAATGGTTATCAGGTCTGGAGTCAGTCCAAAAATTTAATTAACTCTATGAATTCACACTATCAGTCTGGCAGTCGGGCAATTTTGTTAAAAATTTATACACGGGCATTGGCTGCGGTCAACGGCCGGCGCGCCGTGTCAGCCTTTTTGCGACAACAGCCATTAACAACATCAACAGTGAGGGCGATTGCCATTGGCAAGGCGGCGGCCAGCATGATGCAGGGGGTACTGGATGAGGCGGCCGATCAACTGGATGCCGGCCTGGTTATTACCAAGCGCGGACATACAGAAGATTTCAGTGCATCAGCGGCCAGTATAACCCAGATCGAAAGTGCGCATCCTTATCCCGATGCGCGCAGTCTTGCCGCCGGTGCACAGTTACTGCAGTTCATCCAACAGCTACCGCCTGCCAGCGACGTATTGTTTCTGATCTCCGGTGGGGCATCCGCACTGGTCGAGGTGCTCCCCACTGATGTTGAGCCGCAACAACTGCACGATTTTAACGTGTGGTTACTGGCCCAGGGCTGGCCCATTGAGGTAATGAACGCATTGCGCCAATCCATCTCGTTGATCAAGGCCGGTCGGCTGGCCCGTATGCTGGGAGGACACCAGGTGTTGCAACTGTTGATTTCCGATGTGCCAGGTGACGATCCCGCCGTGATAGGTTCCGGCTTGCTGGTCGCGAGGTCGAAGAAGACACCACTACCGGATGGTTTGCCAGACTGGCTAACACGACTGCAACAACCTGTCCCGGCTGCGCCGGCGGCGACCGATCCCTGCTTTGCCCACATTCGCAGCTTTATTATTGCCAGCAACACCCAGCTGCGGGTTGCGGCCGCTCGCGTAGCCGGTGAACTGGGCTACAAGGTCCAATGTAATGCATTTATCGATGGAGATGCGGTGGCACAGGGACAGGCAATCGCGGACGATTTGCTTGCCGGACCACCCGGCATCTATCTGTGGGGCGGGGAGACCCTGGTGAATTTACCGGCACAGCCAGGGCAGGGGGGACGTTGTCAGCAGCTGGCGTTGGCGGCTGCCCGTCAGCTGGCGGGACAGCACGGCATTAGCTTACTGGCGCTGGGTTCCGATGGTACAGATGGCCCGGGGGATGTCGCTGGCGCCCTGGTGGATGGTCAAACCCTGGAACGTGCCCGTGATGCCGGTGCGGCTGAGCCGGAGCAGGCTTTGCGTGATGCCGATGCCGGACGGTTCCTGGCGGCCAGTGGCGACCTGGTCGACACTGGCCCGACCGGAACCAATGTTATGGATCTGGTAATTGGACTGAAAACCTGAACCGGGCCGGGATCGCTTGTTACAATAGGCCGATGTCAGAGCAAAAAGCAGCGCAAGCACGCGATTCCAGCCTGTTTGAACAGGTTGAAACCTGTTTACTGGAACCTGAGCCGGCGCGTAAAGTCACAATGACTAATGCTGTCCATGCCGCATGGTCGCGCGGACAGCTCACCCTGGAAAACAGCATACCGGCTCGAACCATTGAGCAGGCAGGGCGTCCACTTAAACCGGAACTGGTGGCGCCGCGGGCCCTGGCCCGTCGCAGTGCCCACACGTTGGCAGGCCGGGCCGCCCTGATCCATGCGCTGTGCCATATTGAGTTTAATGCCATTAATCTCGCACTGGATGCGGCATATCGCTTTCGCGACATGCCATCGGCCTTTTATACCGACTGGTTACAGGTTGCGCGCGAAGAGGCATATCATTTTAGTTTGCTGGCGCAGCACCTGGCGTCACAGGGTTACGCTTATGGTGACTTTCCGGCACATAATGGCTTGTGGGAGATGGCACTTGAAACCGATCACGATGTGATGGTGCGAATGGCACTGGTCCCCAGGGTGATGGAGGCCCGTGGACTGGATGTGACGCCATCGATTATCAACAAGCTGAGTGCGGCGGGCGATGAGGCGGCAGTCGATATACTGCGGATTATCCAACGTGACGAAGTCGGGCATGTGGAAATTGGCACGCGCTGGTTTCGACATGCGTGTGCACTGCGCGGGCTTGACCCGTTTGCCACGTTTAAACAATTATTAACCCAATATCTCAAGGGACCGGTAAAAGGCCCGTATGATATGCAAATGCGAAAGCGCGCAGGTTTCAGTGATGAAGAACTGGCGTATCTTGAAAGTGTAGGATAAGTATGATGTCGTTATTAAAAAGTTTTCCCCTGCTCGTGCTGGCGGCGGCACTATCTGCCTGTCAGCAAAATCCTCCGAACAACCAACTTTTGATATTCCTGAATAATGAAAAGGGACTGAAGCCCTACCAGACCCGGATTATTGTTACACCAGCTGTTGTCAGGCTGGATGATGGCGCGGGATCGAAAAGTTATACCTTGTTCGACAGGAAATCACGCATCGCGCGTTCGGTCGATCTGGAGCAACACACGGTCCTGATTATCAGGCCAAAATCCCTGAAGGTAAAACCGCCCATCAAACTGCAATACAGTATGAAAGACCTGGGGGAGATGAAAGATGCACCCAAGGTAATGGGCAAGACGGCCAGGCACTTTCAGCAATACACCAACAAGAAGCTATGCTACGACGTTATTGCCATCAAAGGTATGATGCCGCATGCAGTGAAAGCGTTGAAGGAATATCATGAGATGCTGGCCAGCGACAGCATGGTGACTGTGAATAATATGCCGGCGGACATGCAGGACCCGTGCGAGCTGGCAAGGAGTACTTATGCGCCGACCCAATCCCTCGAGCATGGCTTTCCCATACAGCTCTGGCGCAAGGGCTATTCCCGTATGCTGGTGGATTACAAGCAACACTATCAGCCTGATCCCAAACTGTTTGAAATCCCCAGTGGTTATTTTACCTATTCAGTACAGCAGATCCGTGATGGACTGGTTGACCTGGATAATCGCAAAATCCTCAGTCCGCCCAAAACAAAGAAAAAATAACAGACAACCAGGATTCCTAGTGGTACTCCAGTAGCCGGCACTGCTGGCCGTCGCACTGCAGGTAACTGCCGTGCGTGTACCAGTCGCCGAGGACGATGCGCTGTGCGGGCGCGCCATCGAGTTCGAACTGGTGAATGGCCGGACGATGTGTGTGGCCGTGAATCAGCTGATGAACGTTCAGTTTGCGCATGGTTTCCAGCACAGCCTGCGGGTTGACGTCCATGATGGCTTCATCTTTTTTAGTCATTTCGGTTTTACTCATGTTGCGGTATTCGTGAGCCAGTGCCAGACGTTGTTCGGGTGTTTTAGCCAGAAGCTGCTCCTGCCACCGGGCATCGCGCACCATAAGCCGAAACTGCTGATAGTCGACATCATCGGTACACAGGGTATCACCGTGCAGCAACAGGGTCGGCTGACCGTTGAGCTGGATGATGTACGGTTCATGAATCAGGCTGGCACCGCTCATTTGTTCGAATTGCTCACGCATCAAGAAGTCGCGATTGCCGTACATGATGTAAACCGGCACACCCTGGTCGGCGACAGACTTGATGGCGGAGATAGCCTGTTGGTATTCCGGCAAGACCATGTCATCGCCGAGCCAGGCTTCAAACAGATCGCCAAGGATGTACAGGGCTTCGGCATGAGGGGCGACTTCCCGCATGAAGCGCAAAAACAATGTCGTGATAGCCGGCCGTTCCTGACTCAGATGCAGGTCGGAGATAAACAGGGTTGGCATCGTTATTCAGACGTTATTCAGCGACTTCAACTTTTTCGATAATGACATCTTCTGCCGGTACGTCCTGGAAATATCCCTTGTTTGTCGTCGAGACACCCTTGATGGCATCGACTACGTCCATGCCATTGGTGACGCGACCAAATACACAATAGCCCCAGCCGTCGGTGGTGGCGGAACGGTGATTGAGGAAGGCATTATCGACGACGTTAATAAAGAACTGCGCCGTGGCTGAATGCGGATCATTTGTGCGGGCCATGGCGATCGTGCCACGTTCGTTTGCCAGGCCATTGTCGGCTTCATTTTTTATCGGGGCACGCGTGCTTTTTTCCTTCATGCCAGGTTCCAGCCCGCCGCCCTGGATCATGAAGCCATCGATGACGCGATGAAAGATGGTGCCGTCATAGAAACCGGCATTAACGTATTCGATGAAATTCTTGGCGGTTTCGGGAGCTTTCTGCTCGTTCAGCTCCAGTTCTATCACACCCTTGTTGGTTGTCATGCGGATCATGTTCATTTTCCTTCGTTCTGTATATTGCTGTTGGCTGCTGCGGGTTTTACGCGGGTCATGCTGAGAATGATCACCGGTGATTTGGGCACGTCGCGCTGGAATGGTCCACCGGGGCCGGTGGCCTGGGCGGCAATATTATCTACGACATCCATGCCCTTGATAACCTTGCCGAAGACACAGTAACCCCAGCCCCTTGGCGTTTTGTTTTTGAAGTCAAGGTGAGGATTGTCAGCGACATTAATAAAAAATTGCGATGTGGCGGACTGGGGGTCAACAGTACGGGCCATGGCGATCGTGCCACGTTTATTGGCGAGGCCGTTGTCGGCTTCATTAGTAATTGGTGCATTGGTTTTTTTGAGTTCGAACTGGGGGGTAAAGCCACCACCCTGGATCATAAAACCCGGAATGACGCGGTGAAACAGGGTGTTGCTGTAAAAGCCAGCGTCGACATAACTCAGGAAATTGGCCACGGTCTTGGGCGCTTTGCCAGGAAATAATTCCACGACAATATCGCCGAGATTTGTATGGATATCCACCTTGGGGTTGCTCATGGCTTTCGCGGTGGGGGAGGCTGGAGCGGGGTTGGTGGGGCTACTGGCACGGCTGGTGAGGCTGACACACAGCAGCAGGCTTACCAGGAACAGAAAAGGGGTGCGCAGGTTATTATGCATTATGGAACTCCATGTCAACAGGCTTTAGGGGCGCGTATTGTAACGCGTATTTGCCGGTTTTGTGCAGATCGCCGATTTCCGTTACTCTATCGCGCCTGATATAAACCATAATTCTGCCCCTATGCTGGAAATCTATAATAGCCTGACCCGAAGCCAATCGCCGTTTGTACCTATCGACCCGCTTAATGTCCGTATGTACGTTTGCGGGATGACGGTGTATGACTACTGCCATATTGGCCATGCCCGGGTGCTGGTGGTCTTCGATGTACTCTATCGCTACCTTTGCAGTGTCTATGGCCGCGAGCATGTCACTTACATTCGGAATATCACCGATATCGATGACAAAATTATCGCCCGCGCCAATGAAAACCAGGAAACCATTCAGGTTCTGACCGATCGCTTTATCACGGCCATGCACGAAGACGCGGCTGCTATCGGCGTTTTGCCGCCGAACGAAGAACCGCGCGCGACGGTCTACATGGAACAGATTATCAGCATGATACAGGCACTGGTGGACAAGGGCTTTGCCTATGCTGCCAGCAACGGTGACGTCTATTACGATGTCAGCAAGTTTGAAGCTTATGGACGGCTCTCCGGTCGGCAGCTGGAAGACCTGCGTGCCGGTGCCCGGGTCGAAATCGATGAAGCCAAGGATGACCCACTGGATTTTGTGCTGTGGAAGGCCGCCAAGCCGGGCGAACCGCAATGGGATTCCCCCTGGGGCGCCGGGCGTCCCGGCTGGCATATCGAATGTTCGGCGATGTCGACCCATTGCCTGGGCACGCATTTCGATATTCACGGCGGGGGGATGGACCTGCAGTTTCCCCATCACGAGAACGAAATTGCGCAAAGTTGTGCCGCCACGGACGATCAGTTTGCCAATGTCTGGATGCACAACGGTTTCGTCCGGGTCGATGACGAAAAAATGTCAAAGTCACTCGGTAACTTTTTTACTATCCGTGAAGTACTCAAGCGCTATGACCCTGAAGTGCTGCGTTATTTTATTTTAACCAGCCATTATCGCAGTCCGCTCAATTATTCAGATCAGCACCTGGAAAATGCCAAGAGCGCGTTAACGACCTTATATACTGCACTGCGCGGTATCGAGGCAATACCGGCACCGACGGATAACCCCTATCGCACGCGTTTTATCAAGGCGATGGATAACGACCTGGCGACGCCCGAAGCACAGGCGGTACTGTTTGACCTCGCGCATGAAATCAATCGAGTCCGCAATAGCGAACCGGTGCGTGCCGCAGAGCTGGCTGGCGAGCTGGTGAGCCTGGGTGGCCTGTTGGGCCTGTTAGAGCGTTCACCGGATGTATTCTTGCAGGCAGGTGGTGGCGACGGGCTGTCGGCCGCGGAAATCGAGGGGTTGATCCTGGAGCGCAAGCAGGCTCGCGCGGCGCGTAACTTTCAGCGTGCCGATGAAATCCGGGATAGCCTGCAACAACAGGGTATTGTGCTGGAAGACGGTCCGCAGGGCACGACCTGGCGCCGCGAGTAATTGCGCAGGCCCCGGGATACTGGTTAGGCTATACCGGGCACAAGCCTGGGAGGACTGCCATGGCCTTTTGTCGATGGATACTGCTATTCGCCCTGTTCACAGGAATTGGGGTGACGGCTTCGGCCGTTGCCGCGAACGCAGGCAAACCGCTGAATAAACATGAGGTTGCCTGGCGCCATTTTGCCGACCAGATCTTGAGTCTGCATCGTAAATTAATCAGTCAGGTCCCGGTAGTGAAGAAGACCCGTGTTGGGGGCTATGCGCGCCAGCCCGCTTTTTATCGGGAAGTTTCTTATTACTCTGCCAGGACACACAAGTTAATCAGCCGGATCCGTTGGGAAAAACAACATCCCGATAAATTACATACTATTGAAGTCTTCATCCGTGACGATCAGGGACGCGTGACGCGGGATTTTACCGCAGCGTATTTGCCGAATTATTACCGGGCACCTTCGCAAACGCTGATCAGTTTTCACGGTTACCACGACGGCCTGCATGCATTCAGGACATTTGACGCGGACGGCTATCGCGTCGTCGAAGGCTGCCGTGGTGAGTATCAGGGCAAAAAGGTGGAGATCATCCTGGATGAAGACGAAATTGCCGAGGGAGCGCCGGCGATGCACTCAGCAATCTATAAAACCTGTTTTCGCGGTATGCGCCGGAAAGTAGGTAAATATCTTACGCCCCAGTAGTCTGCAGGCGCATGGCCTCCAGGGTGTTTTGCATCAGGGTAGCCACCGTCATGGGTCCAACACCACCGGGCACAGGTGTGATCCAGCCGGCACGCTGACTGGCGCTGTCGAACTCAATGTCCCCCACCAGTTTGCCGCTAGGCAACCGGTTAATGCCGATATCCACGACCACCGCACCCGGTTTGATCCACTCGCCCTTGATGATGCCAGGTTTGCCCACTGCGGCCACGACCAGGTCGGCCCTGGCCACATGGCTGGCCAGATCCCGGGTAAAACGATGGCAGGTCGTGACGGTGGCACCGGCCAGGAGCAGCTCAAGTCCCATGGGCCGACCAACGTGGTTGGACGCGCCCACGACCAGGGTATCCATGCCGCGGGTCGAGATGCCCGTGTGTTCCAGCAGGGTTATGACACCGAATGGGGTGCAGGAACGCAGGACCGGCATGCGCAGGGCCAGGCGGCCGATGTTATAGGGATGGAAGCCATCAACGTCTTTTTTGGGCTTAATGCGTTCAATGATGGTTTCGGCATCCATGTGCGGCGGCAGCGGCAGTTGCACGAGGATACCGTTTACTTTCGGATCCGCGTTCAACTTGTCGATGAGGTCGACTAGCTCCTGTTGGCTGGTGCTGGCGGGCAGGTCATAGGCAATGGAAGCGATACCCACCTCCTCACACGCCTTGCGTTTGTTCCGCACGTACACGGCAGAGGCCGGATCCTCGCCGACCATGACCACAGCCAGCCCCGGCAAAGCCTGGTTGGCTTCTCGACGGCGGTCGATTTCGGCTTTGATTTCCCCGCGGATCGCGGCGGCGATGGCCTTACCATCAATGATTTGAGCGCTCATGGAATCCCGTTGCTGAAAAAAAGGCAATGATCGCAGGTAAATGCTTGTTAGCCAAGTAGATGTTGGGCCAACAATTGACCTGCTGGCAGTGGCCGCGTATCATCGCCGGCCTTGTGACGGGGTGTAGCGCAGCCTGGTAGCGCGTCTGCTTTGGGAGCAGAATGTCGGGAGTTCGAATCTCTCCACCCCGACCAATATTTAATGTTATACGGGTAACAGAGATTCGAACTCCCGACGAGATCGATAGGCAGTTCGACCACAAATCGGCGATTTGTGGAACATCCGAGCAAAGCGAGGATGGCCTGATGTACAGGATGTATGAATGTCGCGGGAGGCAGGACGCCGGGAGCGACCGGAGGGCGAGGCGGAGCCGAGTAATCTCTCCACCCCGACCAGATTACCTGGCAGTTTGGTAAACTCGACCTAAGAGAAGAATGCGCCCGTAGCTCATCTGGATAGAGCATCGGCCTTCTAAGCCGAGGGTAGCAGGTTCGAGTCCTGCCGGGCGTGCCAGAAATTGAGAAAATCGCAAGCTGTGGTGATAGCCACAAGGCTTGGACATTGTACAACTCGAACCTGCTACGAAATATAATTGGCGAGGTTCGACAAATCGACCGGGGGGCGGTTTAGATAACGATTTATGGTGGCTGTAGCTCAGTTGGTAGAGCCCTGGATTGTGATTCCAGTCGTCGTGGGTTCGAGTCCCATCAGCCACCCCATTTTCAGGGCCATTAGCTCAGTTGGTAGAGCAGGAGACTCTTAATCTCTTGGTCCAAGGTTCGAGTCCTTGATGGCCCACCATTTCCCAATTTCAATACTCCGTGCGGTAATTCGTCCTTTTCCGACGTTTTGTGGGGTATTGCCAATCGGCTGTAAGCAGGTTACCGCTCACCACTAAGTCTCGGTATAATCCCCTGTTTTATGATGCCAAAACCGGTATATTTCGCGAAAGTGGCGGAATTGGTAGACGCGCTGGATTTAGGTTCCAGTGGGTAACCCCGTGAGAGTTCGAGTCTCTCCTTTCGCACCAATTTTTGACATTAACGGTAAATTATTAAAGGTCTGAATATGCAAGTGTCTGTTGAAAACGTAGGTTCCCTGGAACGTTGCCTGACCATTTCTGTAGAGGCGGCACAGATTGACGAAAAGGTGCAAAAGGAGCTGCAGAGCCTGTCTCGTCGCGTCAAAATCAAGGGATTCCGGGCCGGCAAAGTGCCCATGAAGGTTGTTGAACAGCACTATGGCCGTGATGTCCGTTCCCAGGTGCTCAAGGATGTCATGCAATCCAGCTTCTACGATGCCATCACCCAGGAAAAACTCAGGCCGGCAGGGGCCCCCAGCTTTGAGCCGGTAAGCATGGAAGCCGGCAAAAGCCTGGAATACAAAGCCACCTTTGAGGTGTACCCGGAAATCACCCTGGCAGATTTCTCCAGTGTCAGCCTGGACAAGCCGGTATGTGAAATCAGCGACAGCGATGTCGATGCCATGCTGGAAACCATTCGTAAACAGCACATGACCTGGCAGCCCGCTGAGCGGCCAGCCAAGGCGGATGACAAGGTCACTATCGATTTTACCGGCACAGTGGATGGCGTGGCCTTTGAAGGTGGCAGTGGCACCGATATGGCCGTGGAAATCGGCAAGGGCCGTCTGATCGCCGGTTTCGAAGACGGACTCATCGGTCTGTCCAACGGCGAGGAGAAAACCCTTGATTTGACCTTTCCGGAGCAATATCAAAATAAAGAACTGGCCGGAAAGCCTGTCCAGTTTGCAGTGAAGGTCAAACAGGTGGAAGAACCGGTCTTGCCGGCGCTTGATGCCGAGTTGGCGAAGAAACTGGGGGTCGAGGATGGCGACCTGGACAAGCTGCGTGCCGAGGTAAAACAGAACATGGAGCGCGAACTGGAGAATAGCCTGGAGAGCCTGCAAAAGAAGGCCGTGATGGACAAGCTGCTGGAAGTCAATCCGGTAGACGTGCCCCAGGCCCTGGTAGCCAGTGAATCGAATGCGCTGGCCGATCAAATGGCCGCCAATCTCGAGCGCCAGGGTATGTCACAGGGGGAATCACGCCTGGATCCCGGGCTGTTTGAGACTGAGGCAAAACGCCGTGTCAGCCTCGGCCTGATCATGTCTGAAATCGTCAAGCAGAATGATATCAAGGCTGACGAAAAGGCGGTCCGGGCAAAAGTGGAAGCCATTGCTGAACCCTATGAACACGCCGATCAGGTGGTGAAATGGTACTATGCTGATAAGCGCCGTCTGGCTGAAGTGGAATCTCTGGTCATCGAAAGCCAGGTGGTCGACTGGATTTTGGGACAAGCAAAAGTCAACGAAAAATCCCTGACTTTTAATGAAGTTATGTACCCAAAAGATCAGGCTTAGTCGAGTAAAAAACCTAAACGATAACCCCTAAAAGGAAGCAGAGACGTGACCGATAAACGAAGTAACATGGAATGGTCTAACCCGATATATAACCAGCTTGTTCCGATGGTGGTGGAGCAAACCTCACGGGGCGAACGTGCCTACGACATTTATTCCCGTTTGTTGAAAGAACGGGTCATCTTTATCGTCGGGCCGATTGAAGATCACATGGCAAACCTGATCGTGGCGCAACTGCTGTTTCTGGAATCTGAGAATCCGGACAAGGATATTCATGTGTACATAAATTCACCAGGCGGGTCAGTCACCTCCGGTATGTCGATTTATGACACCATGCAGTTTATCAAGCCGGACGTCAGCACCATGTGTATTGGCCTGGCTGCCAGTATGGGCGCCGTATTGCTGACGGCAGGCACAACGGGCAAGCGTTACTGTCTGCCGCACTCACGCACCATGATCCATCAGCCCCTGGGCGGTTTTCAGGGCCAGGCTTCGGATATCGAGATTCATGCCAAGGAGATCCTGAGCACGCGGGAACGATTAAATGCGCTGCTTGCCAAACATACAGGCCAGCCACTCGAGCAGATTTCCAAGGATACGGATCGTGACTTTTTCATGAGTGCTGAACAATCCGTCAAATACGGGCTGATTGACCAGGTTCTGGACAAACGGGCGATTCCGAAGGATTGAGTTGATACATATCAGGGGCTTATACGATAAGCTGAGCTAAAATATATTAAATAACACGGATCAAAACCTTACGATTAAGGGCTTGATAAACGGATGATTTCGATGCAAGGTGTACTAAAGCACCGTGAAGAAGAGGTAGACAGGCAATGAGTGACGAGAAGAACAGCTCAGGCGACAACGGCAAACTGCTGTACTGTTCCTTCTGTGGCAAAAGCCAACATGAAGTTCGCAAACTGATTGCAGGCCCTTCTGTATTTATTTGCGATGAGTGTGTCGAGCTTTGCAACGACATCATTCGCGAAGAGGTACAGGAACATGCCTCTTCGGCGGGTGGCAAGAAACTGCCAACGCCGCATGAAATCAACGGAATCCTCGATGAGTACGTCATTGGCCAGAACAGTGCCAAGCGCGTGCTTTCAGTGGCTGTCTACAATCACTACAAACGTCTGGAGACCGGTCAGCGCAAGGACGAGGTCGAGTTGGCCAAGAGCAATATCCTGCTTATCGGACCGACCGGGAGTGGTAAAACACTGCTCGCCGAGACCCTGGCCCGTTTGCTGAACGTGCCGTTTACCATTGCCGATGCGACTACCCTGACCGAAGCCGGTTACGTGGGTGAGGACGTTGAAAACATTATCCAGAAACTGTTGCAGAAGTGTGATTACGATGTGGAAAAGGCCCAGACCGGGATCGTCTACATCGATGAGATCGACAAGATTTCACGTAAATCCGACAACCCGTCTATTACCCGTGACGTGTCCGGTGAAGGCGTGCAACAGGCTTTACTCAAGCTGATCGAGGGTACGGTTGCCTCGGTCCCACCGCAAGGTGGTCGCAAGCATCCGCAACAGGAATTCCTGCAGGTTGATACCTCAAATATCCTGTTTATCTGTGGTGGTGCATTTGCGGGGCTGGACAAGATTATCCGTGATCGTTCCGAGCGGGGCGGTATCGGATTCTCCGCTGAAGTGAAAAGCAAAGATGACAAGAAGAGTATCAGTGACGTCTTGCACACGGTCGAGCCGGAGGACCTGATTAAGTACGGTTTGATTCCCGAGTTTGTGGGCCGGTTACCGGTGGTCGCCACGCTGAACGAACTCGACGAAGATGCCTTGGTTCAGATTCTTACCGAACCCAAGAATGCACTGACCAAGCAGTACCAGAAGCTGTTCGAGATGGAAGGCTGTGAACTGGAGTTTCGCCTGGATGCTTTACGTGCGGTAGCACGCAAGGCCATGGAGCGTAAAACCGGTGCGCGCGGTCTGCGCTCGATTCTGGAGCACGTATTACTCGATACCATGTACGACTTGCCGTCCATGAATAACATCGAGAAAGTCGTTATCGACGAGCCTGTCATTGAAGCCGATGGCAAGCCGTTGTACATCTACGAGGGTTCGGATCAGCTGGCAGCCTCTGACGATCGCTAAGTCGACGGGCGAATCCCTCATGGATGGCAGGTGATATGGAATTCACCTGTAGCAATTGAAAAGGGGTGTGCCTGACCGCATATCCTCTTCTATAGTCCACAGACAGAGAGCGATTTATGTCCAACGTAATTGATGAGCAACTGATAACTATTCCCGTCTTGCCGCTGCGAGATGTCGTGGTCTATCCGCACATGGTCATTCCGTTGTTTGTAGGGCGCGATAAATCGATCCAGGCCCTGGAATCGGCCATGGAAAAAGACAAACAGATCCTGCTGGTCGCGCAAAAGAGTGCGGCAGAGGACGATCCCAGCCCCAGTGATGTTTACTCCATTGGTACGGTTTCCAGTATCCTCCAGTTACTGAAACTACCAGATGGTACTGTCAAGGTGCTGGTGGAGGGCAACAAACGTGCCCGGATCGTGCATTTTGTCGCCAATGAGAATTTCTTCAACGCCCAGATCGTCATGGTGGACGAAAAGCCGGGCAATGAGCGTGAATCCGAAGTGCTGGTGCGTTCGCTAATTACCCAGTTCGACCAGTACGTCAAGCTGAACAAGAAAGTCCCTCCCGAGATCCTGACCTCGTTGTCGAGCATCGACGAACCCAGTCGCCTGGTCGACACCATTGCTGCGCATATGTCACTCAAGATTGACGAGAAACAGAAGATTCTCGAAATTGAGGACCTGCGAGAGCGCTTTGAACATATGATGGCGTTGATCGAATCCGAGATCGACCTGCTGCAGGTGGAGAAGCGCATTCGTGGTCGCGTCAAGCGCCAGATGGAAAAGAGTCAGCGCGAGTATTATCTCAATGAACAAATGAAGGCTATCCAGAAAGAGCTGGGTGAGATGGAAGACGTGCCCAATGAAGTGGAAGAGCTGGAGAAGAAAATTGAAACCGCCGGCATGTCCAAGGAAGCCAAGACCAAGGCCACGGCCGAACTGCAGAAACTCAAGATGATGTCACCGATGTCGGCAGAAGCGACCGTAGTGCGTAATTATCTGGACTGGCTGGTGAATGTTCCCTGGAAAAAACGGACCAAGGTTCGGCATGACCTGGCCAAGGCAGAAGAGGTGCTGGAAGCCGATCACTACGGTCTGGAGAAAGTTAAGGAACGCATTCTGGAATACCTGGCCGTGCAAACCCGCATGAAGAAGATGAAAGGTCCGATCCTGTGTCTGGTGGGGCCTCCTGGCGTTGGTAAAACCTCGCTTGGCCAGTCGATCGCCCGTGCGACCAATCGCAAGTTTATCCGTATGGCCCTGGGTGGCGTACGCGATGAGGCGGAGATCCGCGGTCACCGTCGTACCTATATCGGTTCCATGCCAGGCAAACTGGTCCAGAATCTGTCCAAGATCGGGACACGCAATCCGCTGTTCCTGCTGGATGAAATCGACAAAATGGCCATGGATTTTCGCGGTGACCCGGCCTCGGCGCTGCTGGAAGTCCTGGACCCGGAGCAGAACCACACCTTCAATGATCATTACCTGGAGGTCGATTTTGACCTGTCGGAAGTGATGTTCGTGGCCACCTCTAACACAATGAATATTCCTGCACCCTTGCTGGATCGTATGGAAGTCATTCGTCTGTCCGGTTATACCGAAGACGAAAAGGTCAATATTGCCCAGCGTTATCTGCTCGACAAGCAGATAAAGAACAACGGGTTGAAGGATGAAGAAATCGATGTGACGGAAGATGCCATTCGCGACATTATCCGTTATTACACCCGGGAAGCGGGTGTCCGTAACCTGGAGCGTGAAATTGCCAAGATCTGTCGCAAGGTCGTGAAGAATATTCTGCTTACCTCCAATCCGGAAAAGACGGTGGTCAGGGCGGAAGACCTTGATGAGTATCTGGGGGTCAAGCGTTTCCGATTTGGTTTGGCCGACGAAAAAGATCAGGTTGGTCAGGTCACGGGACTGGCCTGGACCGAAGTCGGTGGCGATTTACTGACAATCGAGACCGCTGTCATGCCCGGTAAGGGCAAACACAACATCACCGGACAGCTGGGTGATGTCATGAAAGAATCCATCCAGGCGGCAATGACCGTGGTTCGCAGCCGTTCCGAGGTGTTGGGGATCAGCCCGGATGTATTCGAGAAAAATGACATCCACGTGCACGTACCCGAAGGTGCGATTCCCAAAGACGGGCCGAGCGCCGGTATCGGGATGTGTACCGCTCTGGTCTCAGTCTTGACGGGCATTCCCGTGAGGGCAGATGTTGCCATGACCGGCGAGATTACCCTGCGTGGTGAAGTTTTGCCCATTGGTGGCCTCAAGGAAAAACTGCTGGCCGCACGCCGCGGTGGCATCAAAACGGTGCTCATCCCGGAAGAGAATCGCCGTGACCTCAAGGAAATTCCCGAAACTATCACGAGTGAACTCGATATCCGCCCGGTCAAATGGATAGACGAAGTGTTTGCGGTGGCATTATTTCGAAGCTTGGTATAAGTTTGTTTTCACCCAAATAACAACGCCGCCTCCACGCCTGGCGGCGTATTTTTTCTAGCAATTTATCACTCTACTTAAAGGGGAGCTCTACGTGAACAAAGCAGAATTAATTGAAGCAGTTGCAGAGAGTGCAGATATTTCCAAGGCATCCGCCACCCGGGCAGTGGACACGGTTATCGAACAGATTACTGAATCACTCAAAAAGGGCGATCAGGTTACCCTAGTGGGCTTTGGCACTTTTGCCGTCAAAGATCGGGCTGCCCGTACCGGACGTAATCCCCGTACCGGCGAGACGATCAACATCCCGGCATCAAAGAATCCGACCTTCAAGGCTGGCAAAGCGTTGAAGGATGCCGTAAACTAGCGCGCCTTTGGCGGGGGTGCTTAGCTCAGCTGGGAGAGCATCGCCCTTACAAGGCGAGGGTCGCAGGTTCGATCCCTGCAGCACCCACCATTTTCGCTGTACCCAGTCGTCGGTTGCGAATGGTGTTTTTAGGAGCGGTAGTTCAGCTGGTTAGAATATCGGCCTGTCACGCCGGGGGTCGCGGGTTCGAGTCCCGTCCGCTCCGCCATTACGACAAGCAAGGCGCGGCTAAATACCGCGCCTTCTTTATTTATAAGTCTGGACGTAGTACAAATAACAAATGCTGCAGCTAATTCGTGACAAAGCCCAGGGCATTATCATCTGGATTATCGTGGGACTGGTCATCCTGGCCCTGTCTTCTTTCATTCTCAATTCCTATCTTGGCAGTAGCGTCAAGACCTATGTCGCCAAAGTCAACGATCAGACTATCACCCAGCGTGATTACCAGATGGCCTTCAATAGCTATGAGCAGCGTATGCGCCAGATGCTGGGTAAAAATTTTGCCAAGTTCTACAATGAAAAAATGATGCGCCAGACGGTCATCGACAACCTGGTCAGAAATGCCCTGATGCAGCAACTGACCAGGGCCGCAGGCTTTCGCACTTCTGACCTGCAGGTTGCCAACGTTATCAAAAATACCCCGGCTTTCAAGCAGGATGGGAAATTTTCCCAAAAGCACTACAAGGACTTGCTGGCGCGGGTTGGTTATACGCCGTCACAGTATGAATCTGATATCTCGCACGACCAGTCCCAACAGCAATTTGAAGAAGGGCTGAGCGGAAGCGCATTTATCCTGAAGTCACAGGCGCAGGACTATCTGCAGCTGGAATTGCAGCAGCGCAACGTGGACTACCTCCTGATCAGTATGTCCGCACTGCGCAAGAATATTTCGGTCAGCGATAAAGACATCAAGGATTACTATGATTCGCATCTTTCCGCGTTCATGACGAAAGAACAGGTTCAGGTTTCCTATCTGAATCTGGACAAGCAGGCCCTGGCCCGGAAAGTCAAGGTCAGTGATGCCGAGCTGCAGGCCTATTACAATAACCACAAGGCCAGTTACACTTCTGATGACTACGCGGCAGCCAAGAAAAAGATCGAGGACATCGCTGCGCGCATCAGGAAGGGGGCCTCATTTGCGGAAATGGCAAAAAAATATTCTCAGGATCCTGGTTCAGCCAGAAAAGGTGGAGACCTGGGCTTTTTCTCGAAAGGGATGATGGTTAAACCGTTTCAAGAAGCGGCCTTCAAGCTGAAGGTTGGCCAGATCAGCAAGCCTATCCGGACCAAATTTGGTTATCACCTGATCAAGCTGATTGCTATCCGCGATGATGGCAAACAACGACGGGTCAGACATATCCTGATCAAACCCGAGAAGGTGGTGCAGCCGTTTGCCAAGGTGAAAAGTCAAATCGTGCGGGCAGTGCAGTTACAACATGCAGACAAGATTTTTTACCAGGACGCCGACAAGCTGGATCGGCTGAGCTATGAGTATCAGGATTCACTCGATCCGGCAGCTGAAAAGCTTAATGAGAAGATTCAGGTCAGCCCGTTCTTCTCACGTCAGGGTGGTGCCGGCATCTGGGGAAATCCGGATGTCATCAAGGCGGCGTTTAGCGATGATGTCCTCAAAGGCGGACTCAATAGTGATTTGATCAAGATTAGTGATGATCACATGCTGGTGTTGCGGCTCAAGCAACATAAGCCGGCAACGCAGAAGCCACTTGCTGATGTCAAACAGCAAATCGAAACTTTACTGAAAAAGCAAAGGGCAAGTGCGGAAGCAGCCAAGCTGGCAAGCAAGTATGTGGCCGAAATCAAAAAGGGTGAAAAGCCGGACAAGCTTGCCGCTGCAAATAATGCCGTGAGCTGGACGCAAGCGGGTTACATTGGTCGCAAACCGCAATACGATGCCAATCAAAAAGACAAGGTCAAGGTGCCCGCCGAGATTCGTAAGCAAGCTTTCCTGATTGGCAAGCCCCAGGACAAACAACCTGTGGTAGACAGTGAACAGCTGGCGAATGGGGATGCCGCAGTGATTATCCTCAGTGCGATACGTGATAAGCCAGGGAATAAAGACGACAAACAGGTAACGGCCGTGCAACAGCAATTGCTGCAGTCCGAAAACCGTGTTCAGAGAAGTCTGTTGCTCCAGTATCAACGTGCGCATAGCAAAATTGATATCGTCAAAGAAAAGGACAGCGATCAGGATTCATAATCTTATCGCTGGGCTGAACGTCAGCGGGCCAGGCCTTAAAACGGGACATGCCAAATGCGGAAGATACAGCTTCACTGGCAAATATTAATTGCGATCATCCTCGCGGTAATCTGCGGGCTGCTGACCGGTAAAACGGCTGGCCTGTTTGGTGTCAGCTTCTATTCCATCTACGATTTTTTCGGCACCTTATTTCTCAACGGCCTGAAAATGGTCATTGTTCCCCTCATCGCATCCTCGATTATCACGGGGATTGCCGGTATTGGCGGGGCCAAAGGCCTGGGCCGTCTCGGTGGCAAGACGATCCTGTTTTATATGAGCACCAGCCTGCTGGCGATCCTGGTTGGCCTGATACTGGTAAACCTGATCCAGCCGGGTATCGTAGGTGGTGAACCGATCAGGAATATTCTGTCAGTTACGGATGCCCAGATACAGGCGACCCAGTCACGGGTAGGCAGTCATGGCGCGGGCAGTATTGTCGGTGTGTTGCTGAGTATGCTGCCGGTTAATATTGTCAAGGCCGCCGCGGATGGCCAGATGCTTGGCCTCATCGTATTCAGCCTGTTTTTTGGATATTTCATGACGCGGATATCCGAGGACTATGCCGAAGCGCAATACAATTTCTGGCAAGGCCTGTTTGAGATCATGATGAAGATTACCGAGCTGGTAATCCGCTTCGCGCCCTATGGCGTGTTTGCACTGGTCGCCAAAGTAGTTGCGGGATTCAACACCCATGGCAATGATATCGACACGGCGATCAAGGCACTGAGCATGTTCAGCCTGACCGTGCTGCTGGGCCTGGCGATACACTTTTTCGTGACCTTGCCGATTCTGCTCAGGGTGTTTGCCCGGGTGAACCCATTGCGCCATTATCGTGCGATGGTGCCTGCCTTGCTGACGGCATTTTCCACCGCGTCTTCATCCGCCACGTTACCGATGACCATGGAATGTGTCGAGAAGAATGCCAGGGTATCCAATCGCACCAGTTCGTTCGTGTTGCCGCTGGGGGCCACCGTGAATATGGATGGTACCGCGCTGTACGAGTGCGTGGTGGCGATTTTTGTTTTCCAGGCCTTTGGCATCGATCTGAGCTTTAGCCAGCAGTTCCTCATTGTGTTTACGGCACTGCTGACCTCTATCGGCGTCGCGGGGATTCCTTCGGCCTCATTGATTGCAATTATGATTATTTTACGCCAGGTAGGATTGCCCGAGGCTCAGGCGGCCGCAGGACTCGCCATGGTGCTGGTTGTGGATCGGGTGCTGGATATGTGCCGGACTTCACTGAACGTGTTCAGCGACTCCTGTGGCGCAGTGATAATTGCCCGTAGTGAAGGCGAGGAAGGGGTGCTGGCTGAAGAGCCGACGGCGAGCTAAGTCGCCCGCCGTATCGTAGTGAGTCGAATCAGGCTTGCAGTGGGCGCATGCCAATAATGTGATAACCAGAGTCAACGTAGAGCACATCACCGGTGATACCGGCAGCAAGGTCGGAGCACAAAAAGGCCGCAACATTGCCGACTTCCTCGATGGTCACATTACGGCGCATGGGGGCGGTCTCTTCAACTTCATCCAGCATGCGGCGAAAATTGCTGATACCTGCCGCTGCCAGGGTTTTAATCGGTCCTGCAGAAATCGCATTGACCCGGATGCCATCGGGCCCGAGGCTTTGCGCCATGTAACGGACGTTGGCTTCCAGTGAGGCCTTGGCCAGCCCCATGATATTGTAGTTTGGCATGGCGCGCACGGCGCCCAGGTAGCTCAGGGTGAGCAGGGAACCGTCCCGGCCCTCCATCATGTTGCGACCGGCTTTGGCCAGGGCGGCAAAACTGTAGGAGCTGATTTCATGCGCGGTACGAAAACCTTCGCGCGTGACGGTGTCCAGATAGTCGCCTTCGAGCTCCTCGCGCGGGGCAAATGCTACGGAATGAACAATGATATCGAGACCGTCCCAGTAATTGTCCAGGTGATCAAAGACCTGATCGATCTGCTCGTCGCTACTGACGTCACAGGGCACCACAATCTCGGAACCCAGTTCAGACGCCATTTTTTCAACCCGGCCCTGTAATTTTTCATTCTGATAGGTGAAGGCCAGTTCCGCCCCTTCACGTTGCATGGCTTGGGCGATGCCCCAGGCAATGGAACGATTGCTGGCCAGACCCACGATCAGAGCGCGTTTATTCTGTAAAAAACCCATGCTTGAAACCTTTTGTTGAATTTTTCGCCGCTGATCGGGTCAATGGCGTATTTGTTGATGACTTATTGTATAGAACAATGCTAAACATACCGAAAATCACACGTGACGGGAAGTCTCGCGGGTGGACGGAGTTCAAACTCCCGCGGAGTACAACCGGCAAATGGTAGTCTGATTCGTGCCGCCGAGGTGGCACGACGTGAATAAGCTTAATGACAGGCAGGTAGTTTCCATCGTGGGACTGAATTTTCTCAGGCTGGTCAGGCAGGGTGCCTGGCTGGCGTTTATGACAATGGCATTGACCGCTTGTGGTAATGCCAGCTGGAACAATCCTTACCCGGCCAGCGAGTCGGGTAAGAATATCCTGTATGCCGCCTTTAACGAACGGCCCAAGCACCTTGACCCGGCACAGTCCTATAGTGCCAATGAATACGAATTTATCGGCGAGATTTATGAACCGGTGCTGCAATACAGCTACCTGAAACGGCCATATCAGCTGGAACCCCTCACTGCGACGGCGATTCCTCACCCGGTCTATTATGCTGCCGATGGCAAAGTGTTACCGCAGGATGCGCCGCTGGGTAAAATCGCCTATAGCCTGTACACCATTCACATCAAGCACGGCATTATGTACCAGCCCCATCCGGCCTTTGCCCGGGATGCACAGGGGCATTTTCTGTATCATCACCTGACAGAAGCGCAATTGTCGAATATCCATACCCTGAGTGATTTTGCCCACACCGGCACGCGTGAATTGACCGCGGCCGATTACGTCTACGAAATCAAACGCCTGGCCTCGCCACGACTGCACTCACCCATCTTCGGACTCATGAGTGAATACATCGTGGGTCTGGCCGATTACGCCAGGACTCTGCAGCGGGCCTACCGGCAGCTCGGCGGGGGAGAAGGGCATCCCGTCTACCTGGACCTGACCAAGTACCCCCTGTCCGGGGTGAAACTGCTGGGGCGCTATACCTACCAGATCAAGGTCAGAGGCAAGTATCCACAATTGCTTTACTGGCTGGCTATGCCGTTTTTTGCCCCGGTGCCCAAAGAGGCGGATGAATTTTACAGTCAGGCCGGGCTACAGGACCGGAATATCACCCTGGACTGGTTCCCGGTTGGCACCGGGGCCTACATGATGACGGAAAATAATCCCAATCGCCGCATCGTGCTCAGGCGCAATCCCAATTTCCATGACGAATTCTACCCGTCGGAGGGGGCGCCAGGGGACGCGGCCAGGGGGCTACTGGCCGATGCCGGTAAAAAACTGCCCTTTATCGACGAGGCGGTATACAGCCTGGAAAAGGAAGATCTGCCTTACTGGAACAAGTTTTTACAGGGCTATTACGACTTTTCCGGCATCAGTTCGGATAATTTCGACAAGGCCATCACCTTTACTCAAAGCGGGAGTGCCGGCCTGACCCGGGACATGAAAAAGCGGCATATCCATCTGCTGACCGCGGTCCAGCCGTCTACTGCCTATCTCGGATTTAATATGCTCGATCCGGTCGTCGGCGGTTACAGTGAAAAACAATGCAAGTTACGCCAGGCGATTTCCATCGCCATCAATTACGAACAATATATTGCGATTTTTAATAACGGTCGCGGGATACCGGCATACAGCCCGATCCCGCCCGGCATCTTCGGCTATCGCAAGGGCGAGGCGGGGATCAACCCATACGTGTATAACTGGCGGGATGGCCATGCCGTGCGCAAGTCCATCGCCTATGCGCGAAAACTGCTGGCCGAGGCGGGCTATCCTAACGGCATCGATCAGAAAACCGGGCAGCCGCTGCTGATTAATTTTGATACGCCAGCCAGTGGTTCCGGTAGCAAGCCCTGGTTTGACTGGCTTCGTAAGCAGTTTGCCAAGATCAATGTACAACTGAATATCCGGGATACAAACTATAACCGCTTCCAGGACAAGATGAGCAAAGGCAATGCCCAGATGTTCAATTGGGGCTGGAATGCCGACTACCCTGATCCGGAAAATTTTTTATTCCTGTTGTATGGACCAAATAGCGAAGTCAGCTCCCAGGGCGAGAATTCAGCCAATTACAGTAACCCGAAATTTGATCGCCTGTTCGTGCAAATGAAAAACATGAACGATACCCCGCAACGCCAGGCCATTATTAATAAAATGCTGAAAATCGCGCAGCATGACGCCCCGTGGGTATGGGGTTATCACCCGGTGTCATACACGCTTTTCCATCAATGGCTGAAAAACGTAAAGCCCAATGCCATGGCACAGAACACACTCAAATACCAGCGCGTCAATCCACAGGAAAGACAGTTGTATCGGCACAAGTGGAACAAACCGATCCTGTGGCCGGTCTGGTTGCTACTGGTGATTCTTTTCATCAGCCTGGTGCCGGCCGTGATCACGTACCGGCGCAAGGAACACCAGGCGATGGCAAAACGGGCAGGGGGTCGCTGAACGATGTTTGCCTATATCGTGCGCCGCTTGCTCTATGCCGTCCCGATCCTGATCGGTGTCAATCTGCTTACCTTTGCCTTGTTTTTTATGGTGAACAGTCCGGACGATATGGACCGTATGCAACTCGGGATCAAACATGTGCGCCAGGCGGACATTGACAAATGGAAGCACGATCATGGCTACGACAAACCGTTATTCATTAATCACAAGGCCAGTGGCCTCCATGTCCTGACCGATACGATCTTCTATACCAAATCCGTCAGCCTGTTTACGTTCCATTTTGGCAAGTCCGACGGTGGTCGGGATATCGGTTACGATATCCGCCAACGCATGGGGCCGAGCCTGGCGATAGCAATCCCAGCGTTTATTGTCGGTTTGCTGGTGAATATCACCTTTGCCCTGTTACTGGCCTTTTTTCGGGCAACTTACGTGGATATATGGGGCGTCGTGTTTTGTGTGATCATGATGTCCATCTCGAGCATGTTTTATATCATTGGCGGGCAATACCTGGTCAGCAAGACGTTGCACCTGGTCCCGATTTCCGGGTTTGGTTATTACGGACTGTCAACGTTCAAGTTTCTGATCCTGCCCATCCTGATCGGAATCATCTCGGGCATAGGCTCGGGTTCGCGCTGGTATCGCACGATCTTCCTGGAGGAAATTGGCAGAGATTATGTCCGCACGGCCCGGGCCAAGGGCCTGTCAGAATTACGGGTGTTATTTCGCCACGTGCTTAAAAACGCCATGATTCCCATCCTGACCGGCGTCGTCGTTGTGATCCCGCTGTTATTTCTTGGCTCGTTGTTGACCGAGTCATTTTTTGGTATCCCGGGGCTGGGCAGTTATACCATCGATGCTATCCAGGCCCAGGATTTTGCCATCGTCCGGGTCATGGTGTTTCTCGGTTCCTTGCTCTACATCTTCGGCCTGATCCTCACGGATATCTCCTATACGCTGTTCGACCCCAGAATACGGTTGCAGGAATAAGCATGACGCCCATGACTCGAGCAATGATACGCGCAGCCACCATCATCGGTGTGTTATTGATCCTCTGGCTGACCTATCCCTATGTGTTCAATGTTAAAGGCGTATATTTCACCACGGATGTCCTGATATTTGTCCTGCTGAGTGGCATGATTTTAGGCGTGTCCTACATCCGGCATAAACCCCATTTACAGGTGCCGTGGCGTGAAGTATTCCGGCGCAAACTGGCGGTGATCTCGCTGCTGGTGATCGCGGTTTACGCCTGTATTGGCCTGCTGGATACCATCCATTTTCGCACACCACTGCCGGATGCCGGCCATACCGGGCAGCTGCATTATTCCGTTGATGTGTTGAGTGTGCTGGACGAATTACTGACGCCTCTGCGTACACATACAGAAGAGACTTACTCTGCACCCTTTGCCACGCATTCTTATAGCAAAAAAATGTTGCTAAATGCCCAGGGCAAACCGGTGCGCGGTTATCCGCGTCTGCAATACGGCGGGGCACAACTGAAAAACCTGGCAGACCGTGGCCGGGATATCCTGCTAACGAGTTCGTGGGGTGTCCTGTTTGCCCTGCTTGGTTACGCTGTTGTCGTGGTCGCATTGACTGCCGTCCTGGCCAGACAATGGCGAGAAGGCTTTGCTGTCAGCTGGCGCAGGATATGGCGGGCCCGGACTGAGGTCCCGTGGCGGGTGATCTACCTGACCATCCTGGTCATGCTCGTGATTGCCGTCCCGATCGGCATGCTCAGCGTGCACTATCATGTCTTCGGAACCGACAAGGTCGGTGTGGATGTGTTTTACGAATCGTTAAAGAGTGTGCGCACCGGCCTGGTTATCGGGACCCTGACTACTCTGATCATGTTGCCGTTTGCCATCATGCTGGGAATCATGGCCGGATTTTACCGTGGCCTGGTGGATGACCTGATCCAGTATCTGTACACGACCTTGAATTCTATCCCCGGGGTATTGCTGATTGCCGCAGCTATCCTGTCGGTGGATGTGTTTGTCGAAAATCATCAGGCCTGGTTTCCCACGGTGTATGGGCGAGCCGATATCAAATTGCTGATGCTGTGTGTGGTACTGGGCATTACCAGCTGGACCAGTTTATGCCGCCTGCTGCGCGGCGAGACCCTCAAGTTGCGTGAACTGGACTATATCCAGGCGGCCACTGCATTCGGGGTCAGTAATATGAAGATCATTACCCGCCATATTTTACCCAACGTGATGCACATCGTGCTGATCATCCTGGTCCTGGATTTCAGTGGGCTGGTGCTAGCCGAATCGGTGTTGTCGTACATCGGCGTCGGCGTCGACCCGTCAACGTATAGCTGGGGCAACATGATCAACAATGCCCGCATGGAGCTGGCCCGTGATCCCGTCGTCTGGTGGTCGCTGTTAGCGGCATTCATCATGATGTCGATACTGGTGCTGGCCGCCAACCTGTTTGCCGATGCGGTCAGGGACGCGTTTGACCCGCGGCTGAAACAGGTGGCGCAGGGGGCGGAGACGTGAACATGAGCCAGGACAACTTTCCACTGCTGCAGGTAGAGGACCTCTCGGTCTGGTTCGGTAGTGCCCAGTCGCCGTTGCGTGCCGTGGACAAGGTCAGCTTTACGATCCAGCGGGGTGAAACCTTTGCCCTGTTAGGCGAGTCTGGTAGCGGCAAATCCATGACCGCGATGTCGATTTTGCACCTGGTGCCGCAACCCGCCGGACGCATCGTCGGTGGTCGTATCCTGCTTAAGGGCGAGGACCTGATGCATTATTCCGAAGCGCGCATGCGCAGTGTGCGCGGTAATCGCATTGCCATGATCTTTCAGGAACCGATGACCTCGCTCAATCCCGTCCTCACGGTGGAACGCCAGATTACCGAGACCCTGTACCAGCATACGAGCTTGCGTGGCGCGGCAGCGCGCCAACGTGCACTGGAATATCTGGATGCGGTGGGGCTTCCGGCCGCAAAGCAACGACTTGGTGATTATCCGCATCAGCTCTCCGGCGGAATGAAGCAACGGGTCATGATCGCCATTGCCCTGGCCTGTGAACCGGATTTGTTGATTGCGGATGAACCGACGACGGCACTGGACGTGACCATCCAGGCGCAGGTGCTGCAATTACTCAAGGATATCCAGCAGGACACCGGCATGGCGGTCATGCTGATTACCCATGACCTGGGTGTCGTGGCAGATAATGTGGATCACCTGGCCGTGATGTATGCCGGCCAGATCGTGGAGTCAGCGCCGCGCGAGCCTTTCTTTGCCAATCCACGTCATCCCTATTCACAAAAGCTGTTTGCCGCGGTGCCGGAGCGCCACAAACGCGGGCGTCGCCTCGAAGTCATTAAAGGGGCGGTACCCGCTCTGAACAAGACTTTCCCCGGCTGCCGGTTTGCCGAGCGCTGTGATAATGCCTGGCTGTATTGTCACCAGGCCGTCCCGCGCTGGCTGGACGAAAACGGACTGGGTGTGCGTTGTCATTTGTATGACCCGCAGGTCAAGGACAAGCCGACCCTGCGCAAGATGTCAGCGGGGACCAGCGCGCAGTCGGCCCATGTTGCCAGCCGGTCGCCGTTACTGGATGTCGATGCACTCAAGGTCTACTTTCCGATTCGACGCGGCCTGTTTCAGCGCGTCGTTGCCCATGTCCGGGCGGTCGACAACATTGACCTGCGCATCCGCCAGCATCATACCCTGGCGCTGGTGGGGGAGTCCGGTTGCGGCAAAACCACTGTGGGTAAGGCCATTCTGCAACTGTACAAACCCACGGCGGGAACGGTGCGGCTCGATGAACTGGATCTGACCCGACTGAGTCGATCCGAGATGCGCACGCATCGGCGTGATATGCAGATCATTTTCCAGGACCCATTCTCTTCCATGAATCCGCGCATGCAGGTGCAGGCGCGGGTACAGGAGTTGTTACAACAAGTGGGTTTAGCTGCTGAATCCGCACAACGTTACCCGCACGAGTTCTCCGGCGGTCAGCGACAACGTATCTGCATTGCCCGGGCCCTGGCCGTGTCGCCCCGCCTGATCGTGTGCGATGAACCCACCAGCGCACTGGATGTGTCTGTTCAGGCCCAGATACTCAACCTGCTAAAAGACCTGCAGGATCAACATGGACTGAGTTACCTGTTCATTACGCACAATCTGTCTGTGGTCGATTATCTCGCGCACGATGTTGCCGTGATGTATCTCGGACGGATCGTGGAGCAGGGCAGCGTGAGTCAGGTCATGCAGGCAGCGAAGCATCCCTATACCCAGGCATTGTTATCCGCCATCCCTGAAGTGAATAAAACCGAGGGGCGCATGCGTATCCAGCTCCAGGGGGAACAGCCTTCACCGATTCATCCCCCGTCCGGGTGTCATTTTCATCCGCGCTGTCCGCAGGCGATGTCGGTGTGCAAAGAGATTTATCCTGAACGCACGGTAAGCGCCGATGGCCAGGAGGTCGCGTGTCATTTGTATAGCGACACCGCCTCCTTATCAGGCCAGGAAGCATGAAGTCCCGGGGAAATCCCGCTTAGGTCGATCAGGAAGAGGTACGTGTGATATCCACGTACAGGGTTAGATGCTGGCCCGGATGCAGATAACGATTCCGATGAATTTTTCTATTCCAGCGCAGTAGTTGTGAAATAGTCACGTTGAATTTACGCGAGATCAGCGCAAGCGAGTCGCCACGGCGGACGCGATAGCCAATACGCC
>JARRNT010000042.1:0-17427 GCA_037384645.1 Gammaproteobacteria bacterium | reverse complement strand
CCCAGCATCATGAAACTCATGTCACCGAAACTGCCGCTGATTTTATGGTGTATTGCACTCAGCTGGTAAGAGATGTGCAGGTCGCCGGTATAAACCGCCCAGAGAAATCCACCCAGCACCAGGGAAAGTAAAAATACCAGGTGGGCCGTCCAGGGGATGGGTTGCCTGGCCGCAACCTTTTTCGCTTGCGGCTCAGGCTCCATTCCCAGTTCATCGACTGCACCTTCACCGAATTCGGCCATGGTCGCCGCCAGCAGGGCGTCAGCAGCACCCGCCTGATCCTGGTTGACTGCCTGAAACGCCTTGTCACTGGCACTTTCCTGGCGCCAGAACGCGACCTTGCGCCAGCTACCCGACACACCCAGGGTACGGCCAGTCAGTATACGAAACAGAATGGTAAACATCCCGAGGGAAATCCCCCCCAACCACCAGTTCAGATACCCATGCATCACATCAAACTCCTCGCGTGTCAGACTGTTTCCGGTTTGTGTCCGCGCAGAAAGCCCAGGATACGCCCCATCAATGCGCCGCGCGGTACAGCTGTTTCCATGTTATCGGCCACTTCCAGTCTTTCGCCAGCGCTCGGTGGCGGCACCCGGTCCATAAAATCACGCAGTATGTCAACGCACTCCTGATGGCCTGACGCGGCCGCCAGTTCCAGGGCGTTTTGGCCTTTCCTGGAGCGATGATGAGGATTGCAACCACTATCCAGCATAAACCGCATGATCTCGGCCCGGCCCAGGCTTGCGGCATACATCACCGGCGTGACCCCATCGTTATTGGCAACCTTGTTATTGGTCACCTTGGTTTTCATAAACGCCTTCACCATGGATAAACGATTTTTCTGAATCGCGTTAAACAGGGCATGCAGACCCCGATCTTCATCGCTCATGGCGGTTTGTATCTGCTTGCCATTAGGCAACAAGGTCAGCGGTACCGCCTTACCCTGCACTGACAAGGCATAACGGGCACAACGCTTGTAATCGCTGTCGCAGTAATGGGTTTTCCACAACTGTATGGAAGGGTCAGCGGCAAACTGGACGTAAAGCTCGCAACTGGTGGTATGTGAACAGGTCATAAGGTATCTCCATCTCTAAATATAGTTTTAGTAGTCTTATCAACTTTTTTATTATGGTTTATGGTTATTTTATCGGCGCTGGTATCCAGCACTTGAAATCGGGAAATATTGCCAATAATTTCAATCAGTTAGATTAAAATTCATCCCGTAATAGTTGGGGCTTACTTACTGGTTTAACCTTGTCACAGCTGGGTTTGTCTGCTTATCTGGAATTATTTAACCCGATCACAATCTGACAAAAATTAACTGGACAGATGAGTAGTCAGCACCTGTGTTAATCCTACTCCGAATTTTGATTTCTGCCAGCCCCAGATGGTGCTGACTTAATTTCTTGCAAAAATACTCAGGTATATGCCAGGTGGCCGTGCTTACGACGCCTGCCACAACCAAGCAACAGGCTAGCGACAGCAATCAGTCCACTCCCCGTCACGGCAATCAGCCAGTCATTCATATGCAGAGGTTGAAGATGCAATAGCCGCGCAACTGCCGGCGTCTGGATCAATAGAAGTGTCGACAAACCGACAATCGCACAGATAACCCGAGACATCAGTGTCCTCAGACAGGTCAGACCTGCGGTTATAAACATACTCCCCAGACATAACACGGCCAGGGCCATGGCCCGCGCATGATCGACGTTGCGCCCGATCCCCAGACTGAAGGCATAACCTGCGACCAGGACCAGCGTTAGCAACACACCCACCCCGGCAATCAGCCCCCACTCGCCCACTGAATAAAAACGCAGACCGCTACGGCGTGGTTTCTGCTCCTCGACTTCCCGCAGCGGCAATTGTTGAAATACCAGTAAGGCCGTCGGATGAATGATCAATTCCAGCCAGACTATATGTACAGGCAGATACAACAAAGGATACCCCGACAAGGGGATCAATGCCGCACTGACCACCAGCGGTATGTGCACCATTAATAAGTACGCGTAACTCAGGCGCAGGTTCTGAAACAGGCGATGACCTTCGGTTATGGCGCGCACAATAGTGCGAAAATTATCGTCGAGCAAAACCACGGCCGAGACTTCGCGTGCAGCCTGGGTACCGCGCTCCCCCATGGCAATGCCGATGTCCGCGGCCTGCAGTGCCGGCACATCGTTTACCCCATCGCCGGTGACCGCCACGATTTCACCTTCCGCCTGCAACTGGCGCACGAAACGCAACTTCTGCGCCGGGATCGAACGGGCAATGACATCCACCTGTTGCAGCGACGGACGGCCATGCAGTTTCGATTGCGACTCGAGCTCTTCCGCCGTCATGACCCGAGGCTGTCCCTGCCCCAGCCCGAGTTCCACGGCCACCGCACGCGCGGTAAGGGGGTGATCACCGGTCAGCATGAGCACATGGATCCCGGCCTGCTGGCAGACGCGGACTGATTCGGCCACCCCTTCACGCAACGGATCCTCCAGTGCCAACAAACCCAGATATTCGAAATCCTTGTCCGGTTCCCTGCCATTCCGGCCTGCCTGTTGCAGTAAGCATCGGGCACAGGCAATCACCTTATGGCCCTGGGCGGCGAGTTGATCCGCGTGCGCAAGATACCCCTTACGTCGCTCCACAGATAACACACACTGACTCAACACCACTTCTGGTGCGCCTTTCACCACGGCCAGCAACCGATCCCCATCATGCTGGATGACGGCCGTCTCTTTTTTGCGGTCTTCGGTAAAGGGGAAACTAAACCGTGTCGATGACTTCTGCCTGTCCAGGCCCACTGCGGTCAGGATGGCCACGTCCAACGGGTCGCCACTTTCAGGACGTGATGCCAGCGCGGCGGTACGCAACAAGGTATCCCGATCAATATTAACAGCCGGGTAACTGTGAGTAAGGCGCAATTGTCCCAGCGTTAGCGTACCGGTCTTGTCGGAACAAATTGTCGTGACCCGTCCGATATTCTCTACCGCCACGGCACGTCGTACCAGGGCACGTTGTCGGGCTAAACGATACACGCCCACACCGAGAAAGAAGGTAAACACGACGGGAAATTCCTCGGGCAGGGCGGCCACCGCCAGGGTCATGGCACTGATGGTTGCGTCCAGTAAACCAAAGCCCTGCTGCCAGCGAACCCAGGCCACGATCAGGCACAGGATGGCGGCTGCTACCAACAACACACTGACCAGGTTGGCGATCGCTGTTTGCAACGGCGTCCTGGCGTGATGTCCCTGCAGGGCGGATTGCACGATCTCACCATAATAGGTTTCCGCCCCGGTATAGATCACCTGCAGCCACATCTCGCCGGTGAGCACGCGGGTACCGGCAAAGCCCCAGTGTTCAGTGTCAATGGCAAAAGCTTGTTCTTCGCCCTTGGGTATTGTCTGTTGCGCAAAACGATACGGGTGTTTGCGCACGGGAAAGGCTTCCCCGCTCAGTGCCGACTCATCGACCTGGGCAGCGTCAACCCTGACCACGATACCGTCAGCAGGAATGGTTTCATTGGCCCCAAGTACCACCAGGTCACCGCAGACAATGTCGATACTCGGAATCAGTTTGCTGCGGCCGTTTCGAATCACCGTGGCGTGGGTGGCCAGGCGCGATCCGAGGCTGGCAGAAGAAGCCTGGGTCCGCCGGTGTAAAAACATATCCATTCCGGCCAGGGGTACGAGAGCAACCAGCAGAATAATCGCTTCCTTGATTTCGCCGATAACAGCGAACAGGCTGGCGGTAATCAGCAGGAACCAGAGCATGGGGTCACGCAGGGTGTCACGCAGTAATTCACGCCAGTTCGCAACCGGTGCATCCAGGATATTGTTTACGCCAAACTGCCGGCGCCTGGCGTTTACCTCAGTGTCAGTCAATCCCTGCTGTGGGTCCGCCAGCCCTTCAATCCTGGCAGCAGGCACTTGTCGTAACATCGCATGACCCCCAACACAATTTGCCGGCCTATACCGCTCTCACTGATGGTAGATAAGGCGGGTTGCTGCGACAATTCAAGCAGTTGACCCACCTCAAGTCTTGCGTGATTCATGGGATTTTTCAGCCTGGTTTCAGCTTTGCCACCTAGACTGGCACCCAACTAAGACGCAGGAGGTCTTTACACATGAAGACACAAAACATGGTCAGGGTCTGGGATCCCCTGGTGCGATCCTTTCACTGGATACTTGTCATCGCCTTTTTTACCGCGTATTTCACCGAGGATGATTTTCTCACCCCACACGTATACGCCGGTTACACCGTACTTGGGCTGATCGGGTTTCGCCTGATCTGGGGCGTGATTGGCGGGCGCTACGCACGTTTCACCAGTTTTGTCACCCGGCCGAAAGTCGCCTGGCAATACCTCAAGGACACCCTCGCGTTTCGGGCCAAACGTTACCTGGGGCATAACCCGGCCGGTGGCGCCATGATCGTGTTGTTACTGATCAGCCTGTTATTGACGACCCTCACCGGCCTCGCCGCATATGGCGCTTCGGAAACGGCTGGTCCCCTGGCAGGCTGGCTTGGCAATATTGGCGAAACCGGCGAAGACATGATCAAGGAAGTCCATGAATTCTTTGCCAACTTTACCGTGTTCCTGGTGGTGATCCATGTCGCCGGGGTGATCTTCGAGAGCCTGGTCCATCGTGAAAACCTGGTGCGCGCCATGTTCAGCGGCGACAAAAAGGCTGAGCAAACCCGAGCCGCAGACCAGGAGGGATAATCATGTCAATCATATTACGGACACTGCTTGTCTCTCTGGCCATGACACTGAGCACCACCGCACTGGCCAGCAGTGCGGTGGACACACTCCTGTCAGAGTATCGGCAGGCGGGGGCAAAAAATTTCAGCGCCAGCCACGGTAAGCGCCTGTGGAACCAGGCAGGACGGCCCCGCGGAGCCAACACGGATCGCAGTTGCGCCAGTTGTCACACCAGTGATGTACAGCAACCCGGCAGGCATGCCGTGACCGGCAAACCGATCAAACCACTGGCGCCCTCGGTCCTGTCCCGCAGGTTGACCAATATCGCCAAGGTACGCAAATGGCTCCGCCGCAATTGCCTGTGGACCCGTGGACGCGAATGCACAGCGCAGGAAAAAGGGGACCTGCTGACCTACCTGCGCGACCAGTAACCAATCTTATTAAGGAGTCCGTACATGCCTCTGAAATTTCGAAAATGGAATTACGTCCTGTTAAGCCTGGTCTGGATCCCGGGCCTGACGCTCAGCGCCACCCCCGTTGGAAAACAGGCTGGCGCCGCCCTCTATCAGGACGAATGCGCAAGTTGCCACACCGCCTACCCGGCCGAGTTGTTACCGACCCGTTCATGGCAAAAGATCCTGGCCGGTCTGGATCAGCATTTTGGTGACAACATCAGCCTGGGTAACACCAGTCTGACCACGCTGGCCCGCTATCTGCAGGCCCATAGTGCCGAACGCGCAGGAACACATCGCGCTCGGCGGATCCTGCAGTCCATTCCGCAAGACCAGACACCGCTACGCATCTCAACCCTGCCATATATACAACGCCGGCATCACGAACTCCCCGCGCGCCTGGTCACAGGCAACCCGCAGGTCAAAAGCCTCAGCAATTGCATCGCCTGCCACCGGGGCGCGGAACGTGGCGTATTCAATGAAGACACGGTACGCATCCCCGGCTATGGCCGCTGGGATGATTGAGCGATATAGTCTGGTCATGCAAAAGCTGCACTTCACACGCTTTGGGCTGGCGATCCTGGCGACTCTGGCAGTCAGCCAGCCAATTCTGGCAGATTCGGACTATGATACTGCCCGTAAATTACGCGAGGCCGGCGATATCCTGCCACTGGAGACTATCCTGAAAAGGCTGCAAAAGACGCACCCGGGAAAAGTGCTGGAAATCGAACTGGAACACAAACACGATCAGGTGTTGTATGAAATCGAACTGCTGGATAAGGACGGCAGGGTCTGGGAGTTCAAGCTTGATCCACGCACCGGCAGGATCCTGAAGCAAAAAAGGGAGACAGGACATGCGCCTGCTGCTGGTGGAAGATGACACTGTCCTGGTGCAATCCCTGCGCAAGAGCCTGCAACAGGCAGGTTATGCCGTTGACCTTGCCGAAAACGGCATCGACGCTGAATACCTGGGTAACGAAAATATCTACGATGTCGTGGTACTCGACCTGGGGCTGCCACAACGCAGCGGCCTCGAGGTTCTGCGCCACTGGCGTGCCAACCATAACACCACCCCCGTCATTGTCCTGACGGCGCGCGAGGCCTGGCACGAGCGGGTCGATGGCTTCAAGGCCGGTGCCGACGATTACCTGGGCAAGCCATTTCACCTGGAAGAACTACTGGCCCGGCTCAATGCCATCATCCATCGCAGTAAACAACAACCCGGTGGTCAGCTGAGCACGGGTGACCTGACGCTGGATGAAGAACGCCAGACCCTTACCACTGCGGACGGCAACAGCTTTGTCCTGACCGGCACCGAGTTTCGCATGCTGCGTTATTTCCTGTTACATCCGGATCGCATTCTGTCCAAGGCCACCCTGACCGAACATGTCTACGACTTCGATGCCGACAAGGATAGCAATGTCATCGAAGTCTACGTCAAACGCCTGCGCGAAAAAGTCGGCAAGGACCGCATCGTCACCCGCCGTGGCCAGGGCTACCTGTTCAGGGGCAAAGCACCCTGATGCGTTCGCTACAGCTGCGCCTCAGCCTCGGCCTGTTGGTCAGCCTGTTGCTGGCATTCATGCTGCTGTGGCTGCTGGTGAGTCACGCCAGTCGTTATCTGGCCGAAAATTACATCACGACCCGCCTGCAACACGATACGGAATCCCTGTTAACGGCTGTGCAGTTCAACAATGATGGACAGCTCAGTCTCGACAACCGGCTGCTGAATCCCATTTATCAACGGCCGTTCTCCGGTCACTACTACAAAATCCAGAGTGGTCATACACGCTTGCGCTCCCGTTCACTCTGGGATCAGGACCTGGTGGTGCAGCCGCTGGACGTAGGTCAGCAACACCGCCGACACCTGCGGGGACCACAGCAGCAACCCCTGTTAATGCTCACCAGTCGCTTTAACAAGGACAATCGGCAAGTCACCATCAGCGTGGCCGAGAATCTGTCCCCGGTCGAAGCCGACCTGGCACACCTGCAATACTATTTCACCCTGGCCGCCGTCCTGCTGTTACTCGGCCTGATGGCGGTGCAGGGGCTCATTCTGCATGCCGGCTTGCGCCCACTGGACAGGACCCGCCGGGAATTGCAGGCCCTGGTGCAGGGTCAGTTGACACATCTGGATCAAAACGTGCCAACAGAAATCTCGCCCCTGGTGGAGGAGATCAATCACTTACTGACCATACTCGACAACCGCCTGAAACGTTCCCGTCATGCCCTTGGCGATCTGGCCCATGCCCTGAAAAAACCGCTGACGGTACTTAATCAGCTGGCGCATGATCCGGTGCTGGCTGACCATCCTGAGTTACAACAGAACCTGCTAAACCAGTTGGCATCGATTCAGCATCCGCTCTCGCGCATCCTGCAACGCGCACGGCTTGCCGGTGAAGGCCCGGTCTCAACGCTGTTCAGCTTTGATGAGGAAATGCCCGCCTTGCTGAACACCCTGCAGCAAATGTATTACAGCAAGTCGCTCCGGATCGAGCAGGATCTCCCTGCCCGGCTGAGCCTGGCGATTGACCGGGAAGATATGCTGGAGTTGATCGGTAATCTGCTGGATAACGCCTGCAAGTGGGCGGCGCAGACTGTCAGGATCACGGTAACACGAGATGATGATGCCTTTACCGTGATCGAAATCGAAGATGACGGTCCGGGTGTTGCCGAGGACCAACTGGCGGCGCTAACGCAACGCGGTACCCGTCTGGACGAAACCACCGAGGGCCACGGCCTTGGCCTGGCCATCGCGCAGGAGATTGTCACCAGCCTGGGTGGGGAGCTGCAACTGCAGCGCTCGCCATCGCTGGGCGGCCTGCAGGTACGGGTGTTATTACCCGCGTGATTAACCCACTTTGCCCATAGCCGCTGTCGCGCCTGTATGTCGACAACGGGTCATCCCGCAGCACAGTAAATCTGCTTGCACGCTTCGCAAACACCATCAGGGTGATATGAGTATCGTACCCTGCTCACCGACCGCCACGAACGTATTACCGGACCAACCGATGCCGGACAGATTCGCACTCGTACCCGCACTGCGCGTGGTCCAGGTGTTGCCATCGGGCGAGGTAATGATGGTACCCGCACCACCCACCGCCACGAACAGGCTGCCGTTCCAGCTGATGTGGTTGAGTTCATTACCGGTTCCCGAGGTTTGTGCCGTCCAGCCAGTGCCATCCGGCGAAGCAAGGACGGTGCCGCCTGCGCCCACGGCCACGAACTGGGTGCCCGACCAGGTAATACCGTACAGGTTGCTCGTGACGGGAGTTGCTGCGATCCAGGTAATCCCATCCGATGAAGTCAGGATCGTCCCGGCACTGCCCACGGCCACGAACTGCGTGCCGGACCAAGTGAGGCCGTACAGGTCTTCAATCGTACCTGAAGAAAGTGTCGTCCAGCTTAGACCTTCAGGCGACGTCGTGATGACCCCGCCATTGCCCACTGCGACAAACTGACTGCCGGACCAGCGGATATCATTCAGGCTGACGTTAGTACCCGAGTTCCGCGCTGTCCAGCTGTTGCCATCTGTTGAAGTCCATATCTTGCCGCCGCTGCCCACCGCCACACAGCGTATACTGTTACAGGCAAGGCTCTGAATCACATCACTGCGGATTCCGGTAGAGCGTTCAGTCCAGTTGCGACCATCAGGTGATGTCAACAGCGTACCGCTGCTGCCGCCGCCGACAAACTGCGCGCCGGACCAGGTGACGGTATTAAACTCATATGGAATCCCAATCTGTCGCAACGTCCAGTTACTGGCGTCGGTTGAACTGAGGGTCGTGCCGCCACTGCCCGCCGCCACGCAAAACCCGCTGACACTGGAACAATTCACAGCCCGCAGTGGATTCGTCGTCCCAGAAGTCTGCCCGGTCCAGGCGCTGCCCGCCGGCGAGGTCAGGATTGTGCCGTCACTTCCCACCGCCACCATCACCGCCACCAGCTGGTTGCTGTACCAGGCCACGCCATAGAGGTCATTGCTCGTATTGGAGGTCCGCGCAGTCCAGGTAGTACCAGCCGGCGAAGTGAGGATAGTGCCAGCTGCGCCCACTGCCACCAACTGGCCGTTGGTCCAGGTGATACCATAGAGATCATTCGTGGTGTTAGAGGTCTGCGGCGTCCAGCTAAATCCAGCCGGAGAGGTAAGGATAGTGCCGCTTGCCCCCACTGCAGCAAACTTGCCGCCAGTCCAGGTGATGGCGTTAAGGTCAGTAGTAACCCCCGATGTCTGGGTTACCCAATTGACGCCGTCTAACGAAGCCAGGATCGTACCGCCGGTGCCAACTGCCACAAACATGCCTGTCGAATCCGATATACCAAGCAGCGTTTTGGTCGTCCCCGAGGCGCGCGCTGTCCAGTTCACTCCATCCAGCGAGGTGAGAATTGTACCGCCGACACCCACCGCCACAAACTGGCCGCCTAACTGATTGCTGTACCAGGTCACGCTATTCAACGTGTTATCTGTGCCGGATGTTTGTGCCGTCCAGCTGCTGCCATCGGGCGAGGTCAGGATCCGGCCATCCGCGCCTACCGCTACGATCAACGTGGTATTCCTGGCGATTCCCCGAATGTCCTGTAACGGTAGTCTCTGCCAGTCGACTCCCGGTGTCCCTGTCGTCACCGTACCAGTACTGGAGCTACCGCCGCCACACGCTGCCAGCATGCAGGTAGAGAGAAACAGTACCAGTATGCTCGCGATACCACGCACGCTATACATCGTGACCTCCTTATGTCACTGGGTTCTTTGTATTGACCGGGGAGGCAGTATACGGACGCGGCACCAGGCCCCCTCGTCATTGGCACAATGCACCAACTCAGCCCTTACTACCTGTAATCTTAGCCATTTACTTCACTACCAGTCTTAACCCGGATCAAACACAGGCAGGTTTCGTCCTGTTCCCGCCGGCGTGCCGGCCAGGACCGTCCATTATGATGAAGACAGGCGCTTCCCGATGTTTTGCCGTGTATGCCTGTTTCGGCAAATCATCTGCTTCATGCCAACGACCACTTGCTTGACGCAAACACGCCCCCCCGCTGCCTGGGCAGTTGCTTCAACGGCAGAGAGGCACGTCCTGCCAGGTAATGGAGTGTGTTAATGAGACGCTGTGGCAAATCGATAGTTCGGCAACAACCTGGCACGGCGACTGGCCCGGTATACCGGACCGGCATAACTTGCCATGCTATCGACGAATCTGACCCGCTGGGCAATGGAACCGTGCGAGTTAAATATCGAGACATTGCCCCGGTCGTGCCGGGCCAGTTTTGAATAAAAACTCAGGATGGCGGAAGGCGGGATGCCGGCGCGCGCCGCCAGCTCGATGCCGATATCGTCCGCCTCCATTTCCTGCAGGCGCGACAGGGGTTGCAGCCGCAAATAAACGGATATGTCCGACTGCATGGCACTGACCACGTCCGCCACCTTGCGCGACCGGGGTGGCAGTGACTTGTTGAAACTGGCTGCCATGGAGACCTGCTCACGCACATGCTCGGCAATCACATGGCCAATTTCGTGGCCAAGCACAACCGCCAGTTCATTATCGGATAATTTGTATCTTGCCAGAAAATGGGTACCCACCAGGATCTTACCGCCGGCCATGCTGTACGCAGCCACATCAGGATCGGAGGTAATATGGACTTCCCAGGCCCAGTGCGCGGCGATCGGTTTTAAACGTATTGCCTGAGCAATGAGTCGGCTGCATATCCTGCGTACCCGCTGCAGGGCGGCCGGGTTGTTATCCAGTTCACCTTTATCTGCCAGGCTGGCGATATGTCGATGGTAAGCAACTGCGGCGTATTTCTGGACCTGTGCCCGCGAATAAATCATGTGCTGAACACGCCCGGTCAGCGGGACAGCCGCAAGCATCAGATTACTATAGCCAAGACACAGTACTAGCAAGCCGATACGAATCATCTTGCTCATCTCCAGGTGTCAGTTTCGTACTGCCGGTGAACATCACCGGTTTGTCGTGAAACCCTTTCAGCCCGGGTAATGCGACAGACTGGTCAGGTCACACAACCCGTTTCCTCTGTACTCCCGATATCACAAGGACCTTCTGATCGTTGTCGGCCTTGGCGCACACAGCTAAAACTTATAGAGATGTTTTTTTGGAATTTTACACAACCGCCCTGTTTGCCTGGCTTTCGGCAAGGCTGGGACTTTCCGGTTCCTGCAATGTCAGTTGATATGCCCCCATGCGAATCACGTCCCCGGCCTTAAGCACATGTTGTTTGATCCTTTTGCCGTTCAGGAATGTCCCATTGGTGCTGTCCAGGTCCTCGATGTAGGAGGCAGTAAGGTAGGTATAGATCTTGGCATGGTGCGCACTCACTGTCCGTTCGTCCACCGCCAGGTGATTGTCCGGGGCACGGCCGATACAGAAATCACCGTTGCGTAGAACATGGATGGTCCTCTCCCCGCTGCTATCACACAAGCGCAAGCCTGTAATTTTTTCGATATCCAGATTTTGCGACATGTTTCACTCCCGTGTTGGACTCTCCTACGGCTGACAATCCGACCTGATTCTGCCACATACGTTGTAGCTTTGCCGGATACCAGGCCACATCCCCCATCATGGCTCGCAGCATGCCCGTGACGACATGCGTCATCGAGGCGAGGAAAAACTGCGATCACCATCACATTTTAGTGGTCTTTTACCCATTATAGAAGAAATGTTAAATAAATTGTGGCAACGGCCTGAAAATATTGTTTATTTACTGTCCATTCGGTATCGACTGCCGCGTAAACCGACGCACTCGCTCAATCGAGAGTGACTCATGACGCAAAACGCTATCCGAGCACGCTGCTGAACTTTCAGGGCCAATCTTGACTCTATTCTTGGGAAATAAATGTTAGTGGTTTGATTTCTGAACCAGATCCAGGCTGCCGGTCATCGCCCCAGGGTGCCCAAAGGCCGCAGGAAAAGCACCGATAGACTCATTCTTTGTATAAAAACAATGGGTTATGACGGTGTCATCTTGACGTCATAAAGGGATACGGGTAAGGTTTGCCCCGCTCAAGCAGTATGCAATCCGACCGATGGTCCAAACCAGTGGTCGAAAACTAAACTGACACTGCATTCCTGTGTATCGTTCCGGCACCTCACCAGCCCGGCCCACCCGGTACAACAGGTGAGTGGTGCCCTGACATTAAATGAGGCAGATTGTGATCGACGACCCATACGAAGAATTTAAACGCGAAGAGATGATCCTGCGCGACTGGCTTGCCCTGGACCGCACGGTCCTGGCCAACAAACGAACATTTCTCGCCTATGGACGAACCTCCATCGCACTGTTCGCCCTCGGCATCGCCTTCGTCAAGCTTATCCATCACCAGTTTTTCGAAATTTCCGGTTTCATCCTGATGTCTTGTGGCATTGTGGTGTTCATCATCGGCCTGCGCGAATTTATATCCAATACGATCCGCTTCAAGAAGCTGGTGGAAAAGGAAAAATTTCTCGAAAAAAAGCTAACTGAAGAGTTTCGTCAGAACGACAAGGCTGCCTGAATACGGCCGTCAACGCGCAAGGATAGCCCCATGAACTCACTGACAGTCACGATCCCAACCGGTGATGGCGCCATGGGCATGTATACCGCCTGGCCCAGTGGCGATGGCCCCTTCGCGACCGTGGTGGTCATCATGCATGCCGCCGGGGTGGATCATTTTACCCAGACCATGGTCACCCGCCTGACCGAGGCCGGGTATTTCGTCGCCGCTCCCGACCTGTTTCACCGACTGGATGCCCGCGTTGGGGGCATGCTGGACAAACTCAAGCAACTGCGCGACCCCGAGGTCGAATCTGATGTGAATGCCGCCGTTGACTACCTGCAGGGTCATCCGCTGACCGACACCTCACGGCTGGGTATCATCGGATTCTGCATGGGTGGCCGGGTCGCCTATCTCATGTCAGCCCTCAATCCCCGGTTTCATGCCGCTGTCGCCTACTATGGCGGACATATCATGATCCCCTGGGGTGATGGCCCTTCGCCCTTCTCGCTCACCGAACGACTGAACTGCCCAATCCTCTATCACTTCGGGGATGATGACACCAATCCCTCACCGGAAGACCGGCAGAAGCTGGAACAGGAATTGACGCGCCATGGAAAGGAGCATGAGTTTTACACCTATGCCGGTGCCGGCCACGCCTTTATGAATTTTGATAATGCGGATCGCTATCGGGAGGAAGCGGCGCGGACATCCTGGCCACGCACGCTGGATTTCTTCAAACGCAAACTGGCATGATCGCGCCGACTGGCGCGCCTGGCAGGAGTGCTCCGTACCTGCGTGGCTGTTATGCCACGTCGGGAAGCTCGTGGGGTGGCTCAGGCTGGTTGGCCTGACCTACCTGCTTGATCTGGAGCTGGTTACTCTTGGCGAAATTCATCACGTAATCATAACCGGCAGGATCGACCATCAACAGACTGCTGGCAATGAACAGGCAGCGTAAACCGTCGAAAAAAGCCGGCCGTACCATGGGACTGTAATGCAGACGCTTACTGGCATCAAAGCGGCCAAAAACGGTGGCGATACGCTCTACCCAGTCTGACGGACGAAATTTCTTACCTTTTTTTGTAACACCTAGTATGAGGTGACCTGCTTCTTCTGACATAACTGTTGTTTGACCTCGCTTTCTTGAATTGGCACAAAAGGTTTAAATTTTTTCATGGTGTACATATGACCTATAAATCAACGACAAGTTTTCTTTATATGTCCATGCAAAATAAGGGCCACGGCAAAAATGGCGTCGCTACTGGAAAACGCGCAAATTTTGCGGGCAGAAGCAGTGCATCACGACCGCATTGAGCTTAACGATGGTGCAAACCGCTGCACTGAATTACCAGGGAACTGCTCAGCCGTCCAACAACATCACCTGGGTGTCGGCGGTGAGCTTGTTGATCCGGAATTCCAGTTCACAGTACTCCGCTTGTTCACAAATGCTGGTCGGGTCATCGGCGCAGCAACTACCTGCGACAACGCCGTTGAAGAATATCCCTGTCTTGACCCGAACGACCGTGTCTGACTCATCACTTTGGAGGATTACCGCCTCAATTCGATCATCGGCTACATAACTGCTGTGTGCCAGCGCACTTTGTAACGGCAGTTGATTTGCCCCGAGTGAGGCCACCTCTAATTTGAAGGCCGCTGCAAATTTTGGAGTTCGCCAGGCGGCTAGAGATTTTGTCAGTTTGATCACATTCACGGCGGATTCTGCCGGATGCCCTAAAGTGACTAATATTGTAGCAGTTCTGGTACGGTGATATCAATGTGGGGTGTTGTGAGATCACGCTATTATCATATGATACGCATCGCGCCAGTCTACTCAATCTGCGCTGACCGGTATCGGTAATGGATGACCCGTGAGTTTCCGATATGCATCCCTGGTTTTAGAAATCAGCTTATCAACGATTGCAGGATCTGCACCGGTACTGTCAAACGGGCAAACATCGAGTGACACACCCAGCTTGATCATGGCCTGTTGTTCAGCGGCCGCGAAACGAAGGAAATCTGTATAACTTCCCACGACGCTGTTTCGAATACGTGTTGCCACACGAAAACAACTTTGCACATCATTCAGCTTGCTTTTTATCGGACGTACCTGCAATGCCGCTTCAATTGCCGGGTAGGTATAATGATCGGGATCCTTGCCAAGCAGCGTGAGACCGCGAATCAGTTTGAGTGTACGCGTATCTGCAGTGACTCGGCCGTGTGACTTCATTTGCATTAGCACGGCGAAGGCATCTGCACCATCCTCGTTTCTACGCATCTGGTAATCACCCCAATGTGTTTGTTGTGACATGGGGATGGGGCCGTTAAAGCTGGTATCGAGACAATGATAGATCTCGTGATCCAATGCGAATAATAAATAGGACGTATGCTCCAGATAGCGTGAGCGTGGAATTTCGTCAAAAGTCTTTTCAGGAAGATCCAGCAAGTGCCGGGTTGCTGCCGCATCGTTTTTAGCAATTACCCAGGGGTTGAGCGTGACGATACAAACCTGTTTGCGTCGAGCGATAGCGCCTTTGCCTGGCGCAAACAAGGTCGCCGACCCGACATCGGTATGCAGCAGTATCTGGATTCGTATATAGGTCGACATCAATAGTGCATGACGCAAATGTTCCGGATGCGCATAGTCCAGTGGCACTGGATCTTCCCCCACTATCCTGTACAAGGCGTGCATATTTTTCTCAACACTGCCAGCGGTATCGAGTACGACAAAATCCATATCAGGAAAATGACTGGCATAAAAGGCAAGCCTGCTGACAACGATCTTTTCCAGCTTGTTTCGGGCCGTAGAATTCTCACTGTTGTTGCCAACCGCCCCGGTCGCGCCGGATACGGAGCCACACAGCAGCATGCCGGCTATACACAAGCAAGCGGCTCTTCTCGTAAAAAGACCCATATTGGCTGGCAAGTCGTTAAATATTAAAGTCAGCATTCTGGGGAAAGAAAATCCCTGAAAAAAATCTAATGATAGCAAGAACGACGAGTAGAGAACTGATCTGGAGCAAATGCCAGCCGCATAATCATAAAGCGATGCCAGAAATTGCGCCTCATCGCCACCAACCGGCGCTAGCACTGGTATTAGCAGGCGAATTGCCTGGCAGTCTTATCCAGAACGCTTTAGCGAAACCTACACACTATTTGCTGAAGAAAACCGGGGACTTGTCCATACCTGCGTTCAGCCGCTCGTTGCCTGTGCAGCATCGAGTTCCGGCTCATAGAATACATAACCGTCTCCGGCGCGTTTGGCGGCATACATGGCAAGATCGGCATAGCGCAGCAGAGTACCGGTTTCCGTCGTATGAAATGGATAACGGGCAATACCAATACTGCCGCTAACATGGAGTTTATTGCCCTCAATCTCGATTTCCTGACTGATAACATCATTAAGTTTTCCTGCAATAAGCTGCGCCTCTTGTGTAGTCACATGGCCAAGAATCACCGCAAACTCATCCCCTCCCAGGCGGGCAACCATATCCGATTTGCGTAAAACCTGCTGCAAACGGCTGGATAAATCCATCAGCAACATATCCCCGTAGTGATGCCCCAGGCTGTCATTTATTTCCTTGAACCGATTGAGATCAATAAATAACAATGCCAGTTCTGAATTACTTTGATCGACCTCCTGCATAGTAGAAACCAGCCTGTCGAGCATTAAACTGCGATTGGGCAGACCGGTCAGCGCATCATGCGTTGCCTGATGTTTCAGCTTATCCTTTTGCGCATTAAGTTTCTCCAGCAATGCCGCAACATATTGCGTACTCCATCCAGCCACCCACAGAATAATCAGTGCAGCAATGATCAATGGCACGGTCAGACGTTTAAACAACATCTGAGCCTCCATAGCGTTCGTATCATGGATCACAGTCAGGGTAGAACTGGTGTTACCGATTGAACTTGTATACCAGACATAGTTTTGCTGCCCTGACGACATCGAGCCACGCCCGGACACTGTTATAATTTGATGTCTGACTTTCTGCGGAATTTCCTGGTGCGCCAGTTTAGACAGCCAGAGCTTTTTGTCGTAGTGCACCATGATGGCGAGATGCAGGCTGTTAAATTCATGCAGCCATTTGTTAATCGCGTTCGCACCCGGGCGCGTGCCAATATCCGCTTCTAAATCTCGACTTAGTCCAATGGATAAATCCTGTAACAACGACGCTTCCCGTGCAGTACCGGATTGCTTAGCCGCGTCATACGCCATGTAGCCGAAGAATGAAAGGGCGACGATGAAGAACAGGCTGATACCGACAAACAACTTCAGTCGTAATGACATCAGTCATGCTTCCGTTCTTTACTACGGCAAGTGCTGATACCTGTGAGCCCATAAATCGGACAATACGAGAAGAAAGCGGCAAACAAATTGATTACGCCGAAGAGTCCTACCAGAAATGCAGCCAGCGCGTTACCGATTATACTTCGATCAATAAACCCGATGTAAATGCAGCCCAGACCAAGCACCAGGCGCACAATGCGATCCAGAGTATGCAAATTACGTTTAAAGCGCATGCTGCTTAATTCCTTATCCTGTGCCGGGCACCATATATAATCGTTGTAATCGTTGCACGACTTATTCAACCACTTACGTACTGTATGGCTACCGACATCCCTGATTTTCGAGTACCCTCAATAATGCAATTGATTCAGGGTACAAACCTCATTCCTTGATCTGGGTAAAGTATAACTGCCTCAGCCCGTCTGAATCTATCGCCTGTCACAATTCTATATCGTCTACCTCGTACCGTAGCTTGAAACATTGGGACAGCCTTTTCAGCAGGTTA
>JARRNT010000041.1:0-68917 GCA_037384645.1 Gammaproteobacteria bacterium | reverse complement strand
TTCTTGTTAGCGGTATAAGCCTTAAATCCGCCGTTGAGGATGGAAACATTATCATGTCCAAGCACCTTGAATGTCCAGAAGACCCTGTTCAGAAAGGCATGAATAAACCCAAACCGGTCAAATTCACCGCACACCTGCGCAAAGATATGCTGGTTAGCATGCAGGACGTTTACAAGGCAATGAAGGATAAGGAATTGCTGGTAGATAACCGCCCCCATGACCAGTATATCGGCGTTAATCGTCATCCCAAGGCCAAACGAAACGGTACGATACCTGGTGCCGTGAATCTGCCAGAAAGCTGGATGACTAAGAATAACGGTGGTGAGTTCCGTTCGGTAGCAGAACTCAAAAAACTCTATGCTGCTGCTGGTGTATCGACAACAGCGCCGCAGATCAATTTCTGCAATACCGGGCACTGGGCATCCCTGGGCTGGTTTGTGACATCCCAGCTGATGGGAGACAAGAAGGCCAAGGTCTATGATGGTTCCATGGTCCAGTGGTCGGCAGACAAGGCCATGCCAATGGAAGACAAGATCAAGACAGAATAATTCCTTGCGTAAAATACTACACACGGTATTACGTGTGATGACCGCGACGGCATTGTCCGTCGCGGTCATATCTTTCTGTTATGCCAGTGAACACCCCCGGCGATTTCCTGTTGAGCTGCAAGTATTCGCAGCGAATGCAAATGTTCTCCTGAAACCAGCTATATCTGAGCGCTACAAACAGGGATTACGCATTCGTATGGCAGGTTCACTGGGTAGCTTACGCTTCCTGGCGCGCGAGTATCTGCAGACCTCGCACCAACCCCAGAGCAATACTGGGTTATTATCCGGGATCGCACATCTTCGCCGGCTATTCAGGCATGCACAATGGCAGGCGCTTGCCCGGCAAAGCAGGCAACTGGCAAAGCGCTATCCATTCGATATGTCAGGGCTGGAGCCGCGTGATGCCGGTGCACAGGCTGTTTTGTCAGGCAAACATATTTACCGGCATTTGTGCATGGGCTGTCATGAACACCCGGATACGACACAGGCAGTACCTGCACCAGACTTGTTCAGCATGGCAACAACGGAGCCAACGCGCGAGTTGATTGCGCGCCTGATCGCCGGTGTGCATGGTACGCCGGCAGTCGCCTTGCGCAATCCTTTCTCTGATCGGGAAATCGCCGGCCTGGCTGCCTACCTCAGGCAAGCAGCTCAGCAACAACACTAAAAGCAAGAGGTTTTTATATTAAGAACATGGTACGCGCCGAGCTGATTATGGCCCTGACTGATCATTGGCCGACAGCGATACGCTAGCTACTTGTGAACCCCGGTCTGGCTGAACCGAGTTAATGACAGTACCGTAGCCGGGAGTATTTACGCCTTTCGGGCTGTTGCTTCTGCCCCAGCGCTGATTTGCGTATCAATATCTGTTTCGTATTTATGCTTGTCAGCAAGTTCACTGCGGTTTCTGCCCTTATCCTTGGCCTGGTATAAGGCCGTATCGGCGCGACGCAGGAGAGCATCAATATCTTCACCTCGCTGTAGCTCAGCAACGCCAATGCTGACTGTAATCGGTAATGACAGGCTACTGAAAGCCGCTATGCTGGTGGCTTCTGACATAAAGGATTTTCTTAACCTTTCGGAGACCTGGTATGCCAGTTCAGCAGGGGTATCAGGCATCATCGCAACGAATTCCTCACCGCCAAAACGGCAGAACATGTCTTCACCACGGAGCATACGCTGGACACTGGAAACAAACAGGCATAACAGGGTGTCACCTGCCTCATGACCGAGATGATCATTGATCCGCTTGAAATTATCGAGATCCATAAGTAATACAGAGAGTGGTCTGTTGTGGCGCCTGGCACGGAGGATTTCCTTGTCTGCCAGAAGAGAAAATGCACGACGATTATGTGCTCCAGTCAATGGGTCCAGGTTTGCCTGAATATCAAGTTCTGCCTGCAGGCGCTCGGAGGTCATCAGAACCATTCCCAGAGTAACAGCGATAGTCATGCACAACCACCAAAGCAACATGAAGATACTGATCCCGCTGGGGTTCAGGGGATCAATACCATGTATGTCAGTATGTATGTAGGTTGCTCTGATCAGAAAGATCAGGGCATTGAGTGCGTATATCCAGCCGGTAGCTCGTACTGCAGGACGTACAGCGCCGCTGGAAACAAGCAGGTCGCGCGCGATCAAACCTGACAGGCCTGCTATCAGAACCGCGTTGCCCACGGCCCTGAGCAGTATCGATTGTTCTAGATGTGCAAGCACCAGCCAGGCGAGCACGCTAGCCACGAGCATGGCAAGAGTTCGTAGTGTCAGAGGGGACTGCCCATGAAATCGCCGAAAGCCATCCCATGCCAGTATGAGGCCAACTGCAGCTAATAATTGCGCGATAGCCAGCGAGAACGGCAACGGATAAGCATCGAATAACATGAGCAGCAGCAGGGCGATGGCTCCTGACACGCCGGCCAGCGCCCAGCGGCCTGGACCTGGTATATCGGGGTGCATGCGCCAGAGCAGTATTCTGGCACCAGCGCAAAATGCACTCGCCAGACTTACTGCCAGCAATAATGTCGGTACGTTGAAATCCAGTGCCAGGATCGGCCCCTTATACTGTACATTCTTCTATATACAAGTATATATAAATATTAGAGCATAATAGCATAATTTACCCTGGGTAAAGCTAAGGGCAGCGTGCGATGAATTCCGATTTGTGCAGGAAATCAGAAGGAGACAGGTAATGCGCTATGAATTATATTATTGGCCTACGATTCAGGGTCGTGGCGAATTTGTCCGACTGGCATTGGAACAGGCGGGTGCCCGGTATATTGATGTGGCACGTGAGCAGGGCAAAGGTATGGGGCTTAAGGCAATGTTGAACCTGATGAATGGCGCAGACCTGGAGCGTCCGCCATTTGCTCCCCCCTTTTTGCGGGCTGGAAAACAGGTGGTTGCACAAACGGCTAATATTCTGCACTTTTTAGCACCACAGCTAGGCCTGGTGCCCGCAGCCGAAAGCACGCGACGCTGGGTCCACCAGCTACAGTTGACAGTGGAGGATCTGATAGTGGATATCCACGACACACACCACCCGGTTGCCAGTAGCCTGTATTATCAGGATCAAATCGCGGAGTCGAAGAGGCGGGCGAAATTCTTCTGTAAGGAGCGTGCGCCAGAATTATTGAGTTATTTTGAACGGGTATGGCAACGCACTCCCGGTGAACATGGTTATCTGGTAGGACGGAGTCTCAGTTATATTGACCTCTCCCTGTTCCAGGTAATCGATGGCTTACGCTATGCGTTCCCGAAGATGATGAAAAGGCTTTCCCGGAAAATTCCCGGTTTGCTGATGTTACACGAAACCGTATCTAATAAACCCAATATTCGCCGCTATCTGTCTTCCGAAAGACGACTGGCATTCAACCAGGATGGTATCTTTCGGCACTATCCTGAGCTGGATGCCTGACATGGCAGCGAACGCCAGCCAGCAACGGGTAATGCTGAGTCTGGTATTGTTGCGAACAGGGGCAGTTGGGCTATGCTAATAATGCTGATTACTTTCGGGAAATAATTATCCCTATGACATTGCTCACACACACCATATCCATTCCGGTATGGTTATTCCTGTTGATGCTCGCTGCCATGCTTCCACTGCTGGTGAAGTTGCTTAGCCTGCTATATCAGTTCAGGCGTGGTGATATCATCAAGGAAGAGCAAAGTGACATGGTGGTATATAAAATCAGAAACCAGCGTCGTCCTGCAATTCCAAAACAGTCCTCAGCCAGTGTGGACGAACAGAAAAAACAGGAGGAGAAGACACATCTTATCCAGATGTTGAAAGTGCTGCTTAAAGAAGGTGACAAAGGGGTCAGGCCGCAAACCATTGCTGACCAGCTGAGCCTCAGTTTATCCAGGGTACAAACGGCCATGGCTACGCTAATCGATAAAAACATGGTTGAGGAGGTCAGTGGTATGAGTGGCACTCGCTACTATTTGACCCAGACAGGTAAGGATTATTGTCGCAGTAAAACCCGATAAGCAGACTTGAAACGAACAGCCTGATCTTATCTTAACGCTGCATGATATTTAGCATCCGCCGTTTAGCAACTTGATAAACATTATGCCCCGTCACCTGGGTCTGCCCTGGCGATGGGGAGTATGCGGTAGTTTTTACTGCCCTCCGTCATTACAGAGGCGTGACGAAACAGCCAGTTACGTACTCGGTATTTCCCCAGGAATGCCATTAACAGGGTGAGAAACATGATTTTCAAGTCAAGGATGATGCTTTTGTCTTTAATATAACTTTTATCACAGCGCCAGGAATAATGCGCACTACGACCGGCATACAGTTGTGCCAGACCAGTAATACCAGGCCTGACTTGCCAGCGTACCAGGAAATGGCGCCGATCCCAGCCCAGCCGGGTTATATCGGTATAGGTCAGCGGACGGGGACCTACCAGGCTCATCTGACCTTTCAAAATATTGAAGAGCTGGGGCAGCTCATCGAGTCCGGTTCTACGCAAATAATAGCCAACGGCTGTTATCTGGCTATTTTGCATGCTTCGAAATTTATAAACCAGGAACGGACGTTTGCCTCTCCCCAGGCGGTACTGGGTAAATATGATCGGCCCACCATCATCCAGTTTTATGACGAATGCGATCACGATCATGACGGGGCTCAGGCACAATAAAATGATGGCGCTAAAACAGATATCGATGGCTTGCTTCATGAATAGACTCCGTTTCGTTTCCAGTAAGCTGAGTCTACACATGAAAGCTGCCGCAAATCGGGATGAAAAATGATGAATTATGACCAGACCTGTGGTGTGCTGATATGTAACTAAATTCTGCTAATCCTGGCCGGCCTGTGAGGTATTTCTCATTCCGGTGTCAGTCTTTTGTGGTGTTTTTTACTGGTCGGTTACACTCTGTCATATCAATACAATGGGGAGAAGAATAATGAAAGATACATTTATCAATCTGATGGTCAGTATGATGCCTTTGATGAAACCTTTTATGTGGGCGGCAGCAGTCAGCTTGCTGGTCAGGTGAGCTTGCCAACAGGCATGCGACTATAACCAATCACCCGACAGGATGTTGAGGAATGTCTCGCACTATGGGCAGGGAATATTTAAACCCGGTCGGTGGCAGATATGCCTGCTGCGAAATTTGCGACAATGAACACATACGTGCAAATCAAGCGTGTTGCCGACTTTATCGCATTTACTGATGTTGACAGCCTGTCGCGAAGGGTATGAAGCGAAAGTGATATCAGCTCACGCCAGCCTCAGCCTGGCACAGACCCCGGGGAATACACAGGAAATCCGTATGGTCATTATTTATTCATGCCGGGTCAGGTATCTGCTATAGTGATCAAAATTCGGAATTTAGCGGTCGTGCTTCACTTCGAGTTCGACAAATTTTCCCCGACAGATTAGCCACACATGTTAGCCACTAATAAAACAAGCGAACGTAAAGGTGTCGAAGGCATCGCGGTTGTCAGCGGTGGCAGCAAGGCGGCGATAGCGGCTGACCAGACGGCGCTATTGCCTGTATATCTCGCGAATATGCGTGAGCGATTCAAGAATGAAGTCAATCGCCTGACGACGGGTGGTGCGATGGCGGAAATGTTGCATCCGCATGCGGATGCCGCCGAACTCAGTTTTCCCATGAGCTATCTGTATATCTGGCACTGGCTCCGCCACAACGTGCACGACCAGTATCGGGCGCAGGTGCTCGAAACCTTTCGTGGCCCCAAATTCGCCTTTTTGATGGATCTGTTGCTCAGTCAGAGTGCTGAAGACTTTGTTCGCGGTTATGTCAGCCACTGGCAGACTCCGGCGGAAGGCCAGAAACAATGGCAGGAGTATCAACGCCTGCTGGCGGCGCGGAATAATGAGCCCGAGCGTGTTATTGCCGACATACTATATATATGGAACAGTCTGGGCCTGTTTACCGATACCTACATGGTGCAGTTTAAACAGGTGGCCCGTGACGAACGCCAGCGTTACGAGGGTATGCTGGGGCCGGAAGATCTCGAGCGTCTGGCCCTGGTCGATGCAATCGCGGACGACAGCCTTGCCGGTGTCACGCCACGTTATAACAAACTGGGCATCATCCCCGCGATGGGCTGCCCGCAGACCTGCCGCCATTGTATGTTTACCTGGCGGCCGCCCAGAGCGAAAGACGAGGATCCGGATCGGGTGTTCGAAACCGTGGATGCCCACACCGACAGCGTGTTGTTTACCGGGGGGGATCTGACACGGCAACTGGATTACTTTTACCGCGCCATACGCAAGATGCGTCATATCAGGAATTTCGCCATCCTCTTGAACGGTGATTTTGCGAATAGCCCGCAGCTTGCAAATGAAATCCTCGGCAACATGGCTGCCGCCATCAAGAGTCGTCCGAAAAAATGGGCCAGGGCGAAAGTCCTGCTTCAGATCAGCTTTGATGAATTTCATCAGGAAGTTTATGTCGACAAGCAGGGTTTGCTTGCCGAGCGCATCCCCGTTGCCAAGATTGCCAATATCGTCGAATACTATCCACGTTATTCCCAGCAAATACAGCTGGCTTTGTGTCACAAACAAACCGGTCTGAATTTCTCGCAGGATGTATTGCACAAGGGTGTATTTGCCCGGCTGGCCCAGGAACTGGGTAAACGTGGTCACCAGGTACAGGTGACGGATATGCAGGCATCACCTCGCTTCAAGCACAACCCAAAGGCAGCGGAACAGCTGCAACCGGTGCTCAAGGATGCCACCTTTGTCCTGAACAGACACCCGGACAGCCCCATACTGCTGACCAGCTCGACGATCGATGGCTACGGTCGTGCTGCCTTACTGGATGAATGGGAGACGGTAAAGGAAAAGGATTTGTTGCAGCAGGTGATTACCCAGGGGCCACCACCTGGCGAGAGTTTCGATATCGATATGATGTTGTGGTTCAATGGCTGGGTGACCCTGTTCAATGCCGTGCATATATGTCTTGGTAATCATTATCAGGATGGTATGCAGACAATCATGGCGCGTCAGCGCAAAGATCCTCTGTCACAGGCATTGAAGCGTTTTGATCGTCGTCTGCTGGACTTTTACAGCGAGATACGCGACGACCTGGCGCAAAAGCTTGAAGCGGCGACCGGTCCGCATCACCTGTTCCATGCCTTGACCGAGGAACCCCAGGTCAGGCTGCATATGACCCGTCGGCTGCTGGACAAATAACACTCTTCTTGTTGTCGCGTTTGTCAGGCAATCGGCGTTATTAAGCGGGAGGCAGTCTGGCAGGGTTATGTTGATGTACAGTGTTTGCGTAACCAGTCCAGCAGTTTATCGCTCGGCATCGGCGGCCCCAGGTAATAGCCCTGCATCTCCCTGCAACCGTGGCTGCGCAGGAATGCAAGCTGGGCATCATTCTCGACGCCTTCCGCCACTATGCGCAGGTCCAGAGTCTGTCCCATCCTGATTACCGCCTCGATGATGGCGGCATCATCCGGATCAGTCAGAATATCCATGACAAACGATTTGTCGATTTTTACCACGTCTATCGGAAAGCGTTTGAGGTGTGTCAGTGAGGAATAGCCGGTGCCAAAATCATCCAGGGCGATGTGTACGCCCAGCGCCTTGATTTGCAGTAGCATCTCGCGGGTGTCTTCGCTGTTGGTGATCAACGCACTTTCAGTCAATTCCAGCTCCAGATGCCGGGCCGGCATACCGGTTTCTTCCAGGATGGCCTCAATCCGCGAGACAAAGGTAGGGGAGCGAAACTGGCGTGCCGAGATGTTGATAGCAATCCGGTCAGGTGCGCATTCCGCCTTCTGCCATTGAAGAAAATCCAGACAGGCCTGGCGTAATACCCATTCACCAATGGCCACGATCTCTCCGGTCTCTTCCGCGACAGAAATAAAATTTCCGGGCATGACCATACCCAGTTCCGGGTGATGCCAGCGTAGCAGCGCTTCGACGGCTGTGACTCTCCTGAGTACCTCATTGATTTGTGGTTGATATTCGAGTTGAAATTCCTGTTGCGGTAAAGCACGGCGTAAATTGCTTTCCAGGGTAAGACGCTCCAGGGCCCGTGCGTTCAGGTCCGGCGTGAAAAACTGGTAGATGCCGCGGCCCTGTTCTTTGGCCCGGTACATGGCAGAGTCGGCATTCTTCAGCAGGCTGGAGACATCGCCGGCATCGCCGGGATACAGGCTGATACCGATACTTGCTGAGATAACGACCTCGTGATTATCCAGCTGAATCGGCCTGGCGACTTCTGCCAGGATGTGTTCTGCCACCACCGCCGCATCATCGTCGTGTTGTAACTCGTTCAGTACAATTATGAATTCGTCGCCGCCCTGGCGTGCAACGGTGTCACCCTTGCGGATACACTCGAGCAGTCGTTCCGCAATGACCTGTAATAACTGATCACCCAGGGCATGACCGAGCGTATCATTGATGCGTTTGAAGTAATCGAGATCGACAAATAATATTGCTGTGGGTTTGTCGCGCCGCTGTGCCTGTGCCACTGCCTGACCCAGACGTTCCTGTAACAAGGCCCGGTTGGGGAGTTCTGTCAGGATATCGTAATGTGCAAGGTGATAAATGCGATCTTCACTGAGCTTCTTTTCGGTAAAATCGGAGAATATGCCAATATACTGCACGGCTCTGGCGTTTTCATCGAGAACGGCGCTGATATTCAGCCATTCCGGATACAATTCGCCATTCTTGCGTCTGCTCCAGATTTCTCCCTGCCAGACACCGCCGGCCTTGAGTTTCAGCCAGATCGATTTATAAAAATCCCGGTCATGGCGTCCCGAACGCAACATCCGCGGAGTCCGGCCAATAACCTCTTCCTGGCTGTAGCCGGTGATACGGGTAAAGGCTTCGTTGACACGCAGAATACGGCCTCTGGCATCAGTAATAATAATGCCTTCCTGGGTATCGCGGAAAACGCCGGCTGCCAGCATAAGCTCTTTCTCATGTTGCATCCGCTGGTTGGCGAGTAACTGTGAATGCACGGCCAGTGCGGCTTCGCGCGCCATTGCTTCCATGATCGTAATTTCATGTGGACTGTAGCTGTGACAGTGTTCCCGGTTCGTGGACATGAGGATGCCAATTACCTTGCCATTTGCCATCAATGGTGCTGCAAGCGATGACAGGATCCCGTATCGCTTGAGCATCCGCGGGCTGCTGCGTGGATCGTTGCTAGCATCATCCAGGGCAATTGTCTTGCCGGTACGAAAGACTTCAGATGCATGGGAAATTTCGTCCGGGTTGATTTCGAAGTAACCTTCCGGATTATATGGAGAGCCGGTTTGGGCCACACCGATCAGGCATTCGCGCTGCTCATCGTAGAGAATTAAAAAACACAGGTTGTCACCCAGGGCCTTGGTGGTCAGATCGAGAATGGCAGTTGCGATATCCTCCAGATTAGTTTGTTGCCCGGTACCGCCCAGCAAGCGCAGGCTGGTCTGCAGGATTTCGTTATACAGGTTTAGATCCCGCAGCATGTTGCGGAAGCCCCCTGCCAGTACCCCGAGCTCGTCAGTGGAGCGTGGCTTGAGGCGGTCAAGATGCTTGTCACTGAAGGACAGTGGTGCATCGATCACCTCCTCCAGGGGGGACAGGGACTGAGTGATACTCCGCACAAAGATCAGGCTGCCCGCAATGGCAAGCATCTCCAGCATTAACCAGACCAGGAAGGTCTCGAAACTGAAATAACCGGTCCGTGTCCAGTAATACTGGACGAGCATGGTATCAATCAGCAATGGCACCAGTGCGCCGATCAGAAACATCTTGAGCTTGATAGTAACGTGTGGTCTTTGCAGGTTGACACCAGACAGTATCTGCCCGAACAGATCCAGGATCATAAAAAATATCGGCAGGCCAACGATAATAGAGACAATCAGGGCGACCAGGTGGATCCGAAACCAGTCCATGCCACTGGGAACAAAATTGGTAAGCTGTTCGGCGCTAATCAGTACGCTGACAGGTGCCAGCAACAGGTAAATCAGAAAGATTGACCAATAGTGCAGGGGAAAACGCTGCATGCAGCGAACTGCCGCCGCTTCCGACTCAACGGACGGTGTTTCCAGATAGATACGGACAGGGCGGATAAAGCGCCGGAAATACCATACGGCAAATCCCAGGCTACCAAGTACGAAAAGGGGCTGCAGCGGCCTGCTCAGCATTTCCAGCATCTGCTGCAGTGTAAACATCTTGATAAACAATAGGAAACCAAAGCCAAAGACCGGCGGAATCATCCAGGTCAGGGCGATCAGGACATAGAAGCGCCTTATATATAGTGGGACTGGCATTTTGCAGATTATATTTGGGTCTGGATCAAAATATCGGATTTTATATCTGTTCATTAAATCGAGTCGATAATCCTTAATACAGAACAATGAAAAGCAGTTAGGTTCTGTTGGAGTATTCCCGAATGATATGTTTTGGTGTTTGTGCAAACAGGCGGGCCAGGACCACAGGCAACCGATTCGCCAGTGAAAAGCCCCAAGGCCCTGGTGTCGGCCGGAACAACAAGTGCGCTTCGACTGATATTGCCCAGTACCGTTGGTTGCCGGCATGGCTGAAAGACCACATTTTGTCTAAATGTTATGCAGGCGAGGTCGATATTTTTACTGGATAGAACGAGTAAATGACGGATTGGGAGAGCTTCGGGAGGTAAAGGATGCACGCATTGTTATCGGGTGGTCAGCGACGCGATACCATGCTGACACTGCTGTTTGTGTTCCTGCTTGGGATGATCAGTATTGCCAGGGCGGAGGCCGCCGAACTTAACCTGTATGTCCAGCCGATTGAGTCTGTCGCCAAGACAGAGCATGCCTTCCAGCCACTGGCAGATTATCTGAGTAAAAAAATCGGCTATACCGTTCACGTCAGGACAGCAGCGAATTTTCTGGCCTACTGGGAACTGATGCGGCGAGGTAAGGGCTTCGACATGGTGCTGGATGCGGCACATTTTACGGATTATCGCGACCAGCAACAGGGTTACAAGGTACTGGCCAAGGTTCCGGACACCGTCAGTTTCAGCCTGGTAACGGCAGGCAATCTGTTGTTGTTCGACGCCAGTGAGCTGATCGGTAAAACCCTGGCCTCTGCACCTTCACCCAGTCTGGCCGGGGTGCGCCTGGCACAAATCTATCCAAATCCGTTACGCCAGCCCACGCTGGTGCAGGCCAGTAATTTTGAGCAGGCGCTGGACATGCTCAAACAGGGCAAGATCAAGGCCGCACTCGTGCCCACGCCCATGGTGAACAATGATAACAGTGTAAACACCGTGATGACCACCAGGCCGGTACCACATATGGCCTTCTCAGTGTCACCACAGATCGACGCGGCGACCCGAAAGAAAATTCGTGATGCGCGATTGAATGCCAACAAGAGTAAGCCGGGCAAGGTCATGTTGCAGAAGTTGCGTTATACCCGTTTCCAGCCCGCTAATAATGCGATGTATAAAGGCTATGAGAACCTGCTGGATGGTGTCTGGGGATTTACTCCAAGTCATCATGTCGCGGATAACAGGTAATAGCAGAATTGCCGGCGCATAATACAGGGCTTCGCTTGCTTAGTTTGCGCATCTTAATGAGTAGATTCCCCGTAAAATTGCGTATGTGGTCACTGATAGCGCGGTAATCCTTGCTTCAGTTTTTAATCGGGATGCCAATATAAACGGTATTAAATTGATGAGGCATGGCCCAGGTATATTAGCAGTTGCTAAAGCGCATGATTCGACCTGGGCGGGCTGGCCCTGATTGCCAGCCGTCGACACGATAAGAAAAAGAGGCAGTAGTTAATGGATATTACCCCTTTCCTGAAATTAATGGTGGAACGAGACGCGTCGGATCTGTATCTCACTGCGGGTGCGCGCGTTCAGATCAAGATTGATGGCATCACCAGCCCGGTCGGCCAGAACGTGTTGCCTGCGGGTGCGGTTGCGTCGATCCTGCCCAGCCTGGTGACGGAACAGCAGCTGGAGGAATTTCAGCAGGAAATGGAACTGGACACCGCATTTTCCATTGAGGGAGTAGGTCGTTTTCGTATTAATGCCTATCGTCAGCGCGGCGAGGAGGCAGTGGTTATTCGACAGATCAAGGCCGTGGTGCCGCAGTTCGAAACCCTGAATCTGCCGGATGTGATCAAGGAATTGATCATGGAATCCCGCGGCCTGATTATTATTGCCGGCGCGACTGGCACCGGAAAGTCGACCACGGTAGCGTCAATGCTCGACTATCGTAATCGCAATCGTACCGGGCATATCCTGACAATCGAAGATCCGATCGAGTTCCTGCACGAACACAAAAGATCCATTGTCAGTCAGCGCGAGGTGGGACTCGATACCAGGTCGTTTGAAGAGGCCCTGCGCCGTGCGATGCGCGAAGCACCGGATGTAATTATGATCGGTGAAATCCGCGATGCAGAGACAATGAAACAGGCCCTGTCTTATGCGGATACCGGACACCTGTGTATTGCCACACTGCATGCCACCAATGCCACCCAGACCATGGAGCGTATTATCAGCCTGTTTCCGGAAAGTAATCGGGATCAGCTGCTCATGGATATGTCGCTCAATCTGCGTGCAGTCATTGCCCAGCGGCTGATGATCAACAAGAATAAAAAGCGTGTTCCGGCAACCGAGGTCCTGTTGAATGAACCAATGATCAAGTCGCTCATTCGTGAAGGTGCGACCCACAAGCTGAAGGAGTCACTGGAAAAGGCCTCTGGCGATGTTGATATGCATTCCTTCGATAATGACATCCTGCGCCTGTATAACAAGGGTGAGGTAAGCCTGGAGGAGGCGCTGGTACACGCCGATGATCCTGAACATTTACAGGTGAAGCTGCGCCTCGGTGGCGGGATCTCATCCGGAGCGGAAGATATTTACAATTTCTAGCCAGGGCTGGGCGGAATCGCAAGCTCGTCAGACTCTACCCCGTATAAATTAAGGGTTTTTAAAGCGCAAACTCGATTAGGCTGGGGAGCGATCAGACATACACCACTGCACGGCTATTGGATAGAGTATCTGCCTGGCTGTTATGGTAAGACCGGAATATTTTGGATACCATGAAAGACAAACAGCTGCTGGTCCTGTGCAGTAAGGGGGTGTGATGTCAGACTACAATCGTTATCAGGCACCGCAAAGCCGGGTAGATGGGGCTGGCACAGAAGTATATGCGAAAATAAAGTGGTTTAGTGTTAAGGGTCGTATCGGCAGGATACGCTATCTTGCTTACACTGCTAGTGTTAGTGTTTTAAGCTTGCTGGCGGCCACGATTTTGAGCACGGTATTGGTGATCAATCTCGGTAGCCAGGGCGTACAGATTGGCTGGTTGTTGATGATGGCTGTCTATGCCTTCATGTTCGTGTATTCCATAATGCTGGCCATACGACGCGCGCACGACTTCAATGTGACAGGCTGGCTGTCACTCCTGACTTTGTTGCCGCTGGTTAACCTGATCTTCCTGCTTATTCCCGGAACTCAGGGTGCTAATGACTATGGCGCACCGCCGCCGCCAAACACGACGGCTAATGTCATCCTCGCGCTGGTGATGTTTATCATTATGCTGGGAGGTGTGTTCGCGGCGGCAGGAATACCGGCATATAATCATTACCTCCAACGCGCACATTCCGCGCAACAACAAGTACACTGGCCGTAGTGGAAAATGGTTTTAAAAACGCTTTGGTGTATTCATTGAGGTGTAAATCACGAGCTCAGGGTGTAACAGGATGCAGGTAGTATTTTTCGGAATACACAGCCAATGATCGATACGCGTCGTGCCATCCAGACCCCGGAGGGCGTTGAGCTGGGACTTCGAGTTGCGGGACCTGCTCCCCGCGCCTATGCCTGGCTAATCGATTTTTTGATTCGGGTAGCGATCTATACCGTGCTGTCGATAGTCTTGTCCATATTTGGACATACCGGTATTGGTATTCTACTTATTATGATGTTTTTGCTGGAATGGTTTTACCCGGTGGTGTTTGAAGTGTATAGACAGGGCGCGACCCCGGGTAAGCGCTCACTCGGTATCAAGGCGGTGAATGATGATGGTACCGAAGTGTCATGGCAGTCATCGCTGATACGCAACCTGTTAAGGGCTGTCGATTTTCTGCCTTTTATGTATGGCTTCGGTGTCGTTACCATGTTGTTTAACCAGGATTTCAAACGTCTGGGGGACCTGGCGGCGGGGACGATAGTTGTGTACCAGGACAAGGTCATGCAGGCAGCGGAGATACCCCAGGAGTCACCGAAGTCGCCACCAGTGCCTTTCACCGCCGCAGAGCAAAGGGCAATGATCCAGTTTGCTGAACGTATTCCTTTGCTGACTTCTGAGCGATGTAATGAACTGGCGAATATCCTCCAGGGTGTTACCAGGATGAAAAATGAAATGGCGGTCAAACGGATAGTGCAATACGCAAACTGGATGCTGGGGCGCAGATGAATCAGGACAGTTTTACCGCTAAGTATCAGTCTCAATGGCGACAGTTCGAGCTGTGGCTGGATTCGCAAAATACATCAATACCAAAAGAAAAACGCCCGCAGTTCAAAAATAGTGCAGAAATCCCTCATCTGTACCGCCAGCTTTGCCATCATCTGTCCCTTGCCCAGTCCCGCCACTACAGTGCTCATTTAATCGATTATCTCAACCAGCTGGTTCTCAGCGGTATCATTTTTGTTATTGTATGGGCCGCTCGTTGGTATCGCACTTGCCATTCAGGTCTCGCCTGAGCTGGTGTACAGTGTGCTGCCACCGCAAAAGGTCAGCCAGTTTCGCCAGATGTACAATCCTGATAATAAATTCATCGGACGTAATCGGGCATCGAGTGACGATTTTTTGATGTTCGGTGTTTATATTAAAAATAATATCGGGATCGGTTTTCGGACATTCGCCGGTGGTATCCTGTTCGGCCTGGGGACATTGTTTTTCCTGATTTACAACGGGCTTTCGATCGGTGCCGTCACCGGGCACCTGGTACAGATCGGCTATAGTAAGACATTTTTCGCTTTTGTCATTGGGCATGGTGCATTTGAGTTGACCGCAATTGTAATAGCTGGCATGGCTGGCCTGAATCTGGGCCTGGCCCTGATCAGTCCTGGTCAGTATACGCGGCTGGAAGCCCTGAAACAGGCAAGTCGTACCAGTATGAAAATGGTATACGGTGTGATCCTGATGCTGTTGATTGCGGCATTTATTGAGGCATTCTGGTCATCAAAAGGGGCGATCGCGCCCGACATAAAATTCAGCGTGGGGGCGGGGCTCTGGATTTTTGTCCTGAGTTATTTCGTATTGGCTGGACGTTATCGCCGTGCAGCTTGAAAAGATGACAGCACAGGTACGGCCACGCCCGGCCTGGGAGGCGGTGGACCTGGGCTTCATGATGCTGCAGCGACGGTATCGCCAGGTAATCGCCGCATGGATCGTCATCACTCTGCCGGTTTTTCTGATCATCAATAGTTTACTGAATCAGCATCCGTTCTGGGCGGCGTTTGTCTTCTGGTGGCTTCTGCCCGTGTATGACCGTGCACCCATGCACATCCTCAGTCGGGCACTATTTGGTGAAATCGTGACGGTCCGCTCTCTGCTCAAGGAGTGGAGAAATGTGTTGTTACCGCATAGCCTTAAATTGTTGACGATATATCGCCTTGATATCGCCAGGTCTTATAACCTGCCCGTCTGGCAGTTGGAGAAACTCTCCGGGCAGGAGCGGGCAAAACGAGCACGGGTTCTGAAAAAAAGCCAGGGCGCCAATGCGGTTGGGCTTGGCTTTATCTGCCTGGGAGTCGAGCTTGTCATCTTTTTCAGTTTGTATGGGCTGATAATGATGTTTTTGCCGAATTATTATCAGACAAAACTGATGAGCGTGCTGTTCCACCATGGCCAGGCATGGTGGGCCGGGCCGCTGGCCAACAGTTTCTGGTATCTGACGCTTATGCTGGTTGAGCCATTTTATGTTGCCGGAGGATTTTCGCTGTATATTAATCGGCGAACGCAACTGGAAGGCTGGGATATTGAGATTAATTTCCGCCAGCTTGCGCAACGTGTTGGCGTGTTAAGCCGACAGGCTGTACTGCTGATTTGCTGCATGTTGACGCTACAGCTGGCCGGCATGTTTTGTACGCCAACAGCCCAGGCGGCAACCAAGGTCGGACAGGCCGCTGTTACAAAAACCGCAACAAACAATGCTGTCGCCAGGCAGGCGATTACCGAAATACTGCGTGGCAAGGCGTTTCATCATCGAGAAAAGGTCGGAGGCTGGCGGTTAAGGCATAAACATAAAACTGAAAACAATCAGCAAGCCTGGTCAGGCCTGTCCTGGTTGGGCGATAGCCTGGCGGTATTTGGACAGGTCATGTTATGGGTGCTGGTCGCCGTCGTATTGATGGCGCTGGTGTACTTTTTTATTCAATGGGTGCCGCTGGCAAAAACACAGTCGAAGCAGCATACACCTCGCACGAATCCCGGTTCCCTGTTCGGGCTCGATATCACCCCCGAATCCCTGCCCGATGATGTAGGTTCGACCGCGCTGAGATTATGGCGGGAAGGTAAGCTAATCGAAGCGCTGAGTTTGTTATATCGTGGCGCACTGACAACGCTGGTTCATCGGGACGGCATCAATCTGCGTGGCAGTGCAACAGAAGGTGATTGTATTCGCATTGTAAATAGTAGCCCTGACAAGGTTGCAGACAGTGCCTCCAGCTATTTTCAGGCATTAACGCGACAATGGCAGTACGCCGCCTATGCACACCGGCATCCCGATGACAGGCTGATGAATGAATTATGTATTTCCTGGGGCAAACATTTTGGTGTTGATAAATGAAGCGTCAGAGCCTGGTTTATGCCGGACTGGCAGTTTTCATCATTGCGGCAGCTGTGGGGGGATTCTTCTATACATTCGAATATCACGTTCAGGAAAAGGATACGGGCCTTTCCGCCAGAGCGATGCAGAACCCATACCTGGCAGCAGAAGCTTTCCTGGAAAAATTTGGCATGCAGACCAAAACCGTCTCCAGCATGCTGAAGATGAAATCACTGCCGCCTGACCACGATGTGCTGCTGATACCAACCGGGCGCTACGATCTTTCAGCACGGAAAATCAGGGAACTCATGGCCTGGGTGAAACGTGGAGGCCACTTGATTATACGCGCACGCCAGATTCAGGGCGGGGTAGTCATGGGTGATGACCTGTTTTTTAAACGACTGGGTGTTGTCGCCTTCAGGTCAAAACCAAACAAGCATAACGCAAAAAATGCGTACGCGGCAGTCGTTGTGCATGTGAATAAGCGCATTGAGAACAAGAAAGTATCATTTGACAGCCAACGCTGGATGAAGAACAAAAGCAAGTATCCGCTTTCCTGGAATGTAGAGGGTAAGCACGGGAGTCAGATCCTTGAGTACCATATTGGTCAGGGTTATATCACCTTGCTAAGCGATCTCCGATTTATGGAAAACTCCCACATTGGAGAGCATGACAATGCCGCATTCCTTTACACGCTTGTGCATATGGGCAACGATAACCAGACTCTGTGGATCGTACGGAATGATGATATGCCTTCATTGCTGAGTATTCTTTACCGTAATGCCCCGGCGACAGTAGTCGCGATGGGTATGCTGGTTATATTCTGGCTGTGGTATACCACGCGTCGTTTCGGGCCGATTCAGAAACCGGCAATCCGGGTAAGACGCAGCCTGCGCGAGCATATCGCTGCCGTCGGCCTGTATCAGTGGCGTAATCAGAATCGCAATATCTTATACCGGAACGTTAAGAACGCATTATTAGAGCAGATCGCGCACGCCAGACCACAATGGTCGCGGCTGGGTAGCAGGCAACTCGCCGAGAAACTGGCGAAACTGGCGGGTATACCGGCAGACAGGGTGTTTTCTGCTTTGCAGGCCGGTATTGTCGATAAAGAAAATGAGTTTACCCAGCATATTGAAATTCTAAGCAAGATAAGGAAACGCCTATGACGATGACCAGCAATATCAGTCCGGAACATATCCAGGCAGCGTCAGCAACTATCAAAAAAATCCGCAGCGAGATTGGCCGGGCAGTGGTGGGCCAGGACAGGGTGGTTAACCAGATTTTGATTGCATTGCTTGCCTCCGGCCATGTGCTGATAGAGGGTGTACCAGGGCTGGGTAAAACCCTGTTGGTGAGGGCCCTGGCGAAAACCTTTGACGGACGTTTCGCCAGGATCCAGTTCACCCCTGACCTGATGCCGAGTGATGTGACAGGACATGCTATATATGACATGAAATCCGAGTCGTTCAAAATTCGCAAGGGCCCGGTGTTTACCAATCTGCTACTTGCTGATGAAATCAACCGTGCTCCGGCCAAGTCCCAGGCGGCATTGCTGGAGGTCATGCAGGAACAACAGGTATCGATTGAAGGCAGACCGATTCACCTGGAACTGCCATTTATGACGCTGGCAACCCAGAATCCAATTGAGCAGGAAGGCACCTATCCTTTGCCGGAGGCACAACTGGATCGCTTCCTGCTGAAAATACTCATTGGCTACCCGGGTCAGGAAGAGGAACACCGACTGGTGCATGATGTCACCAGTAACAAGGTGGGTGATTCAATCAATGTTGACAGCATTCAGACCGTGGTCAATGCCGACCACATTGTGAACCTGCAAAAAGTGACTTCGCAATTAACCGTCGATCAGCGCGTGAGTGAATATGCCGTCAGTATCGTGCGTCAGACCCGTGACTGGCCGGGGATCGCTGTCGGCGCTGGCCCGCGCGGTGGCATTGCCCTGATTCGTGCCGGGCGGGCAGCGGCAATACTTAATGGCCATGACTTTGTTACGCCGGATGACATTAAGGATATCGCCATTGCTGCTTTGCGTCATCGCATTGTGCTCTCGCCGGAAATGGAAATTGAAGGTCAAACCCCTGATTCTATCCTGCAGAGTCTGCTGGAGAGTGTGACGGCGCCGAGAATATGATACCGGCACGACGCCTGCTGCTGTTACTACTCATCGTCCTGTGTGCGGTGACGTTGCTTTCTATTGTTCCCGTGCTCCAGCCGGACTGGACAGTGCTTGGCTCTGTACTCGCCGGTATCCTCCTGTTCGATGCCCTGACTGTCTGGCAGAAGCAGCCACTGCAGATAGAACGTAAACTGATGCATGCGCAGTCGCTCGGCACATGGTCAAAGGTCGATTTGATCCTGCACAACCATTATCGCTACCCGCTGAGTCTGCAGGTGTTCGATCACCATCCGGCCGCGCTGGTACAGGATGGACTGCCGTTGAAGGTTAATATCCCGGCAAACAACTGGGTCAGATTGCAATACCAGATCAGACCGATAGAGCGGGGTCCGGCTATTTTTGAAAAGATCCAGATTCGCATCAATTCAGCACTGGGGCTCTGGCAAAAGAATATCGTTCAGGAGCTGCAGTCTGAAATCAGGATCTACCCGAATTTTTCCAGCGTAATGAAATACACGCTGCTGGCCACTGATCAACGCCTGAACCAGATGGGGATTTTGCGTAAGCGTCGGCGCGGTGAAGGTCTGGATTTTCATCAGTTGCGCGAATATCGTGACGGTGATTCCCTGCGCCAGATTGACTGGAACGCAACGGCCAGGACCCGCAAGCTGATTTCTCGCGATTATCAGGAGGAACGCGATCAGCAGGTGGTGTTTCTGCTCGATTGTGGGCGGCGAATGCTGGCCCAGGATGATGAGCTGAGTCATTTCGATCACACGCTGAATGCGATTTTATTATTGTCTCATGTGGCGCTGCGTCAGGGGGATGCGGTCGGCCTGATGACCTTCAGCGGCCATGACCGCTGGTTGCCTCCGAAAAAGTCGATCGGCAGCGTCAATGCCATTTTGAATGCGATCTACGATTTACAACCCAGTTTGTTATCACCTGATTATACCCAGGCCGCGATGCGGCTGATGAGTAAGCAACGGCGTCGCGCCCTGGTCGTACTCTTGACTAACCTGCGCGATGAAGACGAAACGGAATTGTTACCTGCCTTGTATTTGCTGCGCAAACGCCACCTGGTGCTGGTCGCCAGCCTGCAGGAATGCAGTATCAATGCCATGCTGGATGCAGAGGTGCGTGGATTCACGTCAGCGCTGGAATACGCGGCTGCACAACAATATTTGAATTATCGGCGCGAGGCGCATCAGAAAATTGAACGCCAGGGAGTGCTTGCCTTTGATGTTGAGCCAGCCAGTCTGCCCATTCATATCGTAAACCGCTATCTCGAAATCAAGGATCGCGGTCAGCTATAAATGCGCCGGCCCGGATATCGCCATCGCTTTTCATGTTACCATAAGGTGTAAATCTGTTGTTGTCAGTGCTAACTGCGTTGACACTGCCCTGACCCCTGTTTCGTGTCAGAAAAAACCGAGTTGTTATGTCCGATAAGAAATTGAATCTTCTCCAGGCTACAGCCATTGCGGTTGGCACCATGATTGGCGCCAGTATATTTTCAGTATTCGGCCTTGGTGCCAAGATCGCCGGGCACAACCTGCCATTGGTCTTCATTGCTTCCGGGGTAGTTGCTGTCCTGGTCGCTTACTCTTACGCGGCCCTGGGCTCAGAAATTATTTCTAATGCCGGCCCCATGGAATTTGTCCTGCGCGGTTTTGGCGACAACCTGCTGACCGGCGCCCTGAGTTTCCTGTTCTGGCTGACCTATGTCATTTCCCTGGCCCTGTTCGCCAAGGGCTTTGCCGGTTATTTTCTCCCCCTGTTCCATTTGCCGGCTTCAGCGATGGCCAGGGGCGGTGTTGAGATCGGAATCATCGTCGTTTTCCTGGGGCTTGAACTGCTCGGTACTGATAAGGTGGGTGAGGCGGAATTCGGTATCGTCTCGATCAAGCTGGTCATACTGGGTTTGTTTATTGTCCTTGGGCTGGGTTCAGTCAAGCTGGGCTGGATCGAACCGCAGGTGGATAGCGAACATGCCAGTGGGATTTTAAACGGTATCGCCGTGTTTTTTCTTTCCTACATGGGATTCGGCCTGGTTACCAACGCCGCAGAGGATATACAGGATCCCAGGCGCAACGTGCCCCGCGCAATTTATCTCAGCATCGCGGTTGTTACCGTCGTGTATGTCCTGGTTGCTGTCGTCGCGGTGGGTAATTTATCCTTAAGCCGGATTACGCAAGCCAAGGATTTTGCCCTGGCCGAAGCTGCCAAACCCTTTCTGGGGCATTGGGGCTATGTTTTTGTTTCGCTCGGTGCGCTGTTCTCGATTGCCTCGGCCCTGAATGCCACGCTTTATGGTGGGGCCAATGTGGCCTATGCCCTGGCGCGTGAAGGAGAGCTGCCCGAATTATTCGAACGCAAGCGCTGGCTGCATGCCTCGGAAGGGCTTTACATCACTGCGCTGCTTAGCATTGTATTTGCATTGGTATTCAACCTCAATGGCATTACTTCGATCACCAGTGCCGTATTTATGGTGGTTTATCTTGCCGTGTTATCTGCCCACTGGCGCCTGCTTGGAGAGTATGGCGGTCGACGTAGTGTGATCGTCACCGGCCTGGTTGTCGTAACCGTGGTGTTCGTGGTCCTGCAGGTCCACCTGTGGCGTTCCGATACATTAGCCTTCTGGGCCGTCTGGGCGGTCTTCGCGGCCAGTCTTGTGCTTGAAACACTGTATCGGTACCTGCGCGGACGTCGATTTACGCTTAACAAATCTGAATGAGCCGCAGGCAAAACGCGGGGATTGTGGCTTTTACTCCGGGCGGTAACCCAGGGCTTCGGAAATTTCCCGGGCGGCGCGGGCGAGGTTGGTAATCCATTCCGATTTGCGCCGATCAATCGGAGCGGAGACCGACAGGCCGGCGATGACGTTACCGCTGGCATCGTGGATCAGCGTACCGATACAGCCCACACCGATCTCGGCTTCCTCATTATCATAGGCATAGCCCTGTGCCCGCAGGCGTTCTGTCTCGTCGAGTAACTTGGGCAGATTATTGATGGTGTTGCGGGTATAGGCGGGCAGGTTGGTACGCATGGCATAATTGCGACATTCCTCGTCACCCTCCATGGCCAGCATCAGTTTGCCGACTGCGGTGACATGCAGAGGTGCACGGCTGCCGATCAATTGTTGTACGTGCATCATACGATTGGGCGTGGCCTTCTCTACGTAGACCACTTCGTCACCCTCGCGCAGGGTCAGGTTAATGGTTTCACCCAGCTCGTCACGCAGGCGGCGCATGACCGGCAGGGCCAGGCCGCGCAGGTCGGCGGTGGCATGTACCCGGCTGCCCAGGCGTAACAGTTTGCGTCCCAGCTGGTACTTGCCACCAGGGTCGCGTTCGATAAAGCCGTTGGCGGCCATGGAATCCAGGATTCGGTGTGCCGTGGAGCTGTGCAAACCGGTCTCGGCGGCAAGGATTTTAAGGCTGACCGGCTCGGGATAACGGGCCACGGCATCCAGCAGAGTGGACATGCGATCAATCACCTGAATAGCGCTTTTTTCCATCATAATAATTTCATATAGTGAAAACGATTGATGATTGTGACATTCAATGGCACAACGATCAAGTATTTCAGCCACTTATACTGTTTTTCTCCCGCTCGCTTTTACGGTATACCATAATGCGGGAATTATCCTGCTTTATGAAATCGACTGGCTTGCCTATGGTTATAACACACGCCACTGCAACGGCAGTTGGCGTAACTGAACCCAGACCAGGAGATATGCCATGAGCAGCCCAGCCAGCAAACTGACCTCCGCCGGGCAACCGGCATTTACCCGGGGTATCCGTTATTTTGCCCCCGACAGCCCTGAATCCCGCCAGTGGGGTGAGCACGCCGTGATCGGAGAAGACCGGCACGCCATCGACAGGATCGATGATGCCGCGGTCTATCAGACCCAGCTTGCCGCCGATGCCCTGCGTTACCTGACCCTGCAGGTGACCAGCAGCAAGGAGTCGGGTCATCCCGGTGGCTTTGCCAGCAGTGCCGATGCCTACGCGGCCCTGGTCATGCTCGGCCATACCAACATCGTGACCGAAGTTGGCCACCATGCCCCGGGTTTTTACAGTGCCATGTTCCTGGACGGTTCACTGGAGTCGATGGGCATCCACAATGTGGACGAGTTGATGGCCCGTTTCCGGGAACGCCATGGCCTGCTCGGCCATCTCTCCGGTGCCATCCCCGGGCTGCTGGCACCGGCCGGGCCCCTGGGCCAGGGCCAGCATTTCGCCATGGCCGGTGCCTATCTGCATCCGGACAAGCTGTTTCCGTTTACCCTCGGTGACGGCGGCATGGGCGAACCCTATGTTCTGTCGTCCATGATGCATTTTCATACGGCCTATCCCGAGTGCACCAACTTTTTGCCTGTGCTGGTCTGGAATGGTTACAGCCAGGAACACCATTCCATGGTATCGATTAAGTCCAACGAGGAAATGATCGGCTACTGGCGGGGCCATGGTTTCGACAACGTCGTGCTGGTGGATGCCAGGCCGTTCGATGACGCCGGGCAGACGGGCGACTATGTCGACAGTACGCGCTTCTCGCCCGCAGCACGCCTGAACTTTACCCAGCACGTACTGGAACAGATGCAGCAGGCTGCAGACAGTGCCATGCACGGCAGGCTGACGGTATTCATTATCAAGCAACTCAAGGGGGCGGGAGTGCATGCTGTCGGTGCCAAGTCGCACAACCTGTACCCCGGGGACAAGCTGGATAAACCCAATATTGCCGAGAGCCTGCAAAAGCGCGCGCTATCACCGCATGCCTGGCAACTGGTACGCGACAACTTCCGGCACGCCGGCGGGGGCCCGGCCGTCAACACCGTGGTCACGGAATTCGAGCTGGATCTGCCTGAGCTGGGTGAGTTACCCAAGCAGGCATTCCCCGTAGGTGAAAAGGCCGTGCCGTCCACCGCCATGGGTGCGCTGGTGGGTGAAGTCGGTAAGCGCGATAAACGTTTCGTTGTCACCAATGCCGATGGTAACGAGGCGTCGGGCATGAAAAACATCAACGAGGCCCTGCAGATCCGCCATCCAACATCAGACAGCCTGTATAACCAGGGGCCGCAAGGCCAGGTGTATGAGCCCCTGAGTGAAGATGCCTGTGCCGGTTTTGCCGCCGGTCTTGCCCTGTTTGGATCACGGGCCCTGTGGTTGTCCTATGAGAGTTTCGTGGTCAATGGCATGCCGATTCTGCAAACCGTGGCCCAGGCCATGGCCGAACTGCGGCGCAAGACCCCGTCCATTGTTAATATGTACACCGCCGGTGCGCTCGAGCAGGGACGTAACGGCTGGACCCATCAGCGTCCGGAGATCGAAAATTACATGGCAGCACTGATGCGCAACGGCAATTTTTATTCGCTGTTTCCCTGTGATGCCAACATGATCCAGGTTGCCTACGAGTGGGCCACTAACAGTTACAACAAGGCGATCGCCATCGTCGCGTCCAAGAGTGCATTGCCGGTGTATACCACGCTGGAGCAGGCCAGGCAGGCCATTGAAGATGGCGCCATTACCCTGTATGAAAGCGCAAAAGGCGAAAAAGCAACGGTCGTGTTCGCCGTCACCGGTGACATGGTATTGCTACCTGTATTTGAAGCCAAGGACACATTGGAACAACAGGGCTATCGGGTTCGTATCGTGTGTGTGGCCAACCCGCGGCGCCTTTATCGTGAAGACGATCTGGCCTGGGACACGGTATCGCAGCCCGATGGCAAATTCATGAGTGAGGCGGATTTCGCTGCGCTGTTTGCAGGCGATATCCTGATCGGTGTCACCGGTGGTGCCAGTGGTTCACTGGAGCCGGTAATGTTACGCAGCCGTGCACCGCAGCGTGACGTAATGTGCTGGAAGCGCGGTGAGACCACGGCCTCGCCGGCCGAGATCATGGGCTTCAATGGCCTGTCCAGCGCCGATATGGTGGCACGGATTAACAAACTGGCCGGGGCCTGATTCGCCATGAGTGAAACTCGCATCATTGCGATTGACGATGATCCCACCGGCTCGCAAACGGTCCACAGTTGTTTGCTGCTGACGGCCTGGGATGTGGAAACACTGACCAGTGCCCTGCAGGATACTTCACCGTTGTTTTTTATTCTGTCTAATACGCGCGGCATGGACGCCGAGCGTGCGGCACGAGTCACCCGCGAGATCTGCATTAATCTCAAACAGGCACTGGCCACATTGGCGTCGCGTGGCCAACCGATCAACCCGATCGTGGTCAGTCGCTCGGATTCGACCCTGCGCGGTCACTACCCGGTGGAAACCGATATCATTGCCGAAGAACTTGGTCCGTTTGATGCGCACTTCATGGTGCCGGCCTTTTTCGAGGCGGGGCGATTTACCCGCGACAGCGTGCATTACCTGGTGGTCGACGGCAAACCGGTACCCGTGAGTGAGACCGAATTCGCCAGGGATTCGGTCTTCGGGTTTTCCACGGCCTATCTGCCGGACTATGTCGAGGAAAAGACCCGGGGCCGGATCAAGGCATCGCAAGTTGAACGGTTTGTCCTGCGCGATGTGCGCGGTGACTGTCGCGAACGCCTGCGCAACTTATCAGGTAACGTCTGCTGTGTTGTCGATAGTGAAAACCAGGCTGACCTGAATCACTTCGCCGATCAGTTACAGACTGTTGCCCGCGAAGGAAAACACTTCCTGTTTCGCAGCGCCGCTAGCCTGTTGACGGCCCTGTCCAAACTGCCGCCCCAGCCGGTCCAGGCACAGGACATGGCGTATTACGTACGGGATCAGCAGCCTGGTGTGATCCTGGTTGGATCGCACGTGGCCAAAACATCAGCGCAACTCGCGTACTTGCGCGAGCATAGTGACGTGGTCCCGATCGAGATCGACGTGGAACCATTCAATTGCCGCGATGCAACAGAACTTGCCGAGATTAGCGCGGCGCAGGCGCAGCGTATCCTGGCAGAAGTGGCACAGGCGCATGCAGCGGGTAAGAGCGTGGTGTTGTCCACGTCGCGGCGCGAGCTGCAGTTTCCGAGCCAGGCCGAACGCCTGGCCTTTGGCGAACGCATCTCGGCATTTCTGATGCAACTGGTACGCGGCCTGCCTCCGACGATTGGCTTTTTAATCAGTAAGGGTGGGATTACCTCCAACGATGTGCTGAGTAGTGGACTGCAACTGAAACAAAGCCGGGTTGTCGGCCAGATTCTGACTGGCTGTTCCGTGGTGCGTTGCCCGGCAGATCATCCGCAATTTCCCAACCTGCCTGTGGTGATCTTTCCCGGTAATGTCGGCGACAACACCGCGCTGGCTCGTGCCTATACTATCCTGACAGCAACCGAGCGAGCCGGTAAGCGCCAGCTAGCCTGAACAAGGTTAAATACAGGGCTACTTACGACCGCCGGCCTGCAGGCGTAAACCGCGTGGCAACCAGGCCCGTTCGACCAGTTCGAAAATGCCCTGAACCAGCAGGGCAAGCAGGGCGGCAGGTATTGCACCCTGCAGGATGAGCCCGGTGTCATCGAGACGGATTCCGGTCAGGATAGGCTGACCATAGCCGCCGGCACCGATGAGGGCCCCCAGGGTGGCCGTACCGACATTGATGACGGCAGAGGTTTTAATCCCGGCCAGGATTGAGCGACCCGCCAGCGGAATTTCCACGATGCGTAAGCGGGCACGGGCAGGCAGCCCCAGTGCCTGCGCGGATTCGATAATGCCTGCGGGAATGTCCTTGAGCCCGGCATAGGTATTGCGAATAATCGGCAACAGGCTGTAGAGAAACAGCGCGACGATCGCCGGCGGTCCGCCAATACCCAGTAAGGGGATCATGAAGACAAACAATGCCAGTGACGGCACGGTTTGCAGGATCCCGGCGACGCCCAGTATCAGATGTCCGAGCCGCTGGTAGCGGACTGCCAGGATGCCGAGGGGGATGGCAAACAGGATCGCCAGCGATAGGGAGATACCGACCAGTACCAGGTGCTGTTGTGTGCGCAGCCAGAGTTCTTGCCAGATATCGTGGCGAGTGGCCTTGACCTTGATATGCAGCTGTTTCTGGAGAAATTCGGCGGCCACGGCCGACTCACTTTCGCCGTGGATTTTAACCGCGGCATTCATGCTGATCATGTCCTGTGCGTTAATCTTGCCGGCGAGGCGGTTAAACAGGTCAACAACCTGAGGCTCACGTTTGGCCAGGTCGGCCCGATAGAGAATGACGGCCTTATAAACAGGAAAGTAGTGCAGGTTATCGCGCAGGGTGCGCAAGTGGTAGTAGGCGATATCCGCATCGGTGGAGTACAGATCGGTCACCTGGATACTGCCCGAGGCGATGCCACGATAAGCCAGGTCGTGGCTGAGTCCGCGCACGTTTGTCTGTGGCAACTGATAATGTTTTTTCAGTCCCGGCCAGCCATCCGCCCGATGCATGAACTCGTTGCCGAAGCCCATCACCAGTGACGGGTACTTCCTGAGATCGGAGATCGTATGCAGATCCAGGCGTTTTGCCAGGGATTGCGTGACCCCGATGGCGTAGGTGTTGTTGAACCCGAGTGGTGCAGTCATGCGCAGGTGATGTTTAGCCAGGGCTTGGCGCAGTGCCGTCATACCGTGCAGGTGCTGGCGTGCCAGGATTTCGTGAAACAGGGTGCCGGTATATTCCACATAGGCATCAATATCACCGGTACGCAGCGCATTTGGCCATGGGTTCGCGTTGCGAGTTGATGAATTGCTCAACGAAAGGCTCGGCCGGAGTCTGTGCCAGGGTTTTGAAACTACCCGTCTGGATAATTTGCCCGTTGCGCATTAACACCAGCGTGTGACCGAAAAAGACGGCCTCGGCGATATCGTGGGTCACCATGATGACGGTCTTGCCGAGTTGATCGAAAATGGATTTGAGCTCCTGTTGCAGTTCATAGCGAATAATGGGGTCGAGAGCACCCAACGGTTCATCCAGCAATAACAGATCGGGGTCCAGCATCAGGGCGCGCATCAGGCTCACGCGCTGGCGCTGGCCCCCGGAGAGCTCCGCCGGATAGCGGTCGAGCAAGTCATCGGGCAGTCGCACCAGCTGCGCCAGTTCCGCCAGGCGGGTTGCCATCCAGTTTTTGTCGCGGCGCAGATAGCGTGCCATCACGACCACGTTGTCGCGCACACTAAGGTGAGGGAACAGCCCGCCTTCCTGGATGACATAACCCATGCGCTGGCGCACCTGCAGGATGTTTTCCGGTGTCAAGGCCGCGCCCTCAAAATGGATACTGCCCGTGTCGGGGGTAATCAGGCCGGCGATCAGGCGCAGCAGGGTGGATTTGCCGCAGCCGCTGGGTCCGATTAAAACCAGGGTTTTCCCTTCGTGCACCTCAAGGTCGGTGGGTTGCAGGGCTGGGCTGGCGTGATAGTGCTTGGAAATCTGATTAAGTACCAACATCTTATCGATTGTCGTGAATTCAAGGCAGAGACTCAAGTCGGTTACGCAGCTTGCAGAGCCAGGACATATTCTCTGACGGATGGTTTGGGTGGGGCAGGATATGTCCGCAGACGGCCAATTTCGTTGACGAACCGGATTGGCGGTTATTGAATCATCTCAATCATGATTTGCTTATATTAATAGAATACTATTTTGCATCCTAAAATCACATCTCCTTGCTAATCCCGGTTTCACCAACCATATTAATTATATTAAGGAATGTATAAGCCGGGCGGCAAGATGCCAAAAACCGGCCACCACCAACAAGCCCAGGTACGCCGTGATTCAAGTCGTGTTCGCAGAACCTGACAATGCAACATCCAATCCACACCGGCGTGGAAGCCGGGTGCCGCCTGGCTTTGTCCGTGCGGTTCATCATCAAGCAAGACCACCTTATCGCCCCAACCACGGGGATTTCACTGACCTGTCCATGTTGCGACTCGTGGCCTGTCACTACCAGCATGTGTCTTACCTGAGTTTCACCCTTACTACCCGCCAGGAGGATAAATAAAGATGAACGATAAATCCGACAAGTCCAAATCAGTAACACCCGATTCACGCCGCAAGTTTCTACAGAAATCCGCTGCCATAGGCGGCGCCGCAATTCTGGGAGCTCCCTTCATCGGCAACGCCGAGGCCGCCAAGGGTCATGTCTGGAAGGTCCAGTCGACCTGGGATGCCGGCACTACCGGTTACAAGCTGTTCGAAGCCTGGGCCAACGGCATCAAGGAGAAGTCTGGTGGTGAATTAAGTTTCAAACCCTTTCCGGCCAAGGCGGTAGCGGCAGACAATAATGCCTTGTTCGATGCCGTGCGTACCGGGGTGTTACAGGCCATGAATCCGTTCAGTCTGTACTGGTCAGGCAAGATACCGGCTTCGGTATTTCTCTCGTCCTATCCCGCCGGTCCTGACCAGCCTGGCCAGTGGGAAACCATGTTTTATGGTCTCGGTATGCTGGAACTGACCCGCGAGATCTATCGCAAGTACGGCCTGTTCTATGTCGGGCCCATCCAGCACGACGCGAATATCATCCATTCCAAAACCCCGGTGGAATCCCTGGAACAGCTCAAGGGGATGAAGATTCGCCTGCCCGGCGGGATGGTGGCCGAGGTGTTCGAGAAGTTTGGTGTCAGTACTACCAGTATGCCCGGTTCGGATATCTATCCCGCGCTGGAGAAGGGCACCATCGATGCAGCCGATTACGTCGGACCGGCCATTAACTGGGACCTGGGTTTCGCCGAAGTGACCAAGTACATCATCTGCATGGGACCTCCGGGCCAGACCTCGCTGTATCAACCGGTCGATCTCATGGACCTGACCGTGAACCTGGGTGCCTGGAAACGCCTGTCGAAGAAAATGCAGAACTTCGTGGAAGAACAGGTACAGACCTATTCGGTACACCACTACACCACGATCCAGAAGGCCGACCTGGTGGCCATGGATAAATTTCTCAACAAGGGCACGACGATCTCACGCCTGTCTGCCGAGGATGTCCATCGTTTCCGCAAGGCCGCGGTACCGGTATGGTTCGAATGGGCCAAGAAGAATGCCGATGCCAAGCGGGTATTCAAGATCCATCTCGACTATATGCTCAACCCATACATGGGTTACATCACCAAGGAAGATATCAAGGGCCTGAGCCTGTAAATGTCCTGAAGTGGTACAGCGGGTAACGTAGTTACCCGCTGTGAATTTTCGATATCTGATATGGAGGACCCATGGCTGAATCTGTGAATTTTGTCATGCCCCACTGGCTGTACTGGGGCTGGCTTGCCATTATGCCACTGTTGTTCATGTGGCTGGAACGCAAATTCAAATCCGATCGTGATCGTGACGACCAGGTTGCGACAAAACCGACGCCGGATGAAGAAACCGCGCTAAATTACCTGGCGGAAGAGGACCCGGTACTGCATGAACCGGGAAACCGTACCACCCGGTTACTCGACTGGATCAGCGAGCAGTCCGGCGTGTTCGTTGCGTTGTGGACGGTCAATGCGGTATGTGCGTATTTCTACGAAGTCATTTCGCGTTATCTGTTCGATGCCCCCACGATCTGGGTGCACCAGGCATCCTACTTGTTATTCGGGATGCAATACCTGCTGGCCGGTGGATTTGCCCTGTTGCACGGTGATCACGTACGCGTCGACGTGGTCTACATCAAGCTCCCCAGGCGCGCGCAGGTTGGCATGGACATTTTCACCTCCGTATTCTTTTTTATTTTTGCCCTGGCATTAATCGGCACATCCTGGCGGTTTTTTTCCGACTCCTTTTCCATGCTGGAAGTGACTGACGAAACCTGGCGCATTCAGTATTACCCAGTCAAGGCCATGATGGTGCTTGGTGCCTTTATCCTGGCACTCGCGGGATTATCCAAACTGATCAAGGATATCCAGTTGTATCGTCGTATGGGGAGGGCAGGCACGCATGAGTAGTTCAGCGGTAGCTGCGGCGGATGACCGTAGCGTTTGGGGCAGGATCTGGCATTACCTGATGATCGCGGCGGTACTGACCGTCACCTTTATTGTTCTGGTGGAATTGATCAATATCCTGTTCTATGACCCTTATGGGGATAAGCATTTCCTGTTTACCCTGAGCGGCAGCCTGGGCGATGTCGGGATTGGCAAACTGACTTTCCTGATGTTTGGTTCGCTGGCGTTGTTATTGATGATGGGATTGCCCATGGCCTTTGTTGTGGGAGGGCTGGGCGTGGTCTTCATTTATCTCGTCGGCGGTCAGACCATGTTGAATATCATCCCGACCCGTATTTTTCCCCTGATGACTAACCCCAACCTGGCCGCCATTCCGTTGTTTATCTTTATGGCCTCCATGCTTGAACGGGCAGGCTTGATCGAGGAAATGTTCGACGTGGTCTATAAGTGGATGGGCGGCCTGCGCGGTGGACTGGCGGCGGCGACGATCCTGGCCTCGACAATCCTGGCCGCCATGGTTGGCGTGATCGGGGCAGCGGTGGTAACCATGGGAATCATCGCACTGCCGGCCATGCTCAAGCGCAAGTATGATCACAAGATTGCGCTGGGCTCGATCATGGCCGGTGGTACACTGGGCATTCTGATCCCGCCGTCGATTCTGGCCATCCTCTACGCGGTCGTTGCCCAGCAGTCGGTTGGCCAGCTCTATCTTGGCTCGGTATTGCCCGGCCTGTTGCTGTCCGGGATGTATATTTCCTATGTCGTGATTCGCGCCTGGATCAACCCGGCCATGGGACCGTCATTGCCCAAGGAAGAACGTGTCAACTGGGGCCAGAAACTCAAGTTGCTGGTTAACCTGATTGCGCCGATCTTTCTGGTGTTTCTGGTGCTGGGCTTGCTGTTCGGCGGGATTGCTACTCCGGTGGAAGCCGCGGGTATCGGTTCGTTTGGCGCCATGATCGTGGCGGCAATGCACCGGCGCTTTAACCTGAAAATCCTGCGTGAGGCCTCGGTGACTACGGCTCGGGCTTCGGCCATGGTGCTCTGGATCATCTTTGGCGCGTCCATCTTTGTCGGCTTTTTTATCCTGCAGGGTGGGCAGACCTTTATCACCGAGGCCATCCTGGGTACCGGCCTGCATCCCTATGGCATCCTGCTGCTGATGATGCTGATTCTGATTTTCCTGGGCATGTTTCTGGACTGGGTCGGGATCCTGTTACTCACAGTGCCGATCTTTGTGCCTATCATCAAGTCGCTCAGCTTCGGTGGCGTGTTCGGGTTGCCGCCCGTGCCTGGTGATCAGGAGGTGTTATGGTTCGGGGTGCTGTATCTGGTCAATATGCAGATGTCGTTTTTGAGTCCGCCGTTTGGCTATGCATTGTTTTATCTGCGCGGTGTTTGTCCGCCTGAAATCAGTATGGCGACTATTTTCAAATCATCGCTGGTATTTCTCGCGATTCAGGCCATCGGTTTGTTCCTGTGCATCGTGATCCCGGACATCATTATTTTATTACCGCGTCTGATCTACGGTCATGGTTAAAAGGAGTAAATAACCCGGCTATAAGCTAGCGATGAGAGGAAACCGGTATGAACAGCCATACAACAGCCTATGAACTCATCGAACCACCTCATCTGGAACTCGGTGCGGCAGGGGAGACCATTCTCACTGCGGAAGCCCTGCAGTTTGTCGCAGGCCTGGCGACGCGCTTCGCGCTGCGGGTCAGGGAGCGGCTCGCGGCACGCCAGACACGGCAACAACAGCTGGACCGGGGCGAGCACCTGCATTTTTTAGCAGAGACACGGAAAGTGCGGGAGAGTGACTGGCAGGTGGCGCCAATCCCGACGGACCTGCTGGATCGGCGGGTGGAAATCACCGGGCCGACCGAGCGTAAAATGGTAATCAATGCCCTGAATTCCGGCGCCAGTTGTTACATGGCCGACTTCGAAGATGCCAATACACCGACCTGGTCCAACCTCGTGCTTGGGCAACATAACCTGCACGATGCGGTGAAGCGCAGGCTGGAATACGATGATCCGAACAGTGGTAAGCATTATGCGCTGGGGGATAAACCGGCGGTATTGATGGTCAGGCCACGAGGCTGGCATCTGTGGGAACAGCATATGCGGGTCGATGGTGAACCGGTACCGGCGGCCCTGTTCGATTTCGGACTTTATTTTTATCACAACGCGAAAGCCCTGCTTGAGCTGGGTAGTGGACCCTATTTTTATTTGCCAAAAATGGAGAGCCACCTGGAGGCGCGTTTGTGGAATGATGTATTCCTGTATGCCCAGCAAGTGCTGGGGATTGCTCCTGGCAGTATCAAGGCAACGGTATTGATTGAAACCATTCCGGCGGCGTTTGAGCTGCACGAGATCCTGTATGAACTGCGTGAGCACTCCGCCGGCCTTACTTGCGGACGCTGGGATTATATATTCAGTTTTATCAAGAGCTTTCGTAACCGGCCTGAATTCGTCATACCTGACCGCCAGCAGGTCAGCATGACCCAGCCCTTCATGCATGCCTATTCACAACTGGTTATCCAGACCTGTCATCGGCGTAACGTGCATGCCATGGGCGGGATGGCGGCACAAATACCTATCAAGGATGATCCCGAGGCCAACCAGGCGGCGTTGGATAAAGTCAGGGCAGACAAGCTGCGTGAAGTACAGGACGGCCACGACGGGACCTGGGTTGCGCACCCGGCACTGGTGCCGGTGGCAAAGGAGGTCTTCGATACGCATATGCCATCGGCAAACCAGATCGAGCGTAAGCGCGAGGATGTTCAGGTCAGCGAAGCGGACCTGGTGGAAATACCGCGGGGCACCCGTACTGATGCAGGTTTACGCTATAGCATACGTGTCGGTATTCAGTACCTGGCCGCCTGGCTGGGCGGCAACGGCGCGGTACCGATCTATCACCTGATGGAAGATGCCGCCACCGCCGAGATATCTCGCGCGCAAATCTGGCAGTGGTTACATCACCAGGCCGTTATAGGAGACAGCGTACTGAGCGCGACGCGACTGCGTGAGACCCTGGACCGGGAGATGCAGCAGCTACGCGAAGAGCTTGGCCCAACACGATTCGATCATGACCTGTTCACCCAGGCGCGGGATATATTTGAACACCTGTGCCTGGACCGGGAGTTTACCGAGTTCCTGACCTTGCCGGCCTATCAGGTGCTACTCAAGCGTGAAGGTATTGCGTAAAACGGGTTTATGTCGGGGGGTTGGTGCCTGGCAAGGTTCCGGCAACAGAAAAGCCCTGTCTTATTAGACAGGGCTTTTTCGTTTATATTGCAATGGTCTGAATTCCTTATCAGGCCATTGCTATATCCCTCGCTTATTGAACAGGAGTCAGGTTAAGATTTGTATATAGCGCTGGGTTACGCTCATAGGCCAGCGACTTCTGAATCTGCGTACTCCATGGCAGACCTGCAAAATTGCGCCAGCCATCCTTATCGGGATTAGCGTCCTTGGTCTGGGTGTAAACGTCAGCACTATCCGAATCAATTACCCCGTTATTGTTCAAGTCGAGCTGACAGCCAGAAGGACAAAGAGTGGGATCGAGTTCGAGTTGGTTCGTGTATGTCTTGAAGGCATACTTGGGTTGTCCAACAAAACCTTCCCAGATGTTGCGCACGTTGGTGAACGGTTGCAGATTCCTCATATCTACTGTGCCGTTTGTGCCGTCTGTGCCGTATGTCGCAGGATCAGCCAGGATATTGCCAGCCAGTACGCTACGATGCCCAGTACGACACAGGGTCATGATGGGCGTGTCCATTCTGCCTTTGACGATCCGATAGACCTCCATGTACAACTTATATGGATCCTGCTTTTCTTCTCCAGGATAGAACATACCGGTGACGGTGGGGTAAGGCACGTTGTAGGCATCTTCCGGATGGCCGGATGCGTATTCACGCTCGGAACGTACATCGATCAAGACCGGCTTGGGCTCGCCAGAAACATTGCTGTAGTCCTTGCTGTGTTCCATCGCCAGGTAGGCGGCGGACACACTGATCTCGGATTTGTAAGCACGCGGAAGACTGTAGTAGCGGTTGCCATCCTGTGGAAGACCATCGGCTGATGCGATCGTTGAGAAGCCGATAGCGGCCAGCGCACACAGAATGATGCTGATTTTTATTTTTAAATACATCTTGAATTCCTCCCTAACTTTATTTGTTTTGTAAATATTTAAATGAATTGCTGATGTATAAAACAGAATATATTTTGCTTTATTGATGCCCCCTTGATTTTGAAGAGATGACACAAGAATAGTATTGGTTACGAGGTTAAGCAACAGAATCACTAGTTATCTGAACAATAATTAGGAACTCTTTTGCAATAGAGGAAAATGCTTTATTCGAATATTAGAATATTTGGGAAATTAATTTTTTCGAGTTACGTGAAGCTGTAATCACACAGCCGAATAATTTGTGGATTGCTTTCGAGACTTCACCTGCAGGTGCGTGCAAGGTTAATACTTTATTCGAAGGATATATTCCTGCATGCCATTGGCCAGCAACATGCCACGTTCGACGCGGAAAGGTTTGAATACCTTGTGTAACAATTCCTGATAGTACATTGGGCTCTTGCCCGTCCAGTCTGTATTGATCTCGACTCGTACCCGGTTGTCACGCTGCAAACGAAAACTGGCGGGAGAGGACGGTATAGTTTGTCGGGTATGTATATAGGTATGTATCACGCTGCTGCTGTCGGTCCAGGGCAGGAGATATTGCACGAGGCCGGACAGAACGTCCCTATCCAGATAATTCGGCAAGTCCCATAAAAAGATCGCATCCAGGGGCTTTTGCCGTCCTGTCGGCAAGGTAATGTATTTTTCAAATAGAGCGGACAACTCCTGTGCATCGAGCATCTCCTCGTCCCATTCGCGCAGGAGCTGGTTGTCGCATCCGGGTAAAACCAGTTTGCAATGAAAATCGGCGAAATACTCCAGGTGCTCGGGTACTGCGGGTTTCAGGTCCAGGATATCGACCCGCGATTCCGGGTTGAGTGCGGACAGGGCAGCGAACAGGAGTGGGCTATTGAGTTGATAGCGTGATTCCTGTCCAGTGCCCTGATTAATAGTCTGCAGCGGTATGCTTCTCATGGCATTCCCCGACAACCTGTTAACAATCTAACGCGGTTTCAGGCGGTCTTGCGGTCTGGGCTGTCACCACCTTGCAGGGGTGTCGTGACTGGCTTGCCTGCATTGACGCCCTTGTTGCGCGGTTCCATTTCGATGCTGCCTTTGAACAGGGCACCATCTTCCAGCGTCACACGTGGCGCCACGATATTGCCATGTACATTGCCGGTTTCGCGAATGACGACCTTTTCCTCGCCCAGCATATCGCCGAGCAGCTCACCCTCGACAATAATCTGGTTGGCCTCGATATTCGCCTTGACCTTACCCGATTTGCTGATAGTGACATTGTGTCCCTGAACCTTGATCGTCCCTTCTACATGACCCTGGATAATCAGGTTTTCATCGCCTGTCACATCACCTTTTATGCGGATTGATGCCCCGATTGCGGCAGCGGAGTCACGACTTGGTGCAACCGGCTTGGTCTCGCGTACGGTGAAATCAGGCGTAGCCTCCTGTTGTGGCTGGGGTTTCATCCGGTTCGAGACATTTTCTTTAATCTGTTTCATGTCAATCATGGCATTCTCCATATAACCAGTTAGGCACACAGAAAAACCTGTGTGTAATCAGATGGCTGAGTAGAAGAATTATGAAATTACTTTGAGTGTGATGGCTTGAACTGCATCACAACTGTTGCATGCCATCTGGCCCAATATGGGCCAGTGGCTTTTCTGTCAATTAAGGCATGAAATTTGTATAGCTTGTGGTCAGCTGCCTGTCGCGGTTGCAGGCAGTTCCTTGATATGCACATCCTGTTGCGGGAATGGAATGGAAATCTGGTTGGCATCAAACGCGGCCTTGATGTTTTCCAGCAGGTCCGAACGTACCACCCAGTAGTCACTGCTTTTTACCCAGGGCCGGACTGCGATATCAACACTGCTGGCGGCCAGCTCCATAACCATGATGGTGGGGGCAGGGTCAGGCAGGATACGTTCTTCTTCGTTGAGGCATGTTTCAATCAGGGATTTGGCCAGTTTAATGTTGTCCTCATAGCCAATACTGAAGGTCATGTCGATACGGCGGGTATCACGGGCCGAGTAGTTTGTGATGGGTGCGCTATAGATATGGCTGTTGGGTACGATGACCTCGCGGTTGTCTCCGGTACGTAAAATAGTTGTGAACAGGGAGATAACCTCTACAATGCCACTGATGTTACCCGCCTCGACATAATCGCCTGTCTTAAACGGCCGAAAGGTAATCAGCATCACGCCCGAGGCAAAATTCGACAGGGAGTGTTGCAAGGATAAGCCGATAGCCAGGCCGGCGGCACCGAGAATCGCAAGGGCAGAGGTGGTTTTTACCCCTAATTGATCCAGCGCCGATAACACGACAATGATCAGCAGTAAGGCATACACGATGTTGCCGAAAAAATCGATCAGCATCTGATCGAGCTTGCTGGCCGCCATCAGCCGGCGACTGAATCGGACCAGGAGTTTAGCCAGCCAGCGACCGATAATGAAGACCAGTGCGGCCGTGACAATCTTGATTAGCCAGGGTATCAGATAGACATTAACTACATCGGCTTTCATTAGCTCGTTAAGCATGGCTGCCTCCCGTCGGGGTTAAAGTTTCAGCATTATAATGCGATAGCGAATGTATACATATACAAAAACAGGGAACGTCAGTCACCCGCCAGGGTCTGTCAAGGGAACGGGCTGGATTACTGACTCATAATCTGATTGGAGGAAACAATGCAATTTGCAAAGAATATACGAAAACTGGTGTGGCTATCGGCAATCCTGGCCATGGGCTGTAACATCCCGCTGGCCAGTGCTGCCATGAGTGGTCCACTGGCTAAAACCGTGGCAAAGGGTAAGGCTATTTTTCTACATGATACCTTTGGTGGACGTGGTATGACCTGTGATAGCTGCCATACCGGTGGCGGGCTTGGACCGACTGTCCTTCCCGGCTCGCATAACGCAGGTCCCAGCCTGTCGAATGCGGCCGCCGTGTTTCCACGTTACAAACAGGATGATGGCCGGGTCATGACCCTGGCGACCCAGATACACGGCTGCATTGCCGGCGCACTGGGTGGCAAGGCGCCGGACTTTGACAGCAAGACGATGATTGCGCTGGTGGCCTATCTGACCTCCTTGTCTCAGGGGAAACCCATTGATATGGGGGGTAAATATAAATAAGTGTGATTACAGCTGTTGCGGGCAAATAGCCCGCATACGCCTCATGTTGTGAGTGAATTGATTAACTCACGTGAACTAGCCAGGTTCCCGGAAACTTGCTACTGATTCCCAAAACAGCCTTGCCGCCAATGCGCGGCGCTAATAATAGCCAGATTAGACTGGGTAAAATTAAGGGCTCTGATATACTTAAAACAAGAACAGAGCCGGGTGCGCAGGAAAGTCTGCACTGAAAACAACGTATAATATTATGGAAATACCGGCCGGATAGTCCGGTAATAAAATCAGAACATTTACAACGCATTTCACCAGAAGTACGCATGGATAATGAGAAGAAAACGATCCTGCTGATCGATGACGTCGAAGAAAACCGTGAGATTCTTAAACGGCGCCTGGAAAAGGAAGGCTTTGCCGTGGCAACAGCCAGAAACGGGCAGGAAGGCATCGATATGCTGGAGCAGCAGAGGATCAATCTGATTATGACTGATCTCAATATGCCAGTGATGGATGGGCACACCTTCCTCAAACGCATCAGGGCCGAGCCCCGGTTTGAAAACATACCCATTATTATCATTACCGCGCTGGATGAAACAGGGACCGTTATCAAGAATTTGCGCGCAGGTGCCTGTGGTTATCTGACAAAGCCATTCAGCATGGATCAGATACGGGCACAGCTCGATTTATGCCTGCGAGGAGAAATCCCGCCGAGCGTGGATTAGGCAAAGCTAAGATGCTCAGATAGCTCCGTGTATCGCGGATTCACACTGCTCAGGCAACTCGGTCTGGCTAAAATGCCACTGGAGAGTGGTCAGTGTTCACAATACAGGATCAGGCAGGATCGATGCGAAAGCGAAACCAGGCAAACGGGTTATCAGTCCATGCCATTGCCGACACCTATGTAGTCATGCTGGGTTTTGCCATTCACCGGCAGGATAAAACCTAAGGCGAACAGTTCTGGTTGCCGGGTTATAAGACGTTTGGGGCGTCGAGCCACATCCCGTTCCAGGCAGTCTTGTCAGCAACCGGGAGGCGCCGGTATAAAGTCTGCTGTGGAGTGATTACACCGCCAAACCCGGGAATGAATATGTATACCGCATTGTCCCGGTGAGAGGCACTCCAAAAATCTCAGCGAGGATGCTGGGGCGAGTGTGAGTGTCACTACCGAAAACGAACAGGACGGAATACATGCCGTTTATCTCAATCGTGGAGTGATTTGCAGTGAAGCCTGTTCCCGCAAGTTCGGCATGGCCAGGTTGCTGATAAGGTGCCGTGCCGACAGGAGTTATTTGTCGCATAACAAATTTATTATCCTGCTAAAAGATGGCAAATCCATCGAAGTCTGGACGGGTTCGACAAACTTCACTGAAAGTGGAATCTACGGGCAGTCAAATGTCGGGTACTGCGGTCGCGCCCCGGATTTTGCTGATGCCTCAACAATCCGAAATGATGAAAACATGCTGGTCATCAAAGGTAATACATGGGTGGCCGATATCTATTTTGGCGAGTTTATGCGCCTGTTTGACTATTTTCGTTTCCGGGATGTCATGAACAGGCTGGCAGCGCGTTCCGATAGCGATATGCATAAATCCGCATTTCTCACGCCGGATGACAGCTGGCTGAAACCGTATTACACAACCGGAAGTTATAAGGCATTACAGCGTAAACTGTTCACCTGATGGCTATAATGTCGGGGGGTAACCATGTGGTTTATGACATATCGTGTTATCCTCGAATAACGTGGAGAAACTATCAGAAAACACTTTTGTCATAAAAATAACAATATACGGATAAACATGCCTGGTACATTCAAACAGGAAAATACAGGGAGTTTGCCACAGTTTGAGGGACCACTCCCGCCGGAAGAATATCCGGCGATAAGCGACTATGCCTTGATTGGAGACTGCCGGATCGCGGCCCTGATTAGTCGTGATGGGGCTGTTGAGTGGCTGTGCCTGCCGCATTTTTCCGGAGATAGTATCTTTGCCGCAATTCTTGATCGTCAACGTGGCGGCTATTTTAGTTTACGCCCTGCTCAGGCCTATACAGTCAGTCGTCGTTATATTTCAGGTAGTAATGTCCTGGAGAGTATATTTCGCACTAATTCGGGCGAGATTAGATTGATTGATTGTGTGCCGATCCTGACCGATACAAAATTTACATCTCAGTTGCAACCGCAACGGGAGTTACTGCGTACGATAGAGGGTATATCGGGTCATGTTGATCTGCAGCTGGAGTTTCAGCCGCGTCCGTCCTATGGACAAAAACGAATCCATATCAGGGAGCGAGGTCGCCTGGGCTGGGCCTGCAAGTTCGGTAACCAGGAGGTTTACCTGAGAAGCGCCATCCCGCTGCATAAAAATGGTGATGATATGTTACGGGGTGAAGTGACGGTAGCTGCCGGCGACCGGTTTGATTTTTCACTTAATTACACCCGGCATAATATCAATGTGCTTACACCGCTGGGCAGTGAGAGTCAAAAGCGTCAGCAGGCAACAGTGGACTGGTGGCGGAGCTGGCTTCAGCAGATGAGCTACCAGGGGGCATACCATGAACATATTGAAAGAAGCATCCTGACACTGAAATTACTTACCTATGGTTTGTCGGGTGCCCTGATAGCCGGGCCCAGTAGCTCGCTCCCGGGGAAAATAGGTGGAGTAAGGAACTGGGATTACCGCTATTGCTGGATAAGGGATGCTGCGTTAACACTGACTTCGTTTATCGATCTGGGATTTATTGCAGAGGGTGAGGCATTCCTGGGCTGGATGCTGCACGCGACACGACGCACATGGCCGAAATTACGTGTCGCATATGATGTGTATGGTGAAACCCATTTACACGAGCGCGAATTCAGGGGGCTGGAAGGCTATCGGCAATCTCTTCCTATTCGCCTTGGCAACGCAGCCGGTGAACAGCACCAGCTTGATGTATACGGTGAGGTCATTGCTTCGGCCTACGAGTACGTGTTGCGAGGTGGCAAACTGGATCGCTCTGAAGCGCGGCTGCTAAAAGGTTTCGGCAGGATGATTTGCGAATTCTGGCGCAAGCCCGATCAGGGTATCTGGGAGGCGAGAGATGCGCCACGCCACTATACACATTCAAAACTCATGTGCTGGGTTGGCCTGGATCGACTGCTGGTAATGGCCAAAACCGGTATTGTGCATGTTGATATGCAAAAGATCGAAGCTGAACGTGATGCGATCGCTGAATTTATTGAAACCCGTTGCTTCGATACTGAAAGCGGGACGTTTATGACCGCTGCAGATTGTAATGAAGTGGATGCGAGTATTCTGTTACTGGCCAGACACGGGTTTATTGATGCCACCGACCCCAGGATGCGGGCAACCTACGATCGCATCCAGAAGGTGTTGGGTGCGGGTGCATTGTTAATGCGTTTCCCGGAAGGATTCGATGACTTTTTACCCCCAGGGGAAGGCGCATTTCTGATTACGAGTTTCTGGGCAGTTGAGTACCTGGTTCTGGCGGGTGAAATCGATGCGGCACGTGAACGATTTGAAACACTGCTGGGCTATGCAAACGACCTTGACCTCTATGCCGAGGAGGCCGACCCGGAAAATGGTATGGCCCTGGGTAATTTCCCCCAGGCATTCAGTCATACCGGTTTGATCAATGCGGCCCTGTTACTGGCCGAGGCTGAACAAAAAGAGGTGACGAAATGATCTATGTCTGGCAACCCGCAGCGTTGCTGCACGTTGGGGTATGGGGGTTCGTGGCAACCGCAATGCTGTCCATCGTGTTACAGGGCAGCCAGGGGATCGGTTTATCGAGGTTGAGTCTGCCATTCCTGGTGGGTACCGTGTTTGGATATTCGCGTTTATGTACTACCTGGTGTTTTCCAGCGTGGGCCACCACGACAGGTGGTTTGGCGCCCTGATTGGTGCCCTGCACGGCCTGTTTTTGTTAATCGTTGCTATGCCTTTATTACCACATTTACATCCGCGTATTGCGACTGAATATGATGGCCCGGATGCCAATCGCAGGCTGGAACCACCAGGTTTTCTGGGACTCAACTATGGGCGCATGACCCCTGTAACAACGGTCATCGGGCACATGTTATATGGTGCGATCCTGGGAGCGGCCCTGCCACCGGCAATCTGGTATTAAGCCGTCAGACCTGTAACGCTCACAAAGCTTAATGTAAAAATACCTATGATTAGAAAAATCTTTTATATTGTAGTTGCATCCGGTTTATTGCTGATTGTCCTCGGCCAGTTGCTGCATCTGGATATGTTTTGGTTAATTGTGTTATGGCTGATGTATACGCTCATCGGTCTGTACGATATCTTCTGGTCACACCACAATGTCTTGAAGAATTATCCTGTAATTGGTCACTTGCGTTATATGCTGGAGTTTATCAGCCCGGAAATCCATCAGTACTTTATAGAAGGTCCGCATAACGGTCGGCCATTCAATCGCGAACAACGCGAGATTGTCTATACCCGGGCTGCAGGAACTGCCGGTGTCATTCCCTTTGGTACCCAGTATGACCTGCTGGAAACTGGCGCAGACTTCACGCATCACTCGCTGAAGCCATGTGAGGTCGATGAAACTGCCTTGCGAGTCCGGGTGGGAGGCGCAAGTTGTGAGAAACCATATTCGGCTTCACGCCTGAATATTTCAGCCATGAGTTTTGGCGCACTGTCAGCAAATGCAATCCGGGCATTGAACCGTGGTGCCCGCCTGGGTGGTTTTTTTCATAATACCGGTGAGGGCGGGCTCAGTCCCTACCATCTGCAGGAGGGCGGTGATATATGCTGGCAAATTGGTACGGGTTATTTCGGCTGTCGGAGCAGGGATGGCAAGTTTGATGCCGGCAGTTTCCAAAAGCATGCCATCCATGAACGGGTCAGAATGATCGAAATTAAACTCTCGCAAGGTGCCAAGCCATCGCACGGTGGTGTATTACCAGCCGCCAAGGTCAGTCGCGAGATCGCGCGTATTCGCATGATTGCGCAAGACCAGGACTGTATTTCGCCGCCGGCACACTCGGCATTTTCCACGCCTGTTCAGCTGCTTGAATTTGTCGCTCAACTGCGCGAGTTATCCGGCGGTAAACCCGTGGGATTCAAATTGTGTATAGGCAAGCGGGAGGAATTTCTGAGTATTGTCAAGGCGATACTGAAGACAGGGATCAAGCCGGACTTTATTACCATCGACGGCGCAGAAGGCGGAACGGGTGCTGCGCCTTACGAATTTAGTGACAGTATGGGGTTGCCCCTCATTGAAGGTCTTAATTTCGTCCACAATGCCCTGGTCGGATCAAAGCTGCGTGAAGAGATTCGGCTTATCGCCAGCGGCAAAATTATCACTGGTTTCGACATACTACATAAGATAGCCCTGGGCGCCGATATGATTAATATGGCGCGGCCGATGATGTTTGCACTGGGCTGTATCCAGGCCAGGCGCTGCCACACCAATACCTGTCCGTCAGGTGTGGCGACGCAGGATACGCGGCGGGGAAGGGCAGTGAATGTGCCTCACCGCGCCGAGTATGTCAGGAACTTTCATGATGCGACTATGCGCAGCTGCTGTGAGTTGCTCGGGGCGATGGGATACGCACGACCGGAACAACTTGGACCCGAGGTAATGTTTCGTCGTCTGGATGATACCCGGGTAGCGACATACGGCAGTCTATTGCCTCAGCTGAGTGAAGGCGAGCTGCTCTCGCCGCCAAAACGCAATGCGCTCTGGCAGTCGCAATGGGGGCAGTACTGGAAACTGGCTCGGGCGGAGCAATTCTGAGGGTTTGACGTAAAGCGCTGGGTTTTTGAGCAGCCTGTGTTCAATCGGCGGTAATGACTTGATGTACTCGGCGATATCATGCAGATCGCTCTGCGTCATTTTACTAAAACCACTGGTGATAAAATCAGCCATGACACTGCCGGCAACGTCACCCGTCCGGAAAGCACCTGCAGCAGAACGCGAGGTGGACTGGAAACCCGGAGCCCCTGGACTGTCAGCGATGTTTAACCCTGGAATTCGAAATAATGCACGCTGAACAGGGAATCCGGGTCTGTCCAGAGTTTGACGGGCCTGAATCCAGCGGCTGTGGCCAGGGCCCGAAAATCATTGACGGTGTATTTATACGAGGATTCCGTGTGAATGGTTTCGCCCTGGCTGAATGAGAAGGTATGTTGTCCGACCTCAACGCGCTGGTTAATGCGACTGACCAGGTGCATTTCGATGCGCCCCAGTTGCTGATTGTAAAAGGCGTTATGTTCAAAATTTTCCAGCACGAAGTCTGCCTGCAATTCACGGTTGATCCGGGTGAGCAGGTTCAGGTTGAAATCGGCAGTGATGCCGTCACTGTCGTTGTAGGCGGCGTGTAACATGTGAGGATCCTTTTCCAGGTCCACGCCGATCAGCAGGCCGCCACCCGTGCCGACGTTTTCGCCCAGGTGCGCCAGGAAGGCCTGGGCTGCACGCGGGTCAAAGTTCCCGATACTGGATCCGGGGAAGAATGCCACTTTCTTGGTAACGTCGGGTTCATCGGGTATTTCCAGTCTGGTGGTGAAGTCGGCGCAGGCGGCGTGAATTTCCAGCCAGGGATATTCGTTGGCCAGTAACTGCGCGGCTTTCAACAAGTGCTGCCTGGAAATATCCATAGGCATGTAGGTATGCGGTTTGAGTTCATCCAGCAATAGCCGAACCTTGGTGCTGCTGCCGCTTCCAGGTTCGATCATAAAACTGCTCTGACCAATGATGTCAGCAATCTCGCCTGCATGCGAAGTCAGGATCTCCATTTCCGTGCGCGTGGGATAATATTCATCAAGATCACAGATGGCATCGAACAGCCGGGAGCCCTGGGCATCATAAAAAAATTTGGGTGAAATAGCTTTCGGTGTCTGCTGCAGGCCATCGATTACCTCGGCAAAAAAGTCTGCAGGTGCGGGGTGGTAATCGGTAAAACGGATATTATTCTGTTGTGTGGTTTGCATCAGAGATCCTCGGCAAGGCGAAAACCGCAGAACTGCCATTGGTCCTTTGGATAAAAGAAATTCCGATAAGTGTGACGAATATGATCGACGGGTGTCACGCATGAACCACCACGCAGTACAAACTGGCTGCACATGAATTTGCCATTGTACTCACCCAGCGAACCGGCTAATGCCCGGAAACCCGGGTAGGGTGCATAAGGACTGGAGGTCCATTCCCAGACATCACCATAGAGTTGCTGTATGCCGATGTCGGCCCCGGCGGCGACGGGTTCGAGATAGCCGCTGTCGCGGAAATTACCTTTTACCGGTTGTTCGTTGGCAATGATTTCCCATTCAGCCTCGGTCGGTAACCGTTTGCCTGCCCAGCGTGCGTAGGCATCGGCTTCATACAGGCTGACGTGGCAGACTGGAGCATTCAGCTTAACCGGCTGCATACCGTGCAGCGTCATGTGCCACCATTGGCCATCCTGTTGTTCCCAGTATAATGGCGCATGCCATTGTCGTGCTTTTACTGTTGCCCAGCCATCGGATAACCAGAATTCGGCATGTTCGTAGCCGCCATCATTTATGAACTCGATATATTCACCATTGGTGATCAGCCGTGATCCAATCTGGAATGGTTGCAGATAGGTCTGGTGTGCAGGCAATTCATTGTCGAAACAGAATCCTTCTTCACCGCTATTGCCGATGGTAAGCAATCCGCCAGGATGGCTCACCCAGTTCAGACGGGGTGTCTTGTCCGGTGTAGGCGACTTGTCTTGTTCCTGATAGGCGGGTTTTAATGGGTTGCAGGCAAACACATGTTTAATATCGGTCAGCATCAGTTCCTGGTGCTGTTGTTCGTGGTTGATCCCGGTCAGGACCCGCAGACAGATTGCCTCCCATTCGTGCTGGTCCTGAGAGGCTAGTAGTTCCCGCATATGCTGATCGACATGGGCCCGATAGCTGTATACCTGTTGCACGGTTGGACGGCTTAACAGTCCCCGTTGCGGGCGGGGGTGAAACGTACCGACGGTTTCGTAGTAGGAATTGAACAGGTGGGCAAATTTCGGATGAAACACCTGATAATTTTTCAGGAAGGGCTGTAACAGAAAAGTCTCGAAAAACCAGGAGACGTGGGCAATATGCCATTTGAGCGGGCTGACGTCAGGCATGGTCTGGATTTGATAATCCTCGACCTCCAGACCTTTACACAGGTCCTCAGTGTCCTGGCGTACCCTGAGATAGTCTGCCGTGAGCTTGTCAGCGGATTGCGAGGCAAGCGGAACGGCACTGTTATGTTTAGTTTGCCGGTTCAAGAAAACATCCTGTAGAGCTTGACGCGAAACCCAAGCCTAGGCCAAAACACCTCGAACTACAACCGGATTTTTACGCATATACTCTGTGGGTGAATGCAGCGGTCTGCAGAAACCACTACGTCGGAGTACATACTGTTACCGGTATTATCGGAGCTTGTGGTGCTATTTGTTTTTGCCTGGAGAATGCTAGCTGATGGATACCCCGGAAAGAGTGATGTGGTTGGCGTGGTTAGCGCCGTTTACAAAGACGACAACGGGTATTTTCCGAGGCTGTGTCTCGCGTCGGTCCTCCCTCGGCGGTTGCGGGCTGTTGTATATTTTTGAGTTTATAAAGAACGTAACAATATAAAAAATATTCTTGTGCTATTTTTAAAGCAGTTACCCTGGGTATTGCCCGCTTGTTGTCTGAACTCGGGTTCTGGTTTGCCTGTCTATTTCTGATTACGGCAGCGCTAAATTGATAGCCAGATTGTGGTCTTGATTCGAAGGAGAATGCCATGCCACTTGTAAATATCAGAGACATGTTACATCACGCCAGACGCCAGGGTTATGCCCTGGGTGGATTTGCGGTCTCTAACCTGGATGAGCTGGACGCCGTTATTACGGCAGCTGAGGCATGCCGGTCGCCCGTCATGCTTGGTATCAGTCATCGCGGGACGCCGGCTGTGCAGTTCGGTGCACTGCTGGCTGCGGCGGAACATGTGGCACGACATGCGAGCGTGCCGGTGGGCTTGCGCTACGAATACGCGGCTGAACTGGGCATAAGCGAGCTGGCAATACGCGATGGTTGTAATGGCATCGCGGTGGACGTGACACAGCTGACCTGGCCAGACAAGCAGGTCCTGATCCGGCAAATCGGTGACATGACCGGTGCCTGTGGAATTCCGCTTGAAGCTATGATCGGTTTACTCCCGGCGGAATGGAACGATCAGGCTGCGTCTGCGAAGACGGAATCCGAACCGCCATCCGCTGAGGCGATTGATGACTTTGTCCAACGAACCGGGGTTGATTCTATTGCCCTGGTTGTTGAACCGGGGCCAGGCCCGCTGAAAAAATCCGATGTCGCCCGGCAATATTTTGACCGCGTCAATGTGGCGGTGTCAGTCCCGCTGGTTGTTTATGGCGCCAATGCCTTGCAACAGGATGACCTGCGTTCATTCGTGGCCTGGGGTGTTGCCGCCGTACATTTCACGCTGGAAGATGCTACAAGCGGACAAATGAGTACGCACGACAAGCTCGATAAGCAGGACCTTCAGGGTCAGCGCCGCGATGAGCTGCAGGAATTTGTGCAGGAATGTATCCGATCAATCGGCTGCGCAGAACGCGCTGCCGAGGTGCTGGCGGATTGCCCGCCCTGGGAGCCGGTGGAACACGTTATCGTATTTAACGTGGAATCAGATGGTAAGCTGGATACCGCAAAGGTACTGGCTGAAGGACGCGAGGTATTGAGCAAGATTCCCGGCGTACGTTACGTGTATACAGGACAGGCGATTACTTCGGGTGCAGCCTACCAGTTCTGCTGGCTGGTGCGGTTTGTCCATGCCGCCGTCATCGACTCCTATCGTGAGCACCCCGCGCACAAAAAGTTTGCGGATGAACTGTTTCGGCCTATCGCGCCGTCACGCATGTCAATTGACTTTCATCTCACGACGTCAATGCAGTCGCCGCTGCATCAGGACACGGCAGAACTGGCAGAGGCGAGACAGGGGGTTATGGCCGGCGATGATTCGGTTGCGGGAGAGACCGGCAAGAGCAGTGCTGCCTGAATGAAAGCAGGATCAACTTACACTCTCGGCGCTGTAGCGTGCCAGTAATCCGGTACGTACTGCATGGCGATACACGCGGCTGAAAAACCATGCGGCCATCAGGATATATAAACAGGCCAGGCCGATTCCCCACAACAACAGCAGGATGGAATGCGGTTTGCCCAGGATGATAGCCCGCATGCCTTCAAATACGTAAGAGGGGGGTAACAGGTGCGCGATGTATTGCATCCAGACCGGCAAAGTCGATAAGGGATAAAACACCCCGACAAACGGTGAGATCATGGCCGGGATCGGCCAGATAAACCATTCCGAGGCCGGTCCCAGCCGTAGCACCAGGGCCGTTCCGGCTATTCCCAGGGCAATCCCGAACATAAACAGAATCAGCAGGTAGGGTATTAACAGTAGACCGAAACCGAGATAGGACAGGCCAAAAATGCTGGTAGCCAGGATCAGCATCACCACCAGGCCAATAAGACTGGTGACTACGCTGGTCAGCACCAGGCCACCGACATACTCGGTAATCGAAAGCGGTGTGGCAAACAGGTTCAGGAAACTGCGTGACCAGACGTCTTCCAGGAAAGAGGTGGTCACGCCCTGCATGACGCGGGTAAAAAAATCCCAAAGCAATACGGCGCCGAGTAACACCGGTACGAAATTGAAACTGGCCTGTGCGACCGAGTTGAGATAGCGGGTAATGAACCCCCATAACAGGATATCGACCGCGACCCAGGCAAACAGGGGCAACAGGCGCGCAATGCTGCCACGCATCAGGTAATACTGTCGCAATAAAATGGCGGTGACGTGTCTGAGTCGCATGGCTTCAGGTTTCCATCGGTATCAGGGGTTCGCGTGCCAGCTTGATGAACAGTGCTTCCAGACTGTGCTCGCCGTGTGCCTGTGGCAGTGTTTTCGGATCGCCGCTGAGCAGGATTCTGCCATGGGACAGAAACAGCACCCGGTCGCAGACTTTTTCCACCTCATACATGTTATGCGAGGTCCACAGCACACCAACTCCTTCCTGCCGGGCAAAGTTACAGATTGTTTCACGAATTTCACTGGCGACATGGGGATCGAGTGATGCTGTAGGTTCATCCAGCAGCAGCAGACGCGGACGGTTCAGCATGGCCTTGGCCAGCGACACCCTGGCCTGTTCACCCGAGGAGAGCAGGCCGACCTTGACGTGACGGAACTGCTCCAGGTCGAACTGGGCGAGTAATTTGTCAATGGTCCCGCTCAGTTCGGTGACATTGTAGAGCATGCCGAAAAACCGCAGATTCTGGGCAACGGTGAGGTTGCCCGGTAGTGGCGCATAGGTTGTCGTGAAATTGGTATGGGCCAGGGCCTCACTGCGATTTTTCGCGAGGTCGATGCCCTCGATCTGTACTGTGCCGGTCGTGGGAGAGAGCACCCCGAGGATCATGTTGATGGTGGTTGTCTTACCCGCCCCGTTTGGACCAAGCAGGCCGACGATCTCATTCTGAGCAATATCAAATGATACGGAGCTAACAGCATGCTTGTTACCATATTGTTTGCTCAGCGATGTCACTGACAATACTGTAGCAGGCATGCTTGCTCCTCGTCATAGGGGGCCAAAAACCTGTTCCAACGTACAGGTGACGCTAATTCCGTACGTGAGCCTAAGTATAACTGTGAGTGATGGCCGGGGTGATTGCAAATATGCCGAAATGAATATGACTGGAAGCGTATTTGCGATGCTCAGATAAATCTGGCCGCGAAGCGGGTCCCCTATGTTACCAGCCAGGATGCTGGCCCATTGGGAAAGGTCATGCCGTTGCGAAATGCTGCAACTGTATGAAACACAGGCATAAACAAAACCGCGCTGACAGGTTCAGCGCAGCGCGGCTGCAGGTCTGTTCCGCAGAGTGATGCTGGCGTCAGGCCTTGTGCAATCTGTGATAGCGGGCCTGGATTACCTGGTTGGTGTGCGGTGGTCTCTGGGTTCAGGCCGCTAACTGGCGCAGGTATTTGATCACTTCATCGGATTCATACAACCAGGTGTCTTCACCTTGCTGTGTCGGTATATGCAGGCACGGGACCTTCACCTGGCCACCACCCTGCAACAGTTGTTCGCGATGTTGTTGATCGTGCTGGGCGTCTCGCAGTTCGATATTGAGTGACAGGCGTTTCATTTCGCGCCGGACCTTCATGCAGAAGGGGCAGGTTTTGAACTGGTAAAGTGCCAGTTCCCGGGTCGCCTGATCAATCTTCTGTTGCTCATCAGGTGAACGGGACATGCCTTTGGGGGTCGTGAGGATTATCCACTTCATAGACTTGCCTTTCCGGAGGGTTATTACACAACGACAGCCAGGGTTCGACGGCTGCGCGACGTATTATACCCATACTGGACGGAATTTGCCCATTGCACGGGCGGCCAATTACAATATACCCTTATTCCAGACATACTATATATATAGGGAGACAAACAATGGCACGAGCACGCGCCAGACATATCCTGGTACCGACCGAAGAGCAGTGCGAAGCACTCAAACAACAAATCCTGGACGGGGCTGATTTTGCCGAGATTGCCAAGCAGCATTCGCAATGTCCCTCCGGTGCACAGGGAGGCGACCTGGGTGAGTTTGGGCAAGGGCAAATGGTGCCGGAATTTGACGAGGTCGTGTTTACCGCTGAACTCAATACCGTGCACGGTCCGGTTCGCACCCAGTTTGGTTATCACCTGCTGGAGATCACGTCGCGTAGCGAGTGAAGTGCTTATTCCTCGCGGTATGCGAGGCGATGCTTGCAGTGACGGCGGACATACCAGACGATGCCGGCTAACAGGATCAGTGCGATCACGAAATCGAAACGATGGAAGTAAACGCCGAGCGTATGCCAGTGTTCACCCATTTTCAGGCCGATCCAGGCCAGCCCGTAACACCAGATGAGGGAACCCGCAAAGGTATACAGGATAAACGGTAACAGCCGCATGCGGCTGATGCCGGCGGGCAGGGCGATAAAGGTGCGGATAATGGGTAACAGGCGGCCAACGAATACGGTGATACCGCCATGGCGGGCAAACCAGCGATCCGCCATGGCCAGGTCCTGGTGGGAGATCAGGACGTAGCGACCGTATTTGTATACCAGGCTACGGCCACCATAAGCGCCGATTGCATAGGCGAGCAATGAGCCGAGGACGCAGCCAATGGCACCGAACACCGCTACCGCGAACAGGCCGAACGTGTGTTTATATACCAGGTAACCCGAAAACGGCATAATGATTTCTGACGGCAACGGGATGCAGGCACTTTCGATAGCCATCAATAGCACGATCCCACCATAGCCCATGCTTGAGATGGTGCCGATGATGAAGCCGCTGAGCAGGGAAATGAATTTTTCAATCATGGCCCGCATTGTACGCGCAAACCTGTCTGGCGCGTACGTCCAATCGGGGTAATTTATCCAGGCGGCCAGTGCATTCGGTTACGCTGATAGCCGACTCGCTGGCCACAAGCACAAAAATCCGGCAACCTGGGGAAAGAAAACGTGTCAGCCGCATTGACGTTTTCCGGACCGGCCGGTATTAACCAGCATGATCTACAGGTGAATTATCCCCGTTTCCTGTCGGAACCTGGCATGGTAGGCGCGCGCAAACATAGCGCTGGTCGGCTGGAAATCTTGTGATACGATAGCCATTTCGTGTGAATAATCCTAAAAATCATGCGCCCGGGATTTCGCCATCGTGCGATGACTTGTCAGGTCACCTGGTGTTCCACTATCCCCGCGCCTAATGCTGTCTTAAGGATCCGATATGAAGATGCGTCGTATGCAGTTGCAACTCGCGTGGTTAGCAATGCTGACCGTGGTGTTGACGGGCTGTGGTAAATCCTCGTCCCCTGGCAAACGGCAAATGCCGACACCACAGGTGACGGTCGTGACTGCGCACGCCAGTACCGTGCCGCTGACACGCGTGATGGTCGGTCGACTGGCGGCGGTACGGATCGCACAGGTACGGGCACGGGTAGCCGGTGTGATTCTCAAGCGGGTCTACACCGAAGGCACGGACGTCAAGCAGGGCCAGATCCTGTTCCAGATCGACCCGGCGCCGCTGGAAGCCGCCTTGCACGCCCAGGAAGCAGCACTGGCGAAAGCGCGCGCTGATGCGGCCAATGCTGCTCTGATCTCCAAGCGCTATCGTGGCCTGGCCGCGCGTCATCTGATTTCGTCGCAGGAAGTGGATACAGCCGCCGCTAACGAACGCACCAGTGCCGCGGCAGTGAAGCAGGCCGAGGCCAACGTGGAAAAGGCCAAACTGGACCTGGGTTATGCCACGGTCACGGCACCGATTGCCGGTCGCGCCGGTCGGGCGCTGGTCACAGAAGGTGCCCTGGTGGGTCAGGGCGAGGCCACCGAATTGACCACGGTGGAACAGATCGATCCAATATACGTAAACTTCAGCCAGTCTGTGACCGAGCTGCAGCAACTGGAACAGGCCAGTGGCCAAAAAGCGAATGACATGCAGGAGCCGCATGGCAAGGTCGAGGTCATGCTGGCCGATGGCACGCCTTATCCGCATACCGGCAGCCTGGATTTTTCCGACCTGGCGGTGGATCCCAACACCGGCACGGTGTCCCTGCGCGCAGTGGTGCCGAATCCGGACCGCCAGTTATTGCCGGGTATGTTCGTCAAGTTACGCCTGACCATGGGTCACCTGGACCATGCCTATCTGATCCCGCAGGCGGCGGTGATGCGCGACAACGCCGGTGCCTATGTCTACACCGTGGGCAGTGACGGCAAGGTTGCCGAGCAGCGCATCAAGACCCATGGCATGACCCGTAAAAACTGGATCGTGACCGGCAAGCTGGACGGTGATCAGGTGATTGTCGACGGGCTGCAGAAGGTACGGCCGGGCGCCACAGCCAAGGCAGTGCCCGCGGCAGCGGATCACGGCGAGAGCCCCAGGTCCTGAGGAGTTATTCATGTCGGGATTTTTTATCGATCGGCCAATCTTCGCCTGGGTCATGGCGATCCTGATTACCCTGGCCGGTACTATCGCCATTTTCAATCTGCCGGTAACGGCCTATCCACCGATTGCACCGCCCCAGGTCAGTATCAACACCAGTTACCCCGGTGCCAGTGCCCAGGTGATCGAGAAATCAGTGACCTCGGTGATCGAGCAACAGCTGACGTCAATTGATAACCTGCTGTATTTCGATTCAACGTCACGTTCTAACGGATCGGTGACGATTACCCTGACCTTCAAGACCGGTACCGATCCGGATATTGCCCAGGTTCAGGTACAGAACCAGGTTAACGTGGCGGAAAGCCGGTTGCCGCAGCAGGTGATCGAGAACGGGATTACCGTGGCCAAGGCCAACACCGATTTTTTAATGGTGGTTGCGCTCAAATCCGATAAGCACAATCTCGATACCTATGCGCTGAATAACGTCATTGCGGCGCAGGTAGAGAATCCCATCCAGCGTTTGTCTGGGGTGGGTGATGTTCGTCTGTTTGGGTCAGCTTATGCCATGCGCATCTGGCTCAACCCGGACAAGCTGCGCGGTTATGGCCTGAGTGCCTCGCAGGTCCTCGACGCCGTACGTGCGCAAAACGTGCAGATTGCGGCCGGTGTCATTGGCGGTGAACCGGCGTTACCGGGTCAGGGTTTTACTGCTTCAGTGACTTCGTCATCTCGCTTTACCAGTCCGGATCAGTTCAAGAATATTATTCTGCGTGCCAATCCCGATGGCAGCACGGTACGTCTGCGTGACGTGGCCCGCATTGCCCTGGGTGCGGCGTCCTACGGTCACGATGTTCACGTCAACGGTGAACCGATTGCGGGTATGGCGATTATGCTTGGTCCCGGTGCGAATGCCCTGGAGGTGGCCGATGCCGTGCGCGCCAAGATGAAAGATCTGTCGCAATACTTTCCGGCCGGGGTTAGCTGGTTTGTGCCTTACGACAGTACCCAGTTCGTGAGTATCTCGATCCACGAAGTACTCTACACTCTTATTGCCGCGGTTATCCTGGTCTTCCTGGTGATCCTGTTGTTCCTGCAAAACCTGCGTGCGACCCTGATCCCGACCCTGGTGGTGCCGGTGGCCCTGACCAGTGCCTTTGCCGGCATGTACCTGGTTGGTTTCTCGATCAACGTGCTCAGTCTGTTTGCGCTGGTGCTGGCGATCGGCCTGGTGGTGGACGATGCTATCGTGGTGGTGGAAAACGTCGAACGCATCATGACCGAAGAAGGTTTACCGCCCAGGGAAGCCGCACGCAAGGCCATGGGCCAGATCTCCGGTGCCATCGTGGCCATGACCACGGTTCTAGCCGCGGTATTTATTCCTATTGCTCTGGTCGGTGGCAGTGTCGGCGCCATCTATCGCCAGTTCTCACTGACGATTGCCATTTCCATGGCGATCTCCGCCACCATGGCACTGAGCTTTACGCCAGCACTATGCGCCAGCCTGCTCAAACCGACACATGGCGAGCCCAATGCTTTTTTACGGGGTTTTAATCGCTTTTATAACGGGATGACCGCGGCTTACCTGCGACAGGTTGCCAGGTCAATTCGGCATACCCCGCGCTGGATGGTCGCGTTTGCCGTGCTGGTGGTGCTGGCCGGATTTATCTTTACCCGCCTGCCGACCAGTTTTCTGCCGCAGGAGGATCAAGGTTACTGTCTCGCCATTGTGCAACTGCCAGCGGGTGCCACTATAGCGCGGACCGGCAAGGTCTTACGGCAAATGGAAAAGATCATGTTGAAGAACCCGGCAGTCGACAAGGTGCTCGACGTGGCCGGCTTCAGTTTCGTCGGCCAGGGTGAGAACGTCGGTCTTGGCTTTATCCGGCTCAAGAACTGGAGCCAACGAACCAGGGCCAGCGAGCACGCGGATGCCGTGATCCAATGGGCGAACGGGGCCCTGCAACAGATCAAGGGCGCGAGGATTTTCGTGGTTAACCTGCCGACTGTACGTGGGCTTGGCCGCTTCGGTGGTTTTGATTTCCAGCTGGAAGACCGTGCCGGGGCCGGTTACAAAAAACTGGTTGAGGCCAGTCATATGCTGCTCGGTGCGGCCAGGAAAAACCCGGTGCTGTCAGGGGTACGGCCCAATCAATTACCAGATTCACCGGAATTGCATCTGCACGTGGATCGGGTCAAGGCCCTGTCCATGGGGCTAAAGCTGAGCGACATTTATAATACCATTAACCTGATGCTGGCCCCGGTCTATGCTAACGATTTCAATTACCAGGGCCGTGTGCTCAAGGTGTTATTGCAGGCCGATACAGCATACCGCGCACGCCCGGGTGACCTCAGTCATTATTTCATTCACAGCAGTAAAGGCGGGATCGATCACATGGTGCCGCTCAATAGCGTGGTCACGCCCAGCTGGACGATTGCGCCACCGGCTGTCAGCCACTATAACGGCTATAATGCCATTCAGATCGTGGGCGGTGCCGCGCCTGGCCGTAGTTCCGGTGAAGCCATGGCGGCCATGGAGAATATCGTGAAAAAGGATCTGCCGGCGGGCATTGGTTATGAATGGTCGGGTCAGTCCCTGCAGGAGATCGTTTCCGGCAAAACCGCCCCTATTCTATTTGGTCTTTCCCTGCTGGTGGTATTCCTGGCTCTAGCCGCGCTGTATGAGAGCTGGTCGATCCCGGCCGCGGTGATGATGGTGGTGCCGCTGGGGATTCTCGGTGCAGTCAGCTTTACCTGGCTGCGCGGTCTGGAAAACGATGTCTACTTCAAGGTGGGTATGATCGCGGTAATTGGTCTGTCAGCCAAAAATGCCATCCTCATCATCGAGTTTGCCAGCAAAATGCACCAGGCTGGTCGTGGCCTGTTTGACGCGACCCTGGAGGCATGCCGTCTGCGTCTGCGCCCCATCCTCATGACCTCGATTGCGTTTATTCTCGGCGTGTTGCCGCTGGCGGTGTCTACCGGGGCCGGCGCCAACAGTCGTCACGCCATCGGCACCGGCGTGATGGGCGGGATGTTCGGTGCCACCGCCCTCGGTGTGTTGTTTGTGCCGGTGTTCTACGTGGTAGTGCGCCGGCTTATGGGTGACAAGAGCGGCAGCGACGCGAATGAGTCGCGCAGCCAGACACCGCCTGAAAAGACCTGAGTGCTATTCACCAGAGTGCACCAGTACACTATTAATTAGTGGTGCAATGGATTTATGGGGGACGCGGAGATCACTGTGTGAATCTCCCATGACAACTCATGCAATATATTAGCATAGCGGATATTCCAGTTACCGTCATGCTCGACTTCCCAGTAAAGGGCACCTTATACTGGATCACGTTGGATACACTGGTTTTGTTACCTAGGAGGGGTTTTGACCATGGTATCACGTGGAGTGTTTTTCCTTCTGATATGGTATGTGCTGAGTAATGGCGTAGCCGCTTCCTGGTGGATCGGTCTGCCGGCGGTAGTGCTCGCCGTGGTTGCCAGCATCAGACTGCAAGCTCCTGTCCCATTTTCCTGGTTAGCGCTCTTCAGGTTTATTCCTTTCTTTGTGTTCATGTCACTCAGGGGCGGCGTGGATGTGGCGCGGCGTGTATTTAGACGTGAACTGTCTATCGAACCGGAACTGGTGGATTATCAATTGCAATTGCCGCCAGGGCTGCCGCAAGTAATGATGACCAATACCGTAGGGCTGTTGCCGGGCACGCTGGGTGCGGAGCTTGGTACACGCGTTCTCAGGGTACATGTGCTGGATCGCCGCACGGATTTTATGCAGGAACTCACCGCGGTGGAGCAAGGGATTGCGCGAATGTTCAGAATATCTCTGCAACCTGCAGGAGGGAATGCCTGAGATGAAACGATTCAGGAACATCCTCTGTGTGGTCCAACCTCATGATGCGTATAAACCCGTATTGGAACGCGCGGTGGCGCTGGCACAATCCAACCAGGCCAGTCTCTCTGTGGTCACGGTGCATTCACCGATTAGTCTGGAAACGGACCTGTCGCAAGATACCTTTTCCTCGACCGAGCTGGCGGACAATGCAATCAAAGCGTATGCGCTGGAACTGGACAAGCTGGTCAAGCCTTACCGTGATGGTCTTGCGATAACAACAAAAATTCTGACCGGGACACCGTTTCTGGAAATTATCCGGGAAGTGATGCGGTCAGGGCATGATCTGGTGCTTGCATCACCCGAACCACAGGACTGGTTTGATCGCCTTTTCAGCAGTGATGATATGCATTTGCTGCGCAAGTGTCCCTGCCCGCTATGGTTTGTGAAAACTGACGAGACCCGATCCTACCGGCGCATTCTCGCTGCCGTCGACGTTGCCGATAATTATCCGCCGGAAGAATTGCAGGCGCGGCATGCCCTCAACCGTTCGATCCTGGAAATGGCCTCTTCCCTCGCACTGGCCGAGCTTGCGGAGTTACACATCGTGCATGCCTGGGAGGCCTTCGGCGAAAGCGCCATGCGTGGCGTGTTTTTGCGTACTTCAGAAGACAAGCTTGACGCCTATGTGGAACAGGTCCGGCAACAGCACGCTGTCAGGCTGGATAGTTTGCTGGAGGAGATGGCCACTGCCCTGGGGGCTGAGGCCATGGACTACCTCAAACCGCAGCATCATTTGATCAAGGGCCGGCCTCGCAGAGAAATCCCGGTACTGGTGAAGTCGCTGGCTGCGGACCTGCTCGTCATGGGCACGGTCGCGCGTACCGGCATTCCCGGTTTTATCATGGGTAATACGGCAGAGACGATCCTCAACCAGATCGACTGCTCGGTGCTCGCGCTTAAACCGCCGGGTTTTATCACGCCCGTCACGTTACCGGAGTAATCTGCATGCAGATAGTTTATTTCATTCTCGCCCTGTTTTTATTGTTAAATCTCGGGGCCGGCATGTGGCGCGTGTTGCGCGGACCAACACCGGCCGACCGCATGCTGGCCGCACAACTGTTCGGGACCACCGCCGTGGCGATCCTGTTGCTATTGGCAGAGGTCATGGGCCAGCCGGCCCTGCGTGATGTGGCCCTGGTCTTTGCCTTGCTGGCTGCGGTGACCGCGGTTGCCTTTGTCCGCCGGGCCTGGCCTGATCGGGAACAGTGACATGAGCGTGAGTGAAATGATCAGCACCTTGTTATTGCTTGCCGGCGGCCTGTTTTTTCTGGCGGGCACGCTGGGCCTGTTGCGGTTTCCGGATGTCTACACCCGTCTGCACGCGCTGACCAAGGCCGACAACGTTGGGCTGGGGCTCGTCATAACCGGCTTGCTGGTGCAGGCCGGTTCCTGGGCGGAGGCCGGCAAGCTGGTGCTGATCTGGATTCTGGTCCTGCTCGCCGGTGCCAGTGTGTCACATCTGGTGGCGCGCGCCGCCTTGCAAAAGGGGATACGTCTATGGAAGCGCTGACGCAGATCGCCTGGGTCTTCGATCTACTGCTGGGTGGTAGCCTGTTGTGGCTGGCCTGGCGGGCACTGGCCTGTCCCGACCTGTTCAAGGCCATTGTCCTGTTTATTGCCTTCGGCTTACTGATGGCACTGGTCTGGGTGCGACTGCAGGCACCGGATGTGGCCCTGGCGGAAGCGGCGATCGGTGCCGGTCTCACCGGTGCCCTGCTACTGGCAGCATTCGCGCGGCTCAAACACGGGCAACGCAAAAAACCTTGATAGCGATGACATGAGCAACCCGATGCATAATGTCGAACAGTCCGGCACCGCACCCTGGTTGCGGCGACTGGTGGCGATAGCGGTTAGCGTGCTGGCGGCGGGTCTGGGCTATGTGGTGTTGTCACTGCCCCAGCAGGCAGCGGGCCTGAGCCAGATCGTGCAGGCACAATTACATCTCAGTGGCGTGACTAATCCGGTAACCGCCGTTCTGCTCAACTTTCGCGGTTACGATACCTTGCTGGAGATGATCGTATTATTGCTGGCGCTGCTGGGGGTGTGGACGTCAGGGGAGATGACAACACAAGCGGAAGAGGCAACGGGTGCGGTGCTGGATGCGATGGTGCGCTTGCTGGTGCCTTTGCTGATCCTGGTTGCCGCCTATTTGCTGTGGGTCGGGGCCCATGCCCCCGGCGGTGCCTTTCAGGCCGGGGCAGTTTTGGGTGCAGCGGGTGTGCTGTTGCTGTTGACTGGGCGGCGCCCCTACCTGGCACTGCCGCCGTGGTTATGGCGCCTGGTGTTGATCGCCGGCCCCATGATGTTTGTGCTGATCGCCATCATCACCGCCGTGCTGACGTCGCATTTATTGCAATTGCCACCAGGCCATGCGGGACTCATTATCCTTGCGCTGGAGACGGCGGCGACACTTTCCATCGCGGTGACCCTGACGGCCTTATTTCTTGGCGGTGAACCGCCATATCAGGAATACCAATGAGCGTCGCGCTGATGTATGCCCTGGTTGGCGTGGGTCTGTTCTGTCTCGGCCTGTATGCGCTGATTGTGCATGCGCATATCCTGCGTAAAATCCTCGCGCTGAATATCATGGGCAGCGGGGTATTCCTGGTACTGATCGCCATGGCCCGGCGCACAGCGCAGGGCAGCCCGGATCCGGTCCCGCATGCCATGGTGATCACGGGGATCGTGGTGGCGGTATCCGCCACTGCGCTGGCCCTTACCCTGTTGCTGAAACTGGTTGCCTTACGCGGTCAGGCCACCCTGCCGGATGACTGGCACGAATGAGCGCGATGTTACCGGCACTGCAAACGATACCGTGGGCCATTGTCCTGATCCTGTTGCCACTGGTAGCGGGCATGCTGTGCTTTCTCTGGCCGCGGCTCGCGCCGACGCTGGGTATGGCCACGGCCAGCATCAATGTGCTGGCGGTGGCGGCTCTGGCCTGGCAATTACATTTTCGTTTTCACGGCAGCTATCGTCACGCCGTCGGTGGTTGGGGCGCCCCGCTGGGCATCGACCTTTATGCCGACGGGCTCAGCCTGTTGTTATTGTTGGCGACGGCGCTCGTGGGGCTGGGGGTGAGCCTGTATGCCGTGGGCTATTTCAAGTCGGAACAGGCGCGGCGCTTCTGGCCGATCTGGCTGTTGCTGCTGGGCGCATTACATGCCCTGTTTTTCGCCGCGGATATTTTCAATCTGTATGTCACCCTCGAGCTGGTGGGGCTCGCCGCGGTGGCTCTGGCCTCTCTGAACGGCGACGGGCCTGCTGTCAGTGGTGCCATGCGCTATTTGCTGGCGACCCTGTTGGGTTCGTTAAGTTATTTGCTCGGCGTGGCACTGCTGTATCACGCTTATGGCACGGTGGATATCGCCCTGCTTGCCGCCCGGGTGGATTCCACACCGGTGACCTGGGCGGCGCTGGGCCTGATGGTGACCGGGCTGCTGCTCAAAACCGCGTTGTTTCCCCTGCATTTCTGGTTGCCCCCCGCGCATGCCAGTGCGCCGGCGCCTGTCAGTGCGCTGTTGTCGGCACTGGTGGTCAAAGCCTCCTTTTATATTCTGCTGCGTTTGTGGCTGGCGATCTTCAGTCCCATGGGTGGCCATGTTGCCGATTTGCTCGGCCTGCTCGGCATGGCCGCCATCCTCTGGGGTTCCGTCCAGGCCTTGCGTCAGCCCCGACTCAAGTTATTGATCGCGTATTCCACGGTGGCCCAGCTGGGGTATTTGTTCCTGGCCTTTCCGCTGGCGCGCACGGGTATCTCGGTGTGGCGCGCCGCGCTGTACCTGTTGTTGTCGCATGCCCTGGCCAAGGCGGCCATGTTTATGACGGCCGGCAATCTGTTGCGCTTTGGCCATCACGATCGCATCGCTGATTTAGATCGTGTGGTACAGCGTTTGCCGATCACGGCCGGTGCCTTCGCACTGGCTGGCGTGAGTATTATGGGGTTACCGCCGAGCGGGGGTTTCATCGGCAAATGGCTGCTGCTGGAAGCCGCTCTCAGCCAGGGACGTTGGGACATCGTGGGCATCATCCTTGTGGGCGGACTGCTCGCGGCGGCGTATGTGTTCAAAGTCATGGGCCATGCCTTTACCCAGGCCGGCGTGACGCATGAAGCGCACAGGGTACCCAGGACGATGGAATGGACCGCGTTAAGCCTGGCATTTGCGGCAATCCTGTTGGGATTTGTTGCCGTGCCCTTACTCCATCTGATCAATACGGGCGCGGTGGCTGTGGGTTTCGAGGTGAGCGGATGAACTGGGACGCCGCCATTCCGCTGCTGGTGGTGGCCAGCTCGCTATTGCCGGGCCTGGTTATCTTTACGCTGGCGGAAGAGCGGGTGTATCTGCGCACATTCCTGAATCTGGCCGGCGCCGTGATTAAACTGGGGCTGGTGGTGTGGATGATCTGGGGTGTTTATCACCAGCATCATTATGAAATCCGTCTGGCCTTGTTACCGAACCTGGACCTGGTACTACGCGCCGGACCGTTATCATTGTTGTTTGTCACCCTGTCCAGTCTGCTGTGGCTGGTCACCACAGTGTATGCCGTCGGTTATCTGGAAGGTTCGCCGCATCGCAGCCGGTTTTTCGGCTTCTTCAGCCTGTGTGTCACCTCGACCGTGGGCGTCGCGCTGGCCGGTAATCTGATCACGTTTCTGCTGTTTTATGAATTACTGACCCTGTCCACCTATCCCCTGGTGGTACATCGCGGCACGGAAGAGGCACGGCGTGCCGGGCGCAGTTATCTCGTGTATACCATGTTCGGCGGAGGCTTGCTGTTACTGGCGACGGTCTGGTTATACACCCTGACCGGCACCCTGGAATTCACCCCGCAGGGGTTTGTCCAGCAGGTGCTGGCCACGCATCGCCCGGCCTTGATCGTGATCTTCGCCCTGTTTATCGCCGGACTCGGGGTGAAGGCTGCATTGGTACCACTGCATGGCTGGCTGCCGAAGGCGATGGTGGCCCCGGCGCCGGTCAGTGCGCTGCTGCATGCGGTCGCCGTCGTCAAGGCCGGCGCGTTCGGCATTGTGCGGATCGTCTATGACGTGTTCGGCGTGGAGGCCGCCGCCCATCTTGGTGTCATCAATCCACTGGCATGGCTGGCCGCGTTCACGATCCTGTACGGTTCGGTGCGCGCCCTGAGCCAGAATGATCTCAAGCGTCGACTGGCGTTTTCAACTGTGAGCCAGGTGTCCTATATCACGCTGGGGGTGGCGATTATCGGACCCATCGCCTCCATTGGCGGGATTGTGCATCTCGTACATCAGGGCCTGATGAAAATTACCTTGTTCTTCTGCGCGGGAAATCTGGCGGAAACCCTGGGCATCCACAAAATCAGTGAAATGCATGGTGTCGGTCGGCGCATGCCCTGGACCATGACGGCGTTTACCATCGGCGCGTTCGGTATGATCGGTGCGCCGCCGGTCGCCGGATTTGTCAGCAAGTGGTATCTGGGCCTGGGGGCGTTGCAGGCCGGCCAGGGCTGGGTCGTGATCGTCCTCGCCCTGAGCAGTCTGCTCAATGCCATGTACTTTCTGCCGATCCTGCATGCCGCGTGGTTTCGCGCACCGCCCGACCACTGGCCGGCAGAGCACGACTTCGGTCACAAGGAAACGGCATGGGCGTTGTTGTTACCGCCGGTGATTACCGCTGTGATCGCTGTTGCCGTTGGTCTGCTGGCCTCGGCGCCATTCAGTCCGCTGGACTGGGCACGTCTCATCGCGCAAAGGGAGTTTTATCAGCCATGACGGTGACAGCTGCGGGCATGGTGTTGTGGCTGGTGGTGTTGTGGCCGTTGCTGCTGAGTATCCCGGCACTGCATCGCCGTCTGCCCTGGCCGCGTCAGTTGGCGCTTCTGCCCGTGCTGGTTCTGTTCTTGTTGCCGACGACGACCGCACTGAAGTTACCCTGGCTGTTGTTCGGCAGCGGACTGGCCCTGAGTGCGGATCTGCGCTGGTTGCTGGCGATGTTTATCGTTGTTTGGTGGATTGCCGCCGCGCAATTCAAAATCTTTGCGCAGGGGGCGAACTCGTCACGCGCTACCACGTTTTTTCTGCTGACCCTGGCGGGCAATCTCGGGACCTTGCTCGCCGCTGATCTTGTGGGGTTTTTCGTGTTTGCCACGCTCATGGGTTACAGCTTTTACGGGCTGATGCTGGCAAAAGATGAGGCTGCGGCGAAAAATACCGCACGCTGTTATGTGGTGGCATTGATTGTCGGCGATTTGGCCTTGTTTGAAGCCTTGCTGCTTGCTGCCGGCGCGTCAAACAACTTGCAGTATGCTGCCGTGCAGCAGGCCATGGCCGATTCGTCCACACTCCCGCTTTATCTGGCCATGGTGCTCGCCGGTTTTATCGTGAAGGCGGGGTTATGGCCGGCGCATATCTGGTTAACGGCGGCATTGCGGACAGTATCCCCCTTGCCACGGATATTGCTGGCGGCGGTCCCTGTGGCCATGGCCATGCTCGGTACCGTTCGCTGGTTGCCGGTCGAAATGGTGACGGCCGCAACGGCAGGTTACGTGCTTCAGGTCCTGGGCGCGCTCATGCTCGTATCTGCCAGTGTCAAATGGCTTCGGGCCAGGGTCGGCGCGGCCGGCTGGGGCATGCTCTGCCTGATCGGCCTGTTCTTTTTCCTGTTCGGCCATACTCTGATACAGCCATCGGCGTGGCGCAGCTATGCGCCGTTTGTGTCTCCGTATCTGGCCATCATGGGGATTGCGAGTTGCCTGCTTCTGTTGCCAAGTCTACGTCGCAATCGTGCTCAGGCCGGTGACACACTGTCTGCCCAGACCGGGCACTGTTTGCCCGAGCGCCTGCTAGCCTGGCTGAGCGTCCTCCGGCGTGCCACTGTCTGGAGTAAGCTGACGGTCGGGACTCAGGCTAATGTTACAATGCTCAAAAACCTGGGACGGGCGCTTACTGCCAGCGGAGGGCACAAACCGGTCATCCCTGGTGGGGTCTGGGCGTTTGCCGTGACGGTCTTTGTCCTGCTGATATTGCTTTTTGCCGCGTTGGCCGGCTGAGTTAGCCAGGACGACAGCGTGATATGTTACGCTTCACGCGCTATAGCCAATGAACGCGGGAAGCATGCACAAACAACATCATCTGGACCAGGCCCATCATCTTCTGCGTAGCGTGTTCGGTTATGACCGATTTCGTTCGCCGCAGGATGCCATCATCTCCCAGGTCGCTGGCGGTGGCGATGCCCTGGTACTAATGCCGACCGGTGGCGGCAAATCCCTGTGTTACCAGATCCCGGCCCTGTTGCGTGAGGGCGTCGCCATCGTCGTCTCCCCACTGATTGCCTTGATGCAGGACCAGGTGGATGCGCTGCAACAACTCGGGGTGCGTGCCGCCTATTTAAATTCCACCCTGTCACTGGATGAGGTGCAGCGAGTCGAGGCCAGCCTGCGTCAGGGTGAACTGGATTTGCTGTACGTGGCGCCGGAACGCCTGTTACTGCCGCGCACGCTGGAGTTGCTGGCACAATTGCCGCTGGCCCTGTTTGCGATTGACGAAGCACATTGTGTCTCGCAGTGGGGGCATGACTTTCGGCCTGACTATATCCAGCTTTCTGTGCTGCATGAACGGTTCCCGGATGTGCCGCGCATCGCCCTGACCGCCACCGCCGATGACGCAACCCGTCAGGAGATCATTCAGCGCCTGCAATTGCAAAGCGCGAGACAGTTTATCAGCAGTTTTGACCGGCCCAATATCCGTTACCGGGTGATGGAGAATGCCGGTAATGCCCGCGCTGCGTTACTGGCGTTTATCCGTCATGAACATTCCGGTGAGGCGGGGATCGTCTATTGCCTGTCGCGCAAACGTGTTGATGAGGTTGCCGCGTGGTTACAGGACAATGGCCTGACGGCCTTGCCGTATCATGCCGGTATGAGTGCCGAGGATCGTCTTCGCCACCAGTCCCGTTTTCTGCGAGAAGACGGCGTCATCATCGTGGCCACGATCGCCTTCGGCATGGGCATCGATAAACCGGATGTGCGTTTTGTTGCCCACCTGAATCTGCCGCGCAGTCTGGAAGCGTATTACCAGGAGACAGGGCGGGCCGGTCGCGATGGTCTGCCTGCCGATGCCTGGATGGTGTATGGCCTGCAGGATGTGATCACCCTGCGCCAGATGCAGACCAATACCGAGGGTGATGCCCGGTACAAACGTATCGAACACCACAAGCTCGACGCCATGCTCGGCTTTTGTGAGCTTACCGCCTGTCGCCGCCAGGCCCTGTTGCGTTACTTCGGTGAAGAACTGGCCCAACCCTGCGGCAATTGTGATACCTGCCTGTCGCCACCGCCAACCTGGGATGCCAGTGTCGCGGCGCAGAAGGCCCTGTCCTGCGTGCATCGTACCGGCCAGCGCTTTGGCGCCAATTACGTGATCGATGTGCTGCTGGGAAAACAACACGAGCGTATTCAGGGCTTTGGCCATGACCGACTGAGCACCTACGGTATCGGCACCGAGCTGGATCAGAATGGCTGGCGTAACCTGTTTCGGCAACTGATTGCCCACGGCCTGTTGAGTGTCGATCTGCAGGGTCATGGCAGTCTGCAACTGACCGAAGCCAGCCGGCCCCTGTTACGCGGTGAACATGCGCTGCAGCTACGTCAACTGGTGAAACCGGCGAAAACCGGTGGACGCAAAAAAACGCCAGGCAGTACGGCGGCACAGCATGATCCCCTGTGGCTGGCGCTGCGCCAGCTACGTAGTAAATTATCGTCACAACAGGGCGTACCGGCCTATGTGATTTTTCATGATGCGACGTTGCAGGAAATGGTCGAACGCAAACCGCGTACGCTGGCGGAGCTGCTGGAGATATCGGGTGTGGGTGAACGTAAACTCGAGGCCTATGGCCGGCCATTCCTCGAGACGATTGCGCAGCATTGTGCCAACGTTTAAACCACAACGAACACGTGAGAATTGAACTGTTCGAGTGCTTGAATTCTAATGATGACATCGCAACTATTAACTTAGGTCATCGCACAAGGAAGCCATGCTTATGTTATTCAGACAGCTGTTCGAGCCGGATTCATCCACCTACAGTTACCTGATTGCCTGTCCGGACACCGGCCAGTGTGCCATTATCGACCCGGTACTGGACACCGCTGAACGCGACCTGAGCGTGCTGCAATCGCTCAACCTGAAACTCACCTACACGGTGGATACCCACATCCACGCCGATCACCTGACCGGTGCGAAACGGCTCAAGGCCTTTACCGATTGCCAGATTGCTTACCCTGCGCTGGATGAGCTGCCCTGTGCTGATATCGGCCTGCAGGAAGGGACGCCGCTAAAGCTTGGCCGGATCGAATTACACCCGCTGTTTACCCCCGGACATACGGACCATCACCATGCCTACTTGATCAACACGCCAACCCAGAGCCTGTTGTTCACCGGTGATGCCCTGTTGATCGACGGGGTCGGGCGTACCGATTTTCAGTCAGGCGACAGCGCCACGCTGTATAAAAGTATCCAGCAGAAATTTTTCAGCCTGCCGGACGAAACCCTGGTCTATCCGGCGCATGATTATACGCAGCGTCGGGTCAGCTCCATTGCTCAGGAAAAAGCCAGGAACCAGCACATTGGCGGCAAGACCCTGGAGGAATTCATCAAGATCATGGATGGCCTGGACCTGCCTTATCCGCGCAAGATCGATTTCGCGGTGCCGGGTAACCAGCGCTGCGGTGAATGCCCCGATAATGTGCCCGAACAATACCGCGGCGCCTGTGCCAGGTTTGATCAGGGCATATGACATGTCTGCCTCCCTGGGGACTGCGCTAAACGCATTCCAGCCTGGATAATGCAAAGGGCGATTAGATAACAGTTAATATCGACGCTGACTTTGCAACCTGATGGGCGGATGCATGGAATTAGCGTGATAATGAAGCCATTTTAAAACATTTCCACGACGATATTGTCTTTACCAGTTTTACCGTACTGGCCGAGGTGTTTCATGGGGTGCACATGCCAGGCTAATGACAGTCGCCCGAAATTAGCACCATTTAATGGTATTACTCATGTAGCTCTCTCTTTTTGAAATCGATAAAATCGATAATAAATACCAATAAATATCGTTTGATTGTTTTTAAAATCGAGCTTTAATTAGCATATAAGCGATTACTTAAGAGGAGACAGACAATGTTGGCATATGCAGAACCGGCTCGAGATGTGGAAGGTTACCTGGTAAACCCGGAAGACTGGGATGTGCTGGTAGCGTGTTCCCTGGCGGATGAAGAGGACCTGGTGCTGGAGGAAGAGTACTGGCCGGTACTGCGGTTCATGCGTGATTACTGGCACGAACATAAGGTCGCGCCCGATGTGCGCCACGTGGTCAAGTACCTGGTCCAGGAGCTCGGATACAACAAGCAGAAGGCCAAGTCGTTGTTGTTCAAGATGTTTCCTTACGGCTATGTGCAGCAGGCCTGCAAGATTGCCGGTATGCAAAAGCCGCGGGCCTGGAGTACCGGCTGAACCCGATCTGTCCGGATTCAAACGGGAACTGGGCTGGGGTGACTGTTGCGACAGTCACCCCTTTTATTTGCCTGACCGCTGCAATCCTGCCTGCTTAGCGTGTCATCCAGGCGCGGGCCCGGGCCGTGACCACGGCGTAGGGGAAGATCCAGCTCAGGGCGATAAACGAAAAATAAGCATAGGCAATGCCGTAGACAAACTGCCAGGAGCGCTCACTGCGCAGATAATACAGCGTATACAGCAGTGACACGATGCCGATGCTGATGGCGAGTCGCAACAGGATTTCCGGATTCTGGATCGCCAGCAGCATCAGCATGGCCAGGGTGGCGTAGCTGACCGGGAAACGCAGGTTGGTGATGGTGCGTTCGACCAGGGTCGTGATGCGTGCTATCAGCGGGCGTTTCCACAGGATCCGGGCCAGGCGTAACTCCTCGCGCACGTAGCTGCGGTCCCAGCGCAACAGCATCCGGGTCAGCTTGCGATACGTCGTGGGCACCAGGGTGTGGACTACGGCACTGCGCTGGTACACGCTGTCATAACCGGCTTCCAGGATATTGTTGGTCAGGGCCCGGTCCTCGCCAAAGGTACAGCTGGCGCCGAGGAAGGTCTGGCCTTCCCAGCGGGGCAGGACCTCGCGCACGACACTGGCGCGATAACCGGCGAGGGCGCCGGGGCAGCAGTAGACCGTGCGATAGGATGATTCTGCCGCGCGTAAAAAATCGAAGGAGAGAATGAAGCGCACGTGCAGCATGCGCGGGATCAGGCCCTGGCGGCGGTTGTACACGGCAACGCGGCCGGCGACGGCTCCGACCCGCGTGTCCCGGAAAGGGCCGGCCATGGCCAGCAGGGTGTGTTTTTCGATAATGCTGTCCGAGTCGATGGTCACCAAGACCTCGCCACGGGCGCGGCGAAATCCGGTAGACAGGGCTGCGCGCTTGCCTTGGTTTTCCGCGAAGCGCAGGGTGGTGACCAGACCGGGGTGGCGTTGCGCGGCACGGGTGATGTATTCCCAGGTGTCATCCCGGCTGCCGTCATCCACCACGAAAATCTCGAGGCGCTCACGCGGGTAGTTTGCCTGGGCCACCGAGTCGATGGTTTTTTCCACCATGGGGCCTTCGTTATAGGCCGGGATGATCACGCTCAGTCGCGGTGCATCCTGATCGCTGGCCAGATCAAACTCACGGTAGCGCAGCCACAACACGGTGCGATAACTCAGCAACACCAGGCCCATGCCGGCCCACCATATACTCGGCAACAGGATGTGCTGAGGCCAGTCCTGCTCGGCAATAGCGTCGAGCAACGGATGAAACAGGTTGCCCGCGATACTGGCGTAAGCGGCACAGCCAAGGGCAAGGAAAATCGTAAATAGCAGGGTTTTCTCCCAGCGCAGGTTCTGCTGAGTGACAGCAAGTTCGGTATTCATATATCTGGTTTCGACCTCGGACAGGTGGAGGGGCAAAGGCAACGGGTGAAAACGATCAGTACGAGAGGCGCTGATCGGCGCAATCGTACAACCGGATT
>JARRNT010000040.1:0-60237 GCA_037384645.1 Gammaproteobacteria bacterium | reverse complement strand
GCTATCACATGCAGTTCGGGCTGACGCATGCCCAGGCGATGTGACAGCTGGGAAAGCAGCTGCAATATCCAGCCAGGCTGTTCCGTCTGCCCGAATAGCGCACGACACAGGGGTCGCAGCAGGAACAGGCCGACTAACGCAACGAGCAACATGCTACCCGCGATCAGCAACACCCAGGTCAGCGGCAAGCGCAAAATATATCCGGCGTAAAACCAGATGTGGCCCAGCAAACTCATAATCAGTATTGGTGCCGACAGCCACATCAGGTAGCGCATAGCCACACCCGGTTGTTTTGCCCAAAAAGCACAGAATAAGTAAGCCTCAATTTGTGATGAATATCGTATGCCGATACGCCGTGTTGGTCCTGGCAAGAGATTGCCCGATAACCACGATCCGGACAAACTCGCATATATCGGTGATTCGCCCGTGCTATTATATACGGGAATCTGCGGACTGCCCTCCCCGGATTTCCTAAGTATTTCAGTTGGTTACAGCGATTAGTGGAGTTATGACGCAGTCAGGCGAGCAGCAATATCCCCCCGGCTTTCGCGCCGGCAGAATCACCCGTTTATGGGCGAGGATTTTGCACGGTCTGTATAACCTGCGACCTACCCATATTCCCATTGCCTACAAACTTGCCCTGATCCTGTTCGTGCTGATCACCTCGGGCATGAGTCTGTTGGGACTGATGATCATTTCCAACCAGTCGCACCTGCTGCGCAAGCAGATTAACGAGTTTGGCGAAGCGATGGTGCAACAACTGGCAGAGTCCTCCAAGGAACTGGTTTTGTCTGACGACACCCTCAGCCTGATGGTCCAGGTCAGCAATCTGGGTAAGAATGAAAATATCGTTGGTGCCGTCGTCTATGACAATGATGGCAAAATCCTGGCACATAGCGGCAAACTGCCGATCCACGACCTTCGCAAGTTATACAGCATGGCAAAATCCTACGCACCGGACCAGTATTCGGTGGAATGGACCGACAGCGATAATGCCAATCAGCCCCAGGAACTGATTTCGTTTCTCACCCCCATTCGATACCAGAACCTGATTGCCGGCCACGCGCTGGTCACATTCAGTAAATCCGCTCTCTCCCAATCACTGCAGCAAACGATCATTGCTATTTCCGCCGCGACTATATTCATGATCCTGCTAGGCATCATCACGGCGTATTTTGTCGGGCGCCGTCTGTCCCGACCAATATACGATTTAATGGATGCCAGTCGAGCTATCCATGATGGCAATTACGGCTTTCGGATTGGCGAGCGTCGCAATGACGAGATTGGCTACCTGATTTCCGCCTTTAATAACATGGCCAGCGGATTGCTGGAAAAACATCAGGTCGAAAGCGCTTTTTCTCGCTTCGTTTCCAACAAGGTCGCCAAACAGATCATGGAAAACCTTGATCAGATACAACTCGGTGGCAAGCGAGTACAGGCGACAGCACTGTTCGCTGACATTGTCGGTTTTACCAGCATGTCGGAAAAACTGTCAGCCGAAGAAATAGCACAACTGCTAAACGAATACTTTTCCTATATCGAGCTTGCCAGCCGGCTGTACCACGGAACTATCGACAAGTATATGGGTGACTGTGCCATGATTATTTTTGGCGCCCCGGAAGAAGATGAAGAACATAAGTTCAATGCCATTTCCTGCGCCGTGATGATCCAGCGCATGGTCGATCGTATTAATAGCTTGCGCCGCCAGCAGGACAAGACGCAGGTGCAATTCCGCATTGGCGTCAACAGCGGTGAGATGCTGGCCGGCAACATGGGTTCACACGACCGTATGCAATACACAGTCGTCGGCGAGGCAGTGAATCTTGCTGCCCGTTTGCATTCTGTAGCCGAACCGGGGGAAATAGTTATTAATGATTATCTGGTCAAGGACCCTGACGTCCAGTGGCGCATCGTAGCACACCGTCACCAGTCTATCCGGCTGCGCGGTATCGGCGAGCCGGTCACTACCTATATTCTCACCGATGTCAAACCTGCCTACAGTGCGCGCATTGACCGCCAGATCGACGAGATAATGAAGAACCGGCACGTCGCATGAGACCTGCATTCAAGGTAGTAGTGCTTGGATTGCCGCTGCTGTTACTATCCGGCTGTGCTTTCATCAATTCCTTCAGCAGTGACCTGGACAAGCAGGTAGATAGCTGGATGGCACAGCATGAATACGCCAAGGTTATCGATACACTCAAATATATCCGCCCCTCCAATCCCCAGTACAGATTACTCCGACGAAAACGCCAGCAGGCCATAGTAGAAGCCAAACGCTATCAGCAGGTCCAGATCAACAAATCACTCAACCAGATTGAGAAAGGCCAGTGGCACCAGGCTGATCTGACCTTAAGGAACGCCAAAGAGAAATTGCCAGACAGTCCGGCGCTTGACAAAACTTATCGCGAATTTGTTGCCCAACGTAACAACTATCTAAAGAGTCTGCATATACAGCTTGATATCAACAGGGCGGAATGGCTGGTAAAAAATAAACCGGTTGAACAACAACTGATACATACTCTGCCCGACGATCGAAATATCCAGAACGCGTTGTCTGATTTCAAAAATCAGTCCCGGGAAGTGTATCCAAAATTAATCAGCTGCGGGAAACGGGCCGAATCATTGGGTGATCTCGGCCTGGCACAACGGTGTTATGAACTGGCTGACAGATTGCAACCCGCCCCCGAACTCAAAAAAACCCTGGCCCGTATCCGTATCCACCTTGATAAACAGCTGCAGCCCAAACAACCACCAGGCAAAACCGAACCGAAACTAAGCCTGCTCGGGCGTAACCTGCTGGACAAAAGCAAAAAGGCACTCGCTGCCGGTAAACTGAAACTGGCGCTGAGTCATTACGAAAAGATACCCGATGATGACAAGCAACTACCGGAGGTTCGGGCATACAACGATGAAATGCGACAGCGCATACATGAGAATGTCAGACAGGGCATCGAACTGGGCAGAAAACTCTACAGCCAGGGGCAGGTCGAGCAGGCCCTGGCCGTCTGGAATAAATTACAGGACCTCGACCCGGATAACGAAAACCTGCTGAGCCACATCGACCGCGCCGAACGTGTCATGCAAAAAATCAAGCAACTCCGTAAAGAACAAAACCAGAATAGCGACCTGCCATCAGGCGGGGCAAGCAAATAAACCTGATTTATCTAATTTGCTTTTTTGTTTTTTATTCAGGCTCAAATCGCCCAGGCTTAATCCAGCTGTCAGGTAATAGAATTCTAGCCTTAAAACATAATATCAGGGCATGTATAAAACTCAGATCACCTCTGCTGAATAGCATGTCAGAGTGGGGAAAGTAAAATTTTGCAAGAATTGCTGGCATATTTGCGTATGCAAGGCGGCAAGAACAGGACTGATCAGTTTAATTATGTTCGACTATCGCTGCGACCAATCCAAGTGGAGCGTAAATCAATCCAGCGTCATCAGGACTCAGCCTCTTCCTTTACCGGCTCCATGCGCTCGACGTTACGAAAACCCTGCGGCAGCTTGCGGCCACGCTGGGCACGTTCGCCTTCGTAGTGTTCCATTTCCTCCGGGGTAATGATCTTGTGGCGCTTGCCGGAGTAAATCTTGATGCTGTCGTCTTCATGGATCACCGTGACGGCCGTGACAGTTTCATCACGGCTTTTCAGTTTGGCCGAAGGGATATTGATGATCTTGTTGCCCTTGCCCCTGGGCATTTGCGGTAACTCGTCGATGTGATGCACCAGCAGGTGGCCTTCGCTGGTCACCGCCGCAACCCAGTGATGCTCCAGGTCTTCCACCAGCACCGGTGGCAACACCGAGGCATTGGCCGGGACTTTCATCATCGCCTTGCCCTTCTTGTTGCGGGTAATCAGGTTTTCCAGTGTCGTGACAAAACCGTAACCGGTATCATTGGCCAGCAGGACCAGTTGATCCGGATTGCCCGCGACAACACCACAGAACCGAGCCCCATCGGGCGGACTGAGTTTGCCGGTCAGGGGCTCACCCATACCACGTGCCGACGGCAATGAGTGAGTCGGTAGCGCATACGTACGGCCAGTGGAATCGATAAAGATGGCCAGCTGATTGGTCTTGGCCCGGGCAGCATCGAGAAATTGATCGCCGGACTTGTAGGCCAGACTGGCGGGGTCGATCTCATGACCCTTGGCGGCACGCACCCAGCCTTTGTCGGACAACACGACAGTCACCGGCTCGGCACCGATCAGGATCGATTCGTCCATGGCCTGGGCCGCTTCGCGCGAGACGATGGGAGACCGCCGCTCATCACCGAATTTATCGATATCCGTCTTCAGTTCCTTGCCGACCAGAGTTCTTAGCCGTGCATTGGAGCCCAGGATCTTTTCCAGTTCCGCCTGTTCCGCGGCCAAGTCCTTTTGCTCGGCACGGATCTTCATTTCTTCCAGTCGCGCCAGTTGGCGTAAGCGGGTATCCAGGATGTAATCTGCCTGTACCTCGGTGAGCTTGAAACGCTTCATCAGTACCGGCTTGGGTTCGTCTTCCTTGCGGATAATACGAATCACTTCGTCCAGGTTCAGAAAGGCGATGAGCAAACCGTCCAACAGGTGCAGGCGGTCCTTGACCTTTTGCAGACGATATTCCAGTCGACGCCGGACCGTGGCGATTCGATACTCCAGCCACTCGAGCAGGATGCTCCGCAGGTCCTTGACCCCGGGTCGGCCATTGAGGCCGATCATATTCATGTTAACGCGATAAGTGCGCTCAAGATCGGTGGTGGCAAACAAATGGGCCATCAATTCCCCGGCATCAACCCGATTGGACTTGGGCACAATTACCAGGCGGGTCGGATTCTCGTGATCGGATTCGTCACGCAGGTCGACCACCATGGGCAGTTTCTTCGCCGTCATTTGCCCGGCAATCTGTTCCAGAATCTTGGCCGGTGAGGTCTGGTGCGGCAGCGCGGTAATGATGATGTCACCGCCCTTTTCTTTCTCGTATTTGGCCCGCATACGGATACTGCCGCCACCCTTGGCATACATCTCGCGGATCTCGCTACGCGGGGTAATAATCTCGGCATCCGTCGGATAATCCGGCCCCTGCACAAACTTGCAAACTTCGGCCAGTGTTGCTTTCGGATTTTTTAATAAGTGAATACAGGCCTCACCTACTTCACGCAGGTTATGCGGTGGAATATCCGTGGCCATCCCGACGGCAATACCCGTGGTCCCGTTGAGCAGGACATGCGGCACCCGCGCGGGAAGTAACCTGGGTTCATCCAGGGTACCATCAAAATTCGGGGCCCAGTCGACCGTGCCCTGCCCAAGTTCCTGCAATAACAAATCGGCGAAGGCGGACAAACGCGACTCGGTATAACGCATGGCGGCAAAGGACTTGGGATCATCCGGGGAACCCCAGTTGCCCTGGCCTTCCAGCAGGGGATAGCGGTAGGAGAACGGTTGCGCCATTAACACCATGGCTTCATAACAGGCACTGTCACCATGGGGATGGAACTTACCCAGTACATCACCGACCGTGCGCGCGGATTTCTTGAACTTGGTCCCGGCCTTGAGGCCTAGTTCGGACATTGCATAGATAATCCGACGCTGTACTGGTTTCAGGCCATCGGCAATGTTCGGCAGTGCCCGATCCAGCACCACGTACATGGAATAATCCAGGTAGGCTTGTTCGGTGAAAGTCTTGAGCGGCAGACGCTCGACATTGTCTTCCAGGATTTCGTCAGTCATTGTGGCAGATTTTGTTCAGATTCGTGGTTCAGATTACTTCGGCGAGGTCGCCCTTACTTTCCAGCCAGGCCCGTCGGTCGGCGGAACGTTTCTTGGCCAGTAGCATATCCATCAGGGTCTGGGTACCATCTCCGGGCTTGATGGTCAGCCGTGCCAGGCGGCGGGTATTTGGATCCATCGTGGTCTCACGCAATTGCAACGGATTCATTTCACCCAGGCCTTTGAAGCGGGTCACACTGACCTTGCCCTTTTTCTTTTCTGCGGCGATCCGGTCGATGATGCCCTGTTTCTCCGCATCATCATGCGCATAATAAATATCCTTACCGACATCAACCCGATATAACGGTGGCATGGCGACATAGATATTACCCGCCGCCACCAGTGGCCAGTAGTGACGCAGGAACAGGGCAGAGAGCAAGGTGGCGATATGTGCGCCGTCCGAATCTGCATCAGCCAAAATGATCACCTTGCCATAACGCAGTTTACCCAGCTCAGTCGAGCCGGGATCGACACCGATAGCGACTGAAATGTCATGCACTTCCTGGGAACCGAGGACTTCGGCGGAGTCCACTTCCCAGGTATTCAGGATCTTGCCGCGCAGCGGCATGATTGCCTGGAATTCACGATCGCGGGCCTGCTTGGCGGAACCACCAGCTGAGTCGCCTTCCACCAAAAACAGCTCTGTGCGTTCACTGTCCTGTGAAGAGCAGTCCGCCAGTTTGCCCGGTAAAGCCGGTCCTTGCGTTACTTTTTTACGTACGACCTGGCGTCCGGCACGCATGCGACTTTGTGCACTGCTGATCGCCAGCTCTGCAATACGTTCTCCGGACTCGACATGCTGGTTCAGCCACAAGCCAAAGGCATCCTTCACGACGCCACTGACAAAGGTACTGCATTCACGCGAGGTCAAACGCTCCTTGGTCTGACCCGAGAATTGTGGGTCCGCCAGCTTGACGGAAAGAATAAAACTGACCTTGTCCCACACGTCTTCCGGTGTAAGTTTGACGCCCCGTGGCACAAGATTACGAAACTCACAAAACTCACGAACTGCTTCGGTGAGGCCGGTACGCAAACCGTTGACGTGGGTTCCACCCTGAGATGTCGGTACCAGGTTAACATAACTCTCGGTCAGGCTGGCCTCACCTTCCGTAACCCAGGCAATGGACCAGCTGACGGCCTCATCATTACCCTCAAAGTTACCGACAAAACCTTCCTCCGGCAGCAATTCACTACCACGCAGTGCACTGGTGAGATAATCCTTAAGACCATCCTCGTAATACCACTCTTCCTGCTCCTTGCCCGCCTCGTCTTCAAACGTAACACGCAAACCCGGGCACAATACCGCCTTGGCGCGCAGCACGTGCTTGAGCCGGGGAATGGAAAACTTCGCACTATCAAAAAATTTAGGATCAGGCCAGAAGCGGAGCGTAGTACCGGTATTTCGCTTGCCAACTTCACCAACGACTTCAAGCTTGGAGGACTTTTTGCCATTGGCGAAGGCCATGTTGTATTCATTGCCGTCGCGTCGTATCCAGATTTCCAGATGTTTTGACAGCGCGTTAACAACTGATACACCCACGCCGTGCAGGCCACCGGAAAATTTGTAATTCTTGTTGGAAAACTTGCCACCCGCATGCAGGCGGGTCAGGATAACCTCTACCCCCGGGACTTTTTCCCTGGGATGTTTGTCTACCGGCATACCGCGGCCATCGTCAGAGACTTCCAGGGATCCATCCTTGTATAAACGCACATCGATGCGTTTTGCATGCCCAGCAATGGCTTCATCCACACTGTTATCGATCACTTCCTGAGCAAGGTGGTTGGGACGATCGGTCTGGGTATACATGCCAGGCCGTTTACGAACCGGTTCGAGACCTGTCAGGACTTCAATATCTTCCGAGGTATAGTTGCGTGGTGGCATAGTGTTTCTTGTCGTTACACCTGTTAGTTAAATACGCGCATATCATTGCGCACACGAAGTGTAACGTGCAAGTTATAAATGCACAATATAAGGCAAAAAATGGAAAAATTATGTCAGGAAATTATGACGGTAGCTTGATACCAAGACGTCGAGCAACCTCTTCGTAGGCCTCGATCACACCACCCAGGCCCTGGCGAAAACGGTCTTTGTCGAGTTTCTTGCGTGTCTGGGCATCCCACAGGCGGCAGCCATCAGGTGAAAATTCATCCCCAAGGTAAATCTGGCCGTGAAAGCGGCCGTATTCCAGTTTGTAATCAACCAATAACATGCCTGCATCCAGAAACAGTTTTTTGAGTACGTCATTGACCTGGAACGTCAATGCCTTCATCTGTGAGACCTCGTCCCGCGTCGCCCATTTGAATGACTCAATGTGATAATCATTGATCATGGGATCATGCAGGGCATCGTTCTTGAGGAAAAATTCAAACGTGGGTGGATTCAGTTCCATACCATCCGCGACGCCAAGACGGCGTACGATACTGCCAGCGGCGATATTGCGCACAACGCATTCCACCGGGATCATCTCCAGGCGCTTCACCACGGCTTCCTGATCATTCAGGATTGATTCAAAGTGCGTCGGAATACCCGCTGCCTGCAGTTTTTCCATGATAAAGGCATTGAAGTAATTGTTGACCATCCCCTTGCGGTCCAGCTGTTCAAGCTTTTCACCATCAAACGCGGAAGTATCATTTCGGAAATACAGGATCAGGCGGTCCTGGTCATCGGTGGCATACACGGTCTTTGCCTTGCCCCTGTAGAGCTCTTCTGTCTTGTTCATGTTTGCCTCTAGCGTCAGTTCAATTCAATCCAGTCCAGACCGTTATCCTGATCTGCAACCATGATATCGTGTTGCCTCCAACCCAGGGCCTGACATAGCGCCTGCCTGGCCAGTGCTGGTTTGTTATTTTTATCACTCAGGTGCATGGCGGCAACATACGATAGGCGGGATATATCCATTTTCATTAACAGTTCAGCCGCCTGGCTGTTACTTAGATGACCATAATCCCCACCAACACGCTGCTTCAGGCTGGCCGGATATTCACCTTCTCTCAACATCTGGCTATCGTGATTACACTCAAGTAACAGGGCGTCGCAGCCTGATAGCTGCTCGATAATATGCGGTGTAATCATACCGGTGTCCGTCAACAAGCCGATACGTACCTCGCCGTCCGTAAACAGAAACTGGCAGGGTTCGGTTGCATCGTGTGGCACAGCAAATGGCAATACAGAAATATCCTTAATTTCCAGCTGCTCTCCTGCCACGATTTCCCGGCAGGGATGTTGTTCGAAGATATCACTTACCCGATAGGTGCCATGCGTCATAAATACAGGCGTGGCATGTTTACGCACAAACGACCTGATCCCACGGATATGGTCACCGTGTTCGTGTGTGACCAAGATGGCATCAATCTTCCTGGCTGAAAGCCCCAGTTCATCCAGTCTGCGTTCTGTTTCGCGAAGGGAAAAGCCACAATCGACGAGCAAAGTGGTCTGCTCATGCTGGATCAGGGTCGCATTGCCCCGGCTGCCACTGCCTAGCGATGCAATACGCAAAGCAATCCTTTCGCTATTGTAAATTGTTTTTTAGTTCTGTCAGGATGTTCTTCGCAACAGAATCCAGATCCTTGCCTGCCTTTCCGCGTGGTTTCACCATGATCAGGGTATTATCCCCCTTGTCCTCCAGCGTTAACAGGTATTTGTCCTGGCTGGGTTTATCAGCGCTGGTGAGTATCCCGGTTTCGTTACCGAGCTTGAAGGTCTCAGGTAAACGCAGATAGTAAACGCCAGCGGAACGATTTCGATCCTCGACCACCATTCCCATGCGGTCGAGGGCAATACCTGTCAGTCGCCAGGTCCGCGCAAAGGAATCGTTAAATTGCAGTACGTATCCCTGTGGTGTCTGTTTGAGACTGGACTGGATCACCGCCGGCTTGGTCGTGGCAACAATCTGTTTGGCCTGCTTTTCCTTCATCCCGCGAAACGCCATGAAGTGCATCAGCATTTCGACTTCGAGTTCCGGATCACGAGGTCGCACAACCCATTTGCTGTCACCCACCTTGATATCACTCTTGGCACTATCAGAGACTTCACGCAGGCCCTGATGCGAAATAAACACCCGGGTAATCTTTTTCTCCGGGTCATATTCAATATGCGCCCGGTAGCTGTCCATCATCCCGGAATCCGACAGCTTGTCGAGCATTTTCATGAACCAGTTGCTGGGAATATTGGCGAGATTGGGAATGTAATTGGTCTGCATCAGACCCAACGCAGGTTGTTCGGATACGATTTTGAAACCGAGATGGGTGAAAAAACGATGTAAGGAGTTCCAGACATCGGTAGGTGTATCGTGGATATCGAGCCAGAACTGCGACCCCTTGCGCACAAACTGCATGCCCTGGAAATCGCGCAGAATCTGGCCTTTGCCCTGGGCATCGAGACTTTTCTGATAACTCAGATAGGAAGTGACTTCGTCATTGCCATCGCTATCCACCGGTTGACTCAAATCCGGCGGTACCCGCAATGGATTATCAACCGTCTCCTTGGCGTAAACGGCCTTGTCGTTCGGGGTAGTTGAACAGGCTGACAGCGTGAACAGGGCCATCAGGAGTAAAAGCAGGTAAAACTTCATCATCACACACCAATTACAAATAATAATTATCTAAAGCACGCCGGCTTTTTGTAATGCGTCACGCACGACCGGCTGAAACTGGGCAGATAACACAGTTAGCGGCAAGCGTATACCGGTCCCGATTTTACCCATGGCGTGCAAGGCCCATTTCACAGGAATGGGATTCGCTTCGACAAACAAATCGCGATGAAGTGCCACGAGACGCTCATTCATCCCGGTCGCCTTGTCCCGCTCCCCGGCAATGGCCGCCATGCACATCTCATGCATGGCCCTGGGTGCCACGTTCGCTGTCACGGAAATCACGCCATGACCGCCAGCCAGCATCAACTCCATGGCCGTGGCATCATCCCCGCTGTAAACCTCAAAATCACCGCCACAACCGGCAAGGATGGCCCTGGCCCGGTCGATATCCCCGGTCGCCTCCTTAATACCGACGATATTGTCAATCGCAGCCAGCCGCACCACGGTTTCCGGCTTCATGTCCACGGCTGTACGACCGGGGACATTGTACAGGATCTGGGGCAGGGCCACGGCTTCGGCAACGGCCTTGTGGTGCAGGTAGAGGCCCTCCTGGGTCGGCTTATTATAATAAGGTGTGACCAGCAAACAGGCATCAGCGCCGGCCTCCTTGGCACAACGGGTCAGCTCAATGGCCTCGCGGGTGGAATTGGAGCCGGTGCCGGCGATAATCGGCACCCGTCCCCTGGCAATCTGGACACAGCGCCGAATAACAAAACAGTGCTCTTCCTCATCCAGGGTCGCCGATTCGCCCGTCGTCCCGACGGCGACAATCGCGTCCGTGCCGTTTTCAATATGAAATTCGACCAGCGCCTCCAGGGCGACCTCGTCAATCGCGCCATCGTCCGCCATTGGCGTGACCAGGGCAACCATACTGCCACGAAACATACCTTCCCCTAATGCCTGTCCGGTTAAAAACCGCCATGGTAAATTACCCGCCAGCGGGAACACAAGCCGGGACATTCAAATAGTCGAATCTATGGGTATATAGACAACAATAGTTGCCGAAATCCCCCTTCTTTCAGTATTGTGCAGGTCAACAGGAGGAAAGCCCGTGTCAGAAGACGACAAACCCGTGCGTGAGATACGCATCAATCCCATTATTCCAGCCGAATCCGTCCTGGTTGCCACCGCGCGCAGCATGCGCCCGCGCAAACAGGAAGACCCGGCGCCCCGCGATACCCGCAAGCATGTGGATACCTGCCCGTTTTGCCGGGGAAATGAAGACAAGACGCCCCCCCAGATCCGGCGTTATCCGGAGACCGGTGACTGGGATATTCGCATCGTCGAGAACCTGTATCCGGTGCTCGGCAACGAACGTACCCAGCCCGGCCTGGTATTCGGCTTACAGCAAGCCATCGACGGCTTTGGTCGACACGAGGTCATCGTCGATCACCACCAGCACGGCATCGCTATCCACGAGATGGATACCGACCACCTGGCACTGCTATTCAGCGTCTACCAGCAGCGCATGCGGGAACTCTATGAAATGGACGCCCGCCTGCGTTACGTGCTGGTGTTCAAGAATTTCGGCCCGGCCGCCGGCGCCAGCATGGCCCATACCCACAGCCAGATAATCGCCACACCGGTGGTACCACAGAACGTGCATGACGAAGTCAAGAATAGCGAGGAATATTACCAGCGTAACCACCACTGCATATTCTGTTCACTGATAAACGAGGCATTGACCTTCGAAGCCACCATTTACGACCGGACATCAGGCAAGATCCTTCGACGTATCAATGTCGGCCAGTACGTGGTTGAACGGGGCGAGAAATTCATTGCCATCAAGCCGTTTGCCAGCCGCTATGAATGGGAGGTGCACATCCTGCCATTACAACATAGCAGCAACTACTTGGATACCAGTCCGGATGATCTGGCAGACTTTGCCCGCGTCCTGCAACGGACCATGGCCAGACTGGATGCCGTTATCGGCGGTGCCCAATACAACTTTTTCCTGCATTCCATTCCCCATGGCGACGAATATAAGAACGCCAATCCCAGTTATCACTGGCACCTGGAGATCTGTCCACGCACCAGCATCCCGACCGGCTTCGAACTGGGTTCAGGTCTGTTTGTGAACACCATCAACCCTGAAGAAGCAGCGGAAAAACTCCGTGCTGTACAACTGTGAGGAATTATAAGATAGTATTCCTATGAACAATTTATTGGTGATTTCGGCACTGGGTCAGGACCGCGCAGGCCTGGTAGCGGAATTGTCGCAGACCGTGCAAAACAGCGGCTGCAATATTGAAGACAGCCGCATGAGTATCCTCGGTGGTGAATTCGCGATTATCATGCTGATTTCCGGCGCCTGGAATAATATCGCCAAGTTAGAAGACATCTTACCTACGACTGCAGAAAAACTGGGATTGCTGCTCAACAGCCGACGGACCCAGTCTTCCAAGCGTCATATCAATATTCACGATATGTATACCAGTTGTCATCGTGCCGCGCACACGGGTTCCCCCATGTTCACCCTGAGCATGACGGTGGAAATTCCCGCAGCCACGCATATCTCCAGCCTGCGCGAGCAGTTTATGGAATTCTGTGATCAGCTGAACCTGGATGCCATTATGGAACCGGTCAAAATTTAGGGGGAGTTATGTCAGCAAGTGTCAGCATTGGTAAAACTGTTCCAAATGTTACATTACCGGCGACAGGCGAGCAGAGCATTTCGCTAAAATCACTCAGGGGTCAGAATGTCGTCCTGTATTTCTATCCCAAGGACAGTACGCCGGGTTGTACCCGTGAAGGCCAGGATTTTCGCGACAACCTTAGCAAGTTCAAACGGCAAAACACCGTTATCCTGGGGGTGTCTCGCGACAGCGTGAAATCACACGAAAACTTTCGCAGCAAACAGGGGTTTAAGTTCGACCTGCTCTCGGATAGCGATGAAACCCTGTGCAAACTCTTCGATGTCATCAAAATGAAAAACATGTACGGTAAGAAGGTGCGTGGCATTGAACGCAGTACCTTTCTTATCGACGACAAGGGCAAACTTCGCCAGGAATGGCGCAAGGTTAAAGTCGATGGCCACGTTGAAGAAGTCCTGGCTGCGGTCAAGGCACTGAACAAGACCTAGCAGACCAGTCATAACCTTGCCTGTTCATTATTCAAACGTCTCACTGTTTATAACCCTACGGTAGCCTCGCACATGAATGCAAAAGAAATTGCAGGTAAACGCCTGTTCGTTATCGATACCAACGTCCTGATGCATGACCCCACTTCCCTGTTCCGCTTTGCCGAACATGATATCTACCTGCCCATGATCGTGCTCGAAGAACTGGATAACAACAAGCGAGGTGGCACCGAAGTTGCCCGCAACGCACGCCAGACCAGCCGCTTCCTGGATGAACTCATTACCGGCCTGACGCCACAGCAAATCGAAAACGGGTTAAACCTTAACCCCAAAGAGCTGCGCCTGAATCAGAACGTCCAGTGCAGTGGCCGCCTGTTTTTCCAGACCCAGCACTTCGATGACAGCCTGCCGCAGTCCCTGCCCGGCAACAAGGCTGATAACAGCATCCTCACCACCACCCTCGGCTTGAAAAAGATTTATTCCGACACCGATGTCACCCTGGTTTCCAAGGACATTAACCTGCGTATCAAGGCCAGCGTACTGGGGATCAATGCCGAGGACTATCACAACGATCAGGTGCTGGAGGATGTGAACCTGCTGTATACCGGTGCGCTACAACTGGAAGACAGCTTCTGGGACGAACACGGCAAGGAAATGGAATCCTGGAAAGAATCCGGTCGGACATTTTACCGAATATCCGGACCCTCGATTAACGACTGGTGGCCCAGCCAGTTTGTCTTTCACGAACGTGACGGCTTCCTGGCCGTGGTCAGAAAGATAGAAAATGACAGCGCCATTCTCGAAACCGCGCGTAACTACAGTCTGCCGAACCATACGGTCTGGGGCATTAATGCGCGCAATATCGAGCAGAATTTTGCCCTGAATCTGCTCATGGATCCGGAAATTGATTTCGTGAGCCTGCTGGGTATGGCCGGTACCGGTAAAACCCTGTTATCGCTGGCCGCCGGTCTCGAGCAGACACTGGAGAATAAACTCTACCGCGAGATCATCATGACCCGCGTTACCATCCCCGTGGGCGAAGACATCGGTTATCTGCCGGGGACAGAGGAAGAAAAAATGACGCCCTGGATGGGGGCACTGATGGATAATCTCGAAGTCCTGACCCAGTCCGATTCAGGTGGTGACTGGGGACGTCAGGCAACCAACGATCTGCTGGCGCAACGGATCAAAATTCGTTCAGTCAATTTCATGCGTGGCCGAACCTTCCTCAACCGTTATGTCATCATCGATGAAGCACAAAACCTGACGCCAAAACAGCTGAAAACCCTGATCACCCGCGCCGGCCCGGGGACCAAGATCGTGTGTCTTGGCAATATTGCCCAGATCGACACGCCATACCTGACGGAAACCACATCGGGTTTGACCTACGTGGTCGATCGCTTCAAGGACTGGGAGCACAGCGGTCACATTACCCTACGCCGCGGCGAACGTTCACGCCTGGCCGATTATGCTTCCGATACCTTGTGATCGGCATCGCTGTTTTTGTCCTGACCGTTATCTGAACGTGGCCAGGCACGCAACAGGGCGTTGACCAGGGTTGCCAGGGGAATGGCAAAAAATACGCCCCAGAATCCCCACAAGCCGCTGAAGACGAGGATACTGATGATAATTGCCACCGGGTGCAGGTTGACGACGTTACCAAATAAATAGGGAACCAGTACATTCCCGTCCAGTGCCTGGATGACGAGGTAGGAAATGAACAGCCAGGCGAAATCGGCACTCCAGCCCCACTGGAAAAAGGCCACGGCCGCTATCGGAATTGTTACCAGGGTTGCGCCAACATAGGGAATGATGACGGACAGACCGTTCACCACGCCGAGCAAAAACGCGTACTTCAGGCCAAACAGGGCAAACACCACGTAACTGACCACTCCGACGATCAGGATTTCCCAGACCTTGCCGCGGACATAGTTACCCAGTTGCCGATCCATTTCTGTCCAGACCTGGGTGGCCAGATGACGGTCCCTGGGCAAAAAGCCGCCCAGCCAGTTCAGAATAATCCATTTATCCTTGAGAAAGAAAAAGACCATTAACGGTAACAGAATGAGATAGATAATCACCGTAACCGCCCCGGTGGTAATAAACTGCAGGGACGCACTGGCCAGAATTTTCTTGCCACCGACACTGATAAATTCGGTCAGGTCATGGGTAATGATCTTGATTTGTGCATGACTGATGAAACTGTACTTGTTTGGCAGGGTATACAGAAACTTTTCTGCCTGCGACCAGTAGTTGGCCACCTCCGGAATAAACTGGGCGACCTGGGCAGACAATAACGGGATAATTCCCACCATCAGGAAAACCATGAAGGCCACAAATAACAGCCACACCAGGATTACCGCCATAAACCGGCGCATACCGCGGCGACGTAAAACCTGTACCAGGGATTCCAGCAGATAGGCGATCACCACCGCCGCCAGTACCGGCGCCAGCATATGCCCCATGGTAATAATGATGGTAAAACCCACTATCAGGAGTACCAGCAACAATACCGCCTGTGGATCGGACAGGTAACGCCGGTACCAGGCTAGTAGCAGGTCAAGCATCAAGCGCGCCCTGCTTCCTTGACATAGGCATCATAGGCATCAGCAAACAGCTTCTCGATCTCATCAATGACGTCTTTTGCCGGCTTCCCGAACATGATGTGCTGCGCCACCAGCCCGGACGCCTTGTCGAGCAGGGTTTTCTTTTCCAGCATCGGGTAGCTATTCGATAACCGCTTGAGCGCATCGACAACGCGCTCATTCTCAGGTCGTTTAATGAATTGCGGTTGTGGTATTTCCGTGTCAGTTTGCTGCTCGACGGTATCCGCTTGCCCGATTGTGTCTTTTGTTGTCGCAGCTTCAGACCCGGCAAGGAAGGCCGCATAGCGTAACAAGGCATGCGTATCCTGTTGCGAGAGTGTACGGAAATAATCCAGCAGCTGCTGTTCCTGTTCTGTCAATGTCAGCCCTCCAATCCCAATCAGAAAAAAGTATAATTTTAAATTATAGCCTGAGATTGTGGCGGAAGATGGTCACACCGGATGAGACTGGCAATAACTCCGTGCGAAGCTGAGTAATTCTTCCATGGCGCGGGCTTTGAATTTCTGCTTCTGGTGAACGAAAGAGAAAGGACGATTAATCGGTGGGTCGATGTCAATGGCGACCAGGGTACCGAGTTTGAGCTCCTTGTTGAGCGTGGCGCGTGACAGAATGGACACGCCCATACCCGATTCGACTGCCCCCTTAATGGCCTCAAGACTGCCCAACTCCATGGCAATACGCATATCTGCCGGCTCAATTCCCGCTGCCTGCATGCTTTCGATCATGACTTCACGGGTACCGGATCCCTCTTCCCGGCAGATAAACGGGTATTCGGCAATACGCGTCATGCCCACGCTGTTTTCCCTGGTCAACTCATGGCCGGGCGGCACGATCAATACCAGTTGGTCCGTTCGGCATTTCTCGACCACCAGATTCTTGTTATTGACGGGAGCCTCGACCACCCCAAGGTCAATTTCGTTATTCTCAACCTGTGACACGATGCCATCGGTATTGGCCACCTTGAGGCGGATAGTCACTTCAGGATGCTTGGCCTTAAAATCACCCAGCAGTTCGGGCAGCATATATTCGGCAATCGTCGTGCTGGCCCCCAGGATCAGGACACCACTGATATCCCCGGTCAGTTCACGTACCGAGTTATCCATTTCACTGTAAAGATGGAAGATGCGCTCGGCATACTCAAACACACGATTGCCGGCTTCAGTCAGGCTGATACGATTATGGGTTCGATCGAACAGACGGGTATTGAATTGTTCCTCCAGCTGTCGGACCTGGAATGTGACAGCCGGCTGGGTCATATGCAGTTCTTCGGCCGCCTTGGTAAAACTCAGCAACCGAGCCACGGTATGAAACACCTGTAATCGCCTATCCGCCATAGTCTGCCTTTATACCACAACACGGACTGGAACAATAACCTGCTTCTATGCGCGTATTTACAAAAACAGGTAAGGGATAGTACCAAGTCCGCTTAAAAAGGCAACAATCAGGCCTCCGGCTACGTGGGGGAAGGGTGTTTCATCCGGTAGGCGTAATACCAGACGGGAATGACAACCAGGGTCAACAGGGTCGACACCAGGATACCGAATATCAGGGAAATGGCCAGGCCGTTAAAGATGGGATCATCCAGTATGAACAGGGCTCCCAACATGGCCGCCAGCCCGGTGAGCATGATCGGTTTGGCGCGCACCGCGCCCGCGCGCAGGACGGCATCCTGCAATGGAATCCCTTCTGCAACCTGCTGATTAATAAAGTCCACCAGCAGAATGGAATTACGCACAATGATACCCGCCAGGGCAATCATGCCAATCATGGAGGTCGCGGTAAATTGCGCTTCTCCAAACAAATCCATGAAAGCATGGCCCGGTATCACCCCCATCACGGTCAGCGGAATCGGTGCCATGATGATGATCGGAACAAAATACGAGCGAAATTGCGCCACTACCAGAAAATAGATCAGGATCAGACCCACGGCATAGGCGATGCCCATGTCACGGAAGGTTTCGTAGGTTACCTGCCACTCCCCGTCCCACTTGATACTGTAGAGATACGGGTTTTGCGGCTGGGCAATGTAATGCTGCGCCAGGGGATAGCCCTGCGGGGTATTCAGTCTGGCCAGTTTGCCGGCAATATCAAACATACCGTACAGGGGGCTGTCGAGTTTACCCGCCATGTCGCCGGTGACGTAGACGACGGGCAACAGGTCCTTGTGATAGATCGGCTGTTCCCGCTCACTACGCACAACATGAACCAGATCACTCATGGCTATCAACTTGCCATTTGCACCGGGTACATGGATATCTTCCAGCTCAGCAATACCCCGCTTCTGGTTAGCCGGTAGTTCCAGCCGGATCGGCAAAGGATATTTCAGATGGCCCGGGTGCAGGTAACTGATGTCTTCACCATCGAGCGCGGTATGGATCGCACTGACGATCGACTGTTGCGAGACTCCCCACAAAGCCGCTTTGTGTTGATCGACCTGCACAATCAGCTTGGGTGCACTGGCAATCACACTGTCATCCACATCGACGATATCCGGCGTGGATTCGAAGGCCTTGCGGACCCGCTTGGCCAACGCCAGCTGGCCGTTGTAATTCAGGCCATAGACCTCGGCCACTAACGGGGAAAGCACAGGTGGTCCCGGTGGCACCTCCACGATCTTGATGTTGGCGTGATATTTTTCAGCAATGGCATCAAGCTGGGGACGCAACGCCAGTGCGATTTCATGACTCTTGCGCTCACGTTCATGCTTGTCCGTGAGGTTGACCTGGATATCTCCCATGTTGGGAGATTTACGCAGATAGTACTGGCGCACCAGGCCATTGAAATTTATCGGTGAAGCCGTGCCGGCATAAGCTTCGTAATCCGTCACTTCCGGCACGGTATCGAGATAGCCGCCGAGGGCATGCAACACCCGCGAGGTCTGTTGCAGCGGGGTGCCGGCCGGCATGTCCACTACCACCTGCAACTCCGACTTATTATCGAATGGCAGCATCTTCATGATCACGACCTTGAAGGGTAAGGCCAGACTCACTGAAATCAGGATAGCCAGACCAATCACACCGGCCAGGATCCAGCGCCGTTTTCTGCCCTGTTCCCCCTGGAGGAACGGTCCGACATAACGGACAAAAATGCGATAGAGCTTGCCCTCGGTGGCTGCCTGCGGCGTATGATGCCCATGTACGGAAATCAGTTTATTCGCCAGCCATGGGGTTACCGCAAACGCAACCACCAGCGAGATCAGCATCCCGGTGCTGGCATTGATGGGAATCGGGCTCATGTACGGTCCCATCAGTCCTGTCACAAAGGCCATGGGTAGCAGCGCGGCGATCACGGTAAATGTAGCCAGGATCGTCGGCCCCCCCACTTCATCGACAGCACGCGGAATGGCCTCGCGCAAATCGCGTGCCCCCAGCTGAATATGCCGATGAATATTCTCCACGACCACGATAGCATCATCTACCAGGATACCAATGGAGAAAATGAGGGCGAATAAAGACACGCGGTTGAGGGTAAAGCCCCAGACCCAGGAGGCGAACAGAGTGATCGCCAGCGTAATGACCACGGCAACGCCGACGATCACCGCCTCGCGTCGGCCCAGGGCAAACAGGACCAGCAGCACCACCGAGGCGGTAGCAAAAATCAGTTTTTCGATCAGCTTGAGCGCCTTGGCGTTGGCGGTCTCGCCATAGTTACGGGTAACAGTCACATTGACGTCATGCGGGATAAAGACACCCTTGAGGTGATCAACGCGCTGGATGATGTTATCGGCAATCTGCACGGCATTGCTACCCGGCTGCTTGGCAATGGCGATAGTCACAGCCGGGTACTCACCATGGCCGGGAATGTGTTTGCTCGCCGCCGCCGGCCCGGTGGAAAACCAGACATATTGCTCGGGCTGATCGGGGCCCAGACGAACTGTCGCAACGTCATGCAGGTAAACCGGTTTGCCGGCATGTACCCCAACAATCAGGTCGCTCACCTGCTCCGGTGTCGACAGGAACTGGCCGGCCTGGACTTCGATTTCCCGGTTGTTTTTGACGAGATCGCCAAGCGGCCGCGTGGCATTGCTCAATTGTAAGGCATTGCGCAAATTTTCCAGGCTCAAGCCATAGCCTGCCAGGGCACTCGGCTTGAACAGCACGTGTACGACATTATCCGGGCCACCGATGGTGTAGATATCCCGCGTCCCGGGAACACGCTTAAGCTCGACTTCGATAGCATGCGCCACCTTTTGCAGTTCCTCGGCCCCCTTGTTTTTGTTCTTGGACCACAGGGTCAGGCTGACGATAGGTACATCATCGATGCCCTTGGGTTTGATAATGGGCGGCAACACACCCAGGTTGGAAGGTAACCAGTCTGACTTGGAATACATCGCGTTATACAGGCGCACGATGGAACGGGTACGGTCCTCGCCAACCTTGAACTGCACGGTCAACACCGACATGCCCGGATATGACACTGAATATATGTGCTTGACCCCCTCAAGTTCAGACAGGATTTGTTCCGCCGGGGTACTGACTAACTCCTCCACTTCCTGGGCGGACGCACCGGGATAGGCGATAAACACGTTGGCAAAAGTGACATTGATTTGCGGCTCTTCCTCGCGCGGGGTGATCATGACGGCGAACACACCCAGTAGGAAACCGACCAGAGCCAGTAACGGCGTGATTTCCGAGGTAAGAAAACTGCGGGCAATACGTCCTGAAATACCGAGTTTTTCCGCCATGTTTATGCCTTATTTTGCCTGCGCAGCCAGGGTTATTGCAGCCGCTGCAGCAACAGGATCCAGGACCACGTGTTCGCCGACGCTGAGACCGGCCAGGACTTCCACCCGGTTGTCCGGCAGGCTTTCCCCCAGGCGCACCTGGCGCAGGCTCAGACCGCCCTTTTCATCCTGAACATACACGGCAGTCACCTCACTGCGATGAGCTACGGCCTGCTTTGGAATCACGAGATAGCGGGTTTCACCGGTAATAAATGCCACTTTGGTATACATCCCCGGATAGATATGGTGCTCCCCCACCGGCAAATTCACGCGCACCAGAAAAGTATGACTGGCGGGGTCGGCAAACGGACTGATGGTCAGGGAATCGGACTTGACCCGGGTCTGGCGATCTTTACCAACCCAGACGTAGGCCTGCTGGTGCTGGCGCACGGCAAAGATTAAAGATTGAGGCAGATTAACCACGGCGCGCAGCTTTTCCAGTGACAAGCCTGTCATCAGTGGCTGGCCGGGATGGGCGGTTTCCCCAACTTCAACCAGGCGTTTGACCACAATCCCGCTATACGGCGCGCGTATCACGGTATGTTCCAGGGATTCCTGCGCCTGTTGCATGGCGGCCCGGGTTGCCTTGAGTTGTGCCTCGGCGCGATCCAGGGCGGCCTTGGCTACCAGCTTCTTGGCATAAATCTCCTTGACCCGCTTGTATTCCCGTTGCGCTTCATCGAAGCGGGCTTTGGCCGCATCCAGTGCCGCCCGCTGTTCCTTGTCACGCAGACGAATGATGACATCGCCCTTTTTGACGTAGTCATCGACATCGAAATTGATCTGGGTGATGCGCCCTGATACCTGGGAAGAAACTGTCGCCTGCTGCACGGCTTCCATCGTGGCGTCGACAACACTGGTCCGGGGAAAGGTTTCCTCCTGTACCGTGGCTGTCGCCAGATCCGCCGCCAGACAAATCGGTGAGATAAATAAACTTAGAAACAACAGGCCTAAAAGCCCGTATCTACGCACTGGCATCAGCGTACCCTCCCAATCGTGCCGTTTGCCATTCCCCAATCCATATGAAGATGCAATCAAATTATTTATTTTTCAAGAGAAATGCACTGTAGTGGATCAAGAGAAGTCAAAATAGTCCGCGCCGAGGCAAACCAATCTCTTTTACGAAACGCTAAATTTTATATTAAAATCAACGAGATATAGCGTATCGCAGATACAACTTGATTCTTCTTCTGTTTCGCTTTGCTGGCAATAACACAACGCTATCAGTCGAGAGAGGTTCGCAATAAAGCGTGTTCATGCAAAAGCCTGCCTTTGGCTGCGCCGGGTTAATCCACGCTTAGCCCCACCGCAGTGGCGGCAAGCTGCTGACAATAACAAGGAGCCTGTTAGCTTTGACAGAAAACCTGCGCGTAGCTGCAAACAAGCTTTGCCGCTGCTTACGCAGTGCTATCAGTCAACGCGACGCCGACTGCGAAAAATTTGTCGTCATGCCGCCATTTGTGTCGATCACGCATGCTGACTTACAATGCCGAGCTTAATATGATGAACCCAGAAGTTATTCAATAGCATGGCTCAATATATCTATACCATGAACCGGGTGAGCAAAATCGTGCCACCCAAGCGTTTTATCCTCAAAGACATTTCACTGTCGTTTTTCCCCGGTGCCAAGATTGGCGTGCTGGGTCTCAACGGCTCGGGTAAATCCAGCCTGCTGCGAATCATGGCGGGTGTGGATACCGAGGTCGAAGGCGAGGCCAGGCCACAACCGGGCATCAATATCGGTTACCTGCCACAGGAACCGCAGCTGGATGACAGTACCGACGTACGCGGTAATGTAGAAGCGGCATTGGGGCATATCAAGGACGCGCAAAAACGCCTGGACGAGATCTATGCGGCCTACGCTGAGCCAGATGCGGACTTTGATGCGCTCGCGGCCGAACAGGCTGAACTGGAAAACCTGCTCCAGGCCAGCGATGGACACAACCTGGAACGCACCCTGGAAATTGCCGCCGATGCCCTGCGTCTGCCGCCCTGGGATGCCGATGTCAGCAAGCTTTCCGGAGGTGAACGTCGACGGGTCGCCTTGTGCAAATTATTGCTGTCCAACCCGGACATGCTGTTACTGGACGAGCCGACCAACCACCTGGACGCCGAATCCGTGGCCTGGCTGGAGCGATTCTTACACGACTATTCGGGTACGGTCGTCGCTGTTACGCACGATCGTTACTTCCTCGATAACGTCGCCGGCTGGATCCTGGAACTGGACCGCGGTGAAGGGATTCCCTGGGAGGGAAATTATTCCTCCTGGCTGGAGCAGAAAGAAAAACGCCTGGAAATGCAGGAAAAACAGGAAACCGCCCGGATCAAGGCCATGAAAGAAGAGCTGGAATGGGTGCGCAGCAATCCCAAGGGCCGTCATGCCAAGAGCAAGGCCCGTCTGGCCAAGTTCGAGGAACTCAGTTCCAGCGATTACCAGCAACGCAATGAAACCAAGGAACTCTACATTCCACCCGGACCGCGTCTGGGTGATGTGGTAATCCAGGCGACCGATGTCAAAAAAGGTTTCGGCGATCACCTGCTCTATGAAAATCTCAATTTCAGCCTGCCCCCTGGCGGCATTGTCGGCATTATTGGCCCCAATGGCGCGGGCAAGACCACGCTGTTTCGCATGATTGTCGGCCAGGAACAACCGGATGAAGGTGAATTAAATCTTGGAGAAACCGTCAAGCTCGCCTATGTCGATCAAAGTCGGGACGCGCTTGATCCCAAAAAAACCATCTGGGAAGAAATATCTGATGGTCAGGACATCATTTCCGTTGGAAAATACCAGGTGCCCTCCCGGGCCTATGTCGGGCGCTTCAATTTCCGCGGTACCGATCAGCAGAAAATCGTGGGCAATCTCTCCGGCGGTGAACGCAACCGGGTGCACCTGGCTAAACTGCTGAAGAGCGGCGGCAATGTCTTGTTGCTCGACGAACCCACCAACGACCTTGATGTGGAAACCCTGCGTGCACTGGAAGATGCCTTGCTCGCCTTCCCGGGCTGTGCGGTCATTATTTCACACGATCGCTGGTTCCTCGATCGCATTGCCACCCACATCCTCGCCTTTGAAGGCGACAGCCAGGTGGTCTGGTTTGAAGGTAACTACGCCGACTATGAAGCCGATCGCAAACGCCGTCTGGGCGATGATGCCGATCAACCCCACCGCATCAAATACAAACCGCTGACACGCTAGCCGAACCCGGCGTTGCACTCAGCGATTCAATCGAATCAGCGTCGACTGAAAAAATATGCCGCCCTTCCGGGCGGCATTTTATCCAGACTACCCCGGGTCTTAATTGGACATACCATTATCTGTTGCCGGTTGCTGAGTTGCGGGCTGTTGTGACGGAGCCGGTTGTTCGGCCGGCTTTTGCTCCATCGTCTTGGATTGATCGCTTGCTGCCGGTTGCTGTGCAGTCGGTTGCCCGGCAGGTTTTTGCTCCATTGTCGTGGATTGATCGCTTGCTGCCGGTTGCCCCGTGTAGTCAATCATGTCCTCAGCAATCACCTCACCGGCGCCATTGAGCACCGAAACCTTCCATTCACCGGTATCACCGGTCGGGATCGTCTTGCTCGACCAGACCCGCCAACGCGGCCCACGCACCTTGAATTTCACTTCGGCGACAACCTTGCCCTTGTACTGCCAACGGTGAATCGCGGTTTGTCCGGTCATGTCGCGCAGTTCTGTGTAATAAAAGATATGGTCGTCGTCAGTCTTGCCGCTATTCAGTTTGTCTACCGGTTCCCGGTCTTTTACCCCGGTAGTGAACACGGAACGCACAACACTGCCCCGGGAAAAGCCAGATTCGGCAGACTGCTGTGTCGACTTTTGCTGAGCGTCTGCGCCTGACTGTTGTTCAGCCGGTTTTGCCGCCTGGGTATCTGCATTATCTGTCGTCGCAGAGACATCAGCTGCTGGCGCAGTAGCCTTTTGTTCAGTCGGTGTCGTCGACGGCGCGGCAGAGGTATCCGCTGCTGTATTCATGCCTGCTGCCGGTTCCGCACCCCAGGCAGTCGCACTCAACGCCATACAAATGAGGAAAATGCGGGTTTTCATAAAGTTTCTCTCCTGATAGGTTATTTATTGATATGGAAGTCGTTGCGGGTAACAGAACAGAATCTCGCTGTATTATCCGTGATTCCCTTCACATTCCTTCCAATACCGGCTGTGACTGGCTTTTGCCGAATCAGTTTCCCAGCCGTGTATGAATATTTCTTATCACAAATTGATGTCAGCTACTGACCTCACGCAAACGCTCACGAATCAAACCATAAAACGTCGCGTTTCCCGGTTTGCGATATCGCCAGCCCAGGTGCTCGTGACAGTTTGTACACAGGGCCAGTTGCCAGGCATAACCTGAAAACCAGGTGTAATCGGTCGTCGCCGGACCATGTATCAGACAATCAGCATAACGGTACAGGGCAAGCTCGTAGGAAATACCACTGGGATTGGTAAACACGTGCGTATGTCCGCCTGACATTTCCAGGTAGGCAGCATGTTCTGTGACGGGATGCAGACAACGGGCGCAACACAGCGCCGATTCAGGTGCGACACGATCGTCGCCTTGCGTGTCCGCGACAGGCGTACCCTTAGGTTGCCATTTCGTATGTTGATCGAACCACCGCTGATCCAGTTGTGGCGGCATTATGCTATACATCTGTACTCACTCAATTCACGCGCTGACCCGGGTTGCCTGCGAGGAATGCTGCAATATTCTGTGCGACTCCTTCAATTAATCGCTGGCGCGCCTGACGGGATGCCCAGGCGATATGCGGCGTCACGATCAGATTAGGCAACGTTGCTTCCAGTAAGGCATTACCATCGCGTGGAGGTTCACGCTCCAGCACATCAATACCGGCACCGGCCAGTTTGCCGGTGCGCAGGGCCGCCAACAGGGCAGTTTCATCGACGATACCACCGCGCGCGGTATTGATCAGGATCGCCGAAGGTTTCATCATGGCCAGTTCGCGTGTGCCAATCAGCTGGCGCGTTGTCTCGCTGAGTGGACAGTGCAGACTGAGGACATCCACCTGCGGCAGCAATTCGTCCAGTGCCACCCGCCCAGCCAGGGGCGGTGCATGAAGTCGCTGTGCCACTTTGACCTGCATACCGAACTGTTCAGCCATACTGGCTACCGCACGTCCCAGCTCGCCGTAACCGATCACCCCCAGGGTTTTGCCGGTCAACTCCTCGATGGTGTAATCCAGAAAACAAAAATGTGCACTGTGCTGCCAGCGCCCCTGGTTAAGGGCCTGTTGATATTGTGGCTGGCAGCGCATCAGGTTCAGTATCAGCATGAAAACATGCTGTACCACGGATGCCGTGGCATAAGCCCGGACATTGCATACCGGGATATCTCGCCTGGCGGCAGCGTCAAGATCCACGTTATTGGTACCGGTAGCAGCCACACAAATCAACTTCAGCTCAGCCGCAGCGTGGATAGTCGCGGCATCCAGCACGACCTTGTTGCTGACTACAATATTCTGATTGTGCAGTCGCTCAGCAAGTTGTGCGGCTGATGTCGAGGGATAAAACTGCCAGTCCACTGGCAACTCCTGCAAACAACCAGCATCAAGATCCTGATGATCAACACTTTCCCAGTCCAGAAACACTGCCTGCATAACGGGATTCTCCGGTACAATATTGCAAAATATTAAAAGGTATTATCAGTATGAAATATACCAGCCAACAACAATTTCACCATGACCGTCAGCCGCGCACCGGTATTTTACTTGTCAACCTGGGTACGCCCGAAGCCCCGACGCCTGCGGCTGTGCGGCGCTATCTGGGTGAATTTCTCAGCGATCGGCGGGTAGTGGAAATTCCACGATTCATCTGGTGGTTAATCCTCAACGGTATCATTTTGCGTATCCGGCCCAGGCGCGTCGCCCACGCCTATGCCAGCATCTGGCTGGACGATGGCTCGCCCCTGATGGTACATTCGAAAGCCATTGGCCGGGCTCTGCAGCAACGTTGTCAGTCGGAATTTGGCGGTCCGGTCCAGGTCGAACTCGCCATGCGCTATGGCAAGCCCTCAATGCGTGACGTTTTGCGACAACTCCGCGAGCAACAGGTCGAACGCCTGCTGGTAGTGCCCCTGTACCCACAGTATTCTGCCACAACCAGCGCCACTGTGTTCGATGCCCTTGCTGCTGAATTACAGGCCTGGCGCTGGTTACCTGAACTGCGCATATGTATGCACTACCATGACAACCCGGTTTATATCAAGGCGCTCTCTGCATCGATACGCGACAGTTTTACCCGTTACGGGAAACCGGACAAACTGGTATTCTCTTTTCATGGCCTGCCGGAACGTTGCCTGAAAGCCGGTGACCCATATTACTGCCATTGCCAGAAAACCGCGCGCCTGGTTGCAGAGGATCTGCAGCTTGACCCGGACGACTGGATTTTGAGTTTTCAGTCCCGCTTCGGGCGTGAACGCTGGCTGCAGCCCTATACCAGCGAAACCCTCAAGCAACTCGCCCGCGAGGGCACGCGCCATGTCCACATCGTGTCACCGGGTTTTGCCGCAGATTGCCTGGAAACCCTGGAAGAGCTGGCTATCCAGAACAAGGAATTCTTTTTACTTGCCGGCGGTGAAAAATTTCATTACATCCCGGCGCTCAATGCCGACCCGGCCCACATCGACGCCCTGTTTGATCTGATCAAGACCAATACCCGGGGCTGGCCCATCAATGAAATCGACGATGCCACACGGCGGGCAACCCGGCAACGCGCGCAGGAGCATGGCGCCGAGCAGTAAATCCAAAACACTATCCCAACAAAAAAGGGAGGCCGAAGCCTCCCTCTGTTTCCACTATACGGGCGTTTTTACGAAGTAATCACACCATCGTAATCGGCAATGCCGGGGTTGCCCTTGGCACCGATGATTTTCGGTGTGTTGAGTTTCTTGAACTTGGCCACCTTGATATGGCGCAGATAGGTACTCACTGTTTCACAGATTGGCTCACCCGGAGACTGACTACCAACTGTGGCCCAACCGGATACCTTGTATGTCTTGCTGGGTTCGATGGGTGTACCGTCATCGAGGCGCATATCGCTGATACGGTGACCGATCTTGGCATTGATATCGATTGAATAATCCATGCCACCAACACGCACCATATCACCGCCCTGCTGATAATACGGATCCTTGTTAAACAGATTGTCTGCCACGTCTTCCAGAATCATCTTGAGATCCGAACCCTTGATATCGCGGGCATAGGTCTCCGGATAGGTAATGCAGGTCTGGTCCATCACATTATCCATGGTAATCGCCTGTCCCGGCAGAACAGTCGTTCCCCAGCGGAAACCCGGGGACAGCGCAATCTGGGTGTCACGTTGAAATTGCCGCGCCGATACAGCGCATCACCCTCCTGATCGGCAACCGCAAGTTTTTCCCCGAGTGTCTCGACATATGGCTTGCGCACCTCAGCGATATAGGCTTCCATTTCCTTGTCAGCTTCCAGCAGGTTGGAAAATATCGGTAACAGGCGATAGCGGAAATCCTGGACCTTGCCGTTGCGAATATCCAGCTGCATAAAGCCAAGAAACTTGCCATTGGAACCCGCGTTGGTCACCAGGGTTTGCCCGCTCTTGTTTTTCACCACGGTCGGCGCAGGTACCGCGTCATGGGTGTGACCGCCGAAGATAGCATCGATGCCGGTGACAACACTTGCCATCTTGAGGTCCACATCCATCCCGTTGTGAGAAACAACGATCACGGCGTCGGGTTTTTCCTTGGCCCGAACCTGGTTTACCAGGTTCTGCATCTCCGAGTCACGAATACCAAAGGTCCAGTCCGGTATGAAACGCTGTGGATTGGCAATCGGTGTGTACGGGAAGCCCTGTCCAATGACCGCAATCCGCACACCGCCCATTTGCTTGATGCTATAGGGCTTGAAGGCGCGCAGGCTATTGTCGTTGTAGCCGGCGAAATCCGCATACTTGTAATCGAAGGAGGCGTCGGCTTTGACAAAGCAGTTTTGTACCAGGAAATCACCTTTGAAGGCCTTGACGTTATTGATGACTTCTTCTTCGGTGTAAGTAAATTCCCAGTGTCCGGTCATTGCATCCACACCCAGCAGGTTGGTGGCGCCCACCATGTCCTTGCCACGTGTCCAGTATGAGGTTGCGGAACCCTGCCAGGTATCACCGCCATCGATCAGCAGCGTCTGGTTCGCGCCATGCTCCGCACGCAGCTTCTTGATCAGCGTACGCAGGTGGGAAAAACCACCGACCTTGCCGTAGGTCTTGCAGGCTTCCACGTAATCCAGATAGGTAAAGGCGTGGGCCTCGATGGAATTGGGGGCAATGCCGAAATGCTTCAACATCGCGTGCCCCACCAGGTGAGGTGGATTACCATAGGCAGAACCTACCCCGAGATTGACATTCGGCTCGCGAAAATAAATGGGATGCAACTGCGCATGGCAATCGGTCATGTGCATAATGGCGGCGTTGCCAAACTTGGGAATGTTATAGAGATCTTCGGGTTTACGCAGAACACCATTGCTGGCAAGACTACCGGTGCCGGCACCCTTGGACGCCTGGTTCTGTTTGCTTTCACAGCCAGGGAGCAAACCTGCTGCCGCAGCTAAGCCCATGAGCTGGATAAATTCGCGACGGTTGAGAGACATCAATCTCCTCCTGGTAACTATTAGTAAGGGTAAGACTGTATTGGTTTAATTATTGAAATAAGTCCTGGAACAAAGGTCCGGAGGCCCTATCAGGCACGACATCGTAGCACGATTGAGACTTACTTTAATTTTTCCACCATCCTGGGGCCAATGGTATTACAAATTTCGGGCGCTTGGGAGTTATGGATTTCTTATATCGTCATAAGTTCCTGAAAATACTGCATTCTGCAAATATTGCCCGGTTATTCTTTAAGGTTTTGGGTCGCTATCTGCAACCTCACCGGCCGCGCCAACAGGCCGAATCGTAATACCCGGTATCCCAGCAGCAAACCGACACACAGGGCGAAGATCACTGGCCTGAGGGTATCCGCCTTGACCAGCCAGTAAAAATGCAGGCTGCCCAGGGGCACGATCAGGTAGATGAGGCGATGCAGTCGTTTCCAGCGTCGGCCCAGGCGGCGTTGCATGGCCCGCGTCGAGGTCAGTGCCAGCGGGATCAGGCAAACCACGGCGAGCATGCCGACCGTTATGAATGGCCGTTTGACGATGTCCCTGCCGATATCAGCCCAGTCAAAAAACTGATCCAGCCACAGATAGGCCATAAAATGCAGACAGATATAGGCAAAGGCCCATAAGCCGACCAGGCGCCTTAGCTGGATGGGCCAGGCAGCATTGCTGAGATCGCGCAACGGGGTCATACATAACGTGACCAGGAGCAACTGCAATCCCCATTCGCCAAGATGACGTATCACCACCTCGATGGGGTTGGCGCCAAGCTGGCTGGTATAAACATGCCAGGCCAGCCATAGCAGGGGATAGACGCAACATAGCCATACAGCCGTCTTCAACAACCGCAGGCGTTGAGCGGGTGACATAGCAAACGGATTCAAAATAGCCAGGTCCGTCTTTTTTCAGAAATATTTACGCAGGTCCATACCCTTGTACAGATATGCAACCTGGTCCTGATAACCATTGAACATCAGCGTCTTGCGCTTGAAAAATTCGCCAATGCGTCGCTCGCGTTTCTGGCTCCAGCGAGGATGATCCACGTTGGGATTCACGTTGGAATAAAAACCGTATTCGGACGGAGCCGCCTGGGCCCAGGTCGTCATGGGCTGCTGCTCGACAAAGCTGATCCGCACGATCGCCTTGATGCTCTTGAATCCGTATTTCCAGGGCACGACCAGGCGTATTGGTGCCCCATTTTGTTTTGGTAACACCTCCCCGTACAGGCCGACCGAAAGCAATGCCAGGCTATTCATCGCTTCGTCCATGCGCAGCCCTTCCACATAAGGCCATTGCAGAACATCCCGTCGCTGACCGGGCATTTGCTGCGGACGCAGCAAGGTAGTGAATTTCACATATCTGGCGCGGGATGTGGGCTCAAAACGTTTGATAAAATCTGCCAGGGGAAAGCCTATCCAGGGAATGACCATCGACCAGCCCTCGACACAACGATGCCGATAGATTCGTTCCTGTAAAGGATGATGTTTAATGATATCTTCCAGGGTGAACTTGCCGGGTTTCTCCACCTCCCCATCAACCACCACCGACCAGGGTTCGGTAGTCAGGGCCTGTGCCTTTTCCGCCGGTGAATATTTATCAGTGCCAAATTCGTAATAATTATTATAGTGAGTCACATCCCGATATGATGTTTCGTCTTCGCTTGTCGACAGGGCACGGTTCCTGGTGAACTTCAGGGGTGTATTGCCATAACCGGCCTGGGCAGTGCCGACCAGTGGCGCCAGGGCCAGTCCTGCCGTTGCCTGCATAAAATGCCGGCGGTTCAGGTAGACCTGTTTGTCGGTAATTTCCGAGGCGGGGATGTCGCTGGGGTGTTTGATTAGCATGGCGATGGCCTCATGTGTTACAAGAACAATTTATAAGAGCTGGCCCGATTGTTAAAAGTTCAGCAATCCCGGGAGCTTTCACGATTAGAATACCCGGCAATTTTGGGCTAAGATTGTCATCCATTCGAATAAGAAATTCAGTTTATGCTCGAACAACACAGAATCAATACCGCCCTGGTCCAGGTCAGTCGAGCCAAGGGCGAGAAACGTACCTTTCAGATCTACGACGAAAAATTTATCGATATCACCATCGATAATCTGTTTGGCCAGAAAAACTACCAGCTCAATCTGTGCATACTTGAGCCCTGGCCGGTACGCAACCGCGATATTTCATGGCGCTGGTTGTTAAGCATCATCTACTTCGGCGTTGCCGCCGTGGCCTATGGTGCCTATCTCGTCAGCCATCATGATAGTGAAATGCTCAGCCGCCTGTTACCGTTTGTCGTCCTGTTCATCCTGCTGTTGATGGGCTCACTCCTGATGTTTCTGTACCGTTCGCCCAATGTGACCGAGTTTCGCAGTCGCTACTGTGGCTGCGTCCTGATCAGTCTGCTCTACGCCAATCCCAGCAAGGAGAGCTTTAGCCAGTTCGTGGAAGAACTCAAGCAACGCATCCTGCTGGCCAGCCAGCAGGTTCGTATCGACAAACATCGCATGCTTATCAACGAGATCACCAAACTGCGGCGTCTGCGCAACGACGGTATCATCAGTGAACGCGACTATATCGCCGCCTCACGTCGCATCCCGAACATGCGGGCCTGAGCCTGTCTCCAGCAGTAAAGATATTTAAGCAGAACGCGCGTAAAAAAGTATCACGCAAGTATCACAAATCGCATTTTTTTCGCAGGATTGAAAATGAAGCAGGGGCGTCGGGAACGAGTGTCTCATTCCCGGCGCCCCGTTTTTCCGGCAGTGATTGCCGACGAGATCAGGCCGCTGCGGCCTTTGCACTCCCCTTGCGGAAGCTGAACTTGTCATCCGCGATATCCACCTCGATGACATCACCCGGCATAAACTTGCCGCTGAGGATATCCTGGGCCAGCGGGTTTTCCAGTTGCTGCTGGATCGCGCGCTTGAGTGGACGTGCACCATAAACCGGATCGAAACCGGCTTCGCCCAGTTTATCCAGGGCTGCATCACTGACATGAAGACCCAGGTTGCGATCCTTGAGCCGCTTGCGCAGGTAATCGATCTGGATGTTGGCAATTGCCCGGATCTGCGCAGATTGCAGCGGATGAAACACCACAACCTCGTCAATACGATTAATGAACTCAGGCCGGAAATGCTGAGTCACGCTCTCCATGACGGCACTCTTCATCGCATCGTAATTCTCTTCACCTGCCAGTTCCTGGATCTGCTGCGAGCCGATATTGGACGTCATCACGATCACACTGTTGCGGAAGTCCACGGTCCTGCCCTGCCCATCGGTCAGACGACCATCGTCCAGCACCTGTAACAGCACATTGAACACGTCCGGGTGTGCCTTTTCCACTTCGTCCAGCAGGATCACCGAATAGGGTTTACGGCGTATGGCCTCGGTGAGATAACCGCCTTCTTCATAACCGACATAGCCCGGTGGGGCGCCGATCAAACGCGCCACAGAATGCTTTTCCATAAACTCGGACATATCGATGCGCACCATGGCATCCTCGGTATCAAACAGGAATTGCGCCAGCGCCTTGGTCAATTCGGTCTTGCCAACACCGGTCGGTCCCAGGAACAGGAAAGATCCGTTCGGACGATTCGGGTCTGACAATCCGGCCCGTGAACGGCGAATGGCATCGGCCACGGCATGTACCGCTTCGTCCTGCCCGACCACACGCTGATGCAGGCCGTCTTCCATGCGTAACAGTTTGTCGCGTTCGCCTTCGAGCATCTTGGAGACCGGGATGCCGGTCCACTTGGATACCACCTCGGCAATCTCTTCGTCGGACACCTTGTTGCGCAGCAGTGTGGTTTCCTGCATTTCAGCCTGGGCCGCCATATCCAGCTGCTTTTCCAGCTCCGGGATACGACCGTACTGCAACTCCGACATGCGTGCGAGGTCACCGGCACGACGCGCCGTTTCCAGTTCGATACGGGCACGCTCCAGTTCTTCCTTGATATGCTGCGTCCCCTGAAGCGCGGCCTTTTCTGCGCTCCAGACTTCTTCCATATCCTTATACTCGCGCTCGAGCTTGTCGATATCACTTTCCAGATCAGCCAGGCGTTTTTTCGAGGCGGCATCGGTTTCCTTGTTCAGCGCCTCGCGCTCGATCTTCAGCTGGATCAGCTTACGGTCCATCCGGTCCATGGTCTCCGGCTTGGAATCGATTTCCATACGAATGCGACTGGCCGCCTCGTCCACCAGGTCGATGGCCTTGTCCGGTAATTGTCGATCCGTGATGTAACGGTGTGACAGGGTCGCCGCGGCCACGATAGCCGGGTCAGTAATGTCCACACCATGATGAACTTCGTACTTCTCCTTGAGGCCGCGCAGTATCGCGATAGTGTCTTCCACCGACGGTTCGGTCACCAGCACTTTCTGGAAACGGCGTTCCAGTGCGGCATCCTTCTCGATGTACTTGCGATATTCATCCAGCGTGGTCGCACCGATGCAATGCAGTTCACCGCGAGCCAGTGCCGGTTTCAGCATGTTTCCGGCATCCATGGCACCTTCGGCCTTGCCGGCGCCCACCATGGTATGAATCTCATCAATAAACAGGATGATCTGGCCCTCCTGTTTGGCCAGGTCATTCAGTACCGCTTTCAGGCGTTCTTCGAATTCACCGCGGAATTTGGCACCGGCAAGCAACGAACCCATGTCCAGCGACAGAACCCGTTTGCCTTTCAGGCCTTCCGGGACTTCGCCATTGACAATACGTTGCGCCAGCCCTTCCACGATCGCGGTCTTACCAACACCTGGCTCACCAATCAGGACAGGATTGTTCTTGGTCCGGCGTTGCAGTACCTGCACCGCGCGCCGGATCTCGTCGTCGCGCCCGATCACAGGATCGAGTTTGCCTTGTTCGGCGCGTTCGGTCAGGTCAATGGTGTATTTTTCCAGGGCCTGGCGTTGCTCCTCGGCATTGGGGTCATCGATCTTCTGGCCACCACGAACCTGTTCAATCGCCTGCTCCAGCGCGGCTTTGTTCGCGCCGGTCTTGCGCAGGATATCGCCCAGCTGACCCTTGTCATCCACCGCGGCCAGTGCAAACAATTCGCTGGAGATGTACTGGTCCTTGCGCTGTTGTGCCAGCTTGTCGGTTTGATTCAACAGACGGGCCAGGTCATTGGAGATATGCAAATCACCGCTGTCGCCTTCCACGCTGGGCAAACGCTCCATCGATTCGGCCAGTTGCGAACGCATCAGATTGACGTTGGCGCCGGACAGCTGCAGCAAATGCCGTACCGTGCCACCCTCCTGATCGAGCATGGCAATCATAAGATGTAGCGGTTCCACGAACTGGTGATCACGTCCGACGGCCAGGCTTTGTGCATCTTGCAGGGCCAGTTGAAACTTACTGGTCAATTTGTCCATGCGCATGAGTTCGTACCCTCTGTAAAAGATTCGTCTTGGTTACATTTATAGGGACAAACCGCAGGCTTTCAAGCAAATAGCCGATGATTCCTGATGCAAATCAACAATTCATCACAGCCAGTACGACGCCGCCATCTCAGTACGCGACACAATCTGGCGCTGAATGCATTTATTTATGCGCAGTCAGGCCGGCCGCCTGAACTGCTGCTTGGGCAACGCAGTCACCGGCATTTCGGGATACAGTTCATTCAAGGCAATACTGTATCCCGGCTTTTGTACAATACGGACATGCTCACGCCGGAACTCGCGGGCATTGCTCAGGCCGCAGGAATGCGCCAGCAGATTGATTTCCTGATTGACCCAGTACGCATAGCTGGCAACGCGCTCGGCCTTGTCATCCACCACCAGTCCTTTTTGCAGTCGTGGATTGTGCGTGGTAATCCCGGTAGGACAGGTATCCTTGTGGCATTGCAGGGACTGGATACAGCCAAGGGCAAACATAAACCCGCGCGCGGTGACGGCGAAATCAGCCCCCATGCACAGGGCCCAGGCCACGGCCCCGGACGTGATCAGTTTGCCCGAGGCAATCACCCGCACCTGATCCCGCAACCCGTATTCGGTGAGGGTATTGACGACCATGGGCAATGATTCGCTGAGCGACAGGCCGACATAATCGGCCAGCAACTGGGGCGCGGCACCGGTTCCGCCTTCGCCACCGTCGACCGTCATGAAGTCCGGCGCATAATCGATCCCCAGGCGATGGATCGTTTCACACAGTTCACGTGGAAACTGCTCGGATCCGTAAACAGCCTTGAAGCCAACCGGGCGCCCTGTCAGTTCGCGAATGTAATGCATACTTTCCAGCAACTGCTGGGTATTGCTGATATCCCGATGTCGATTGGGGCTGGAAGAGGTCTGGCCCGCCGGGATACCGCGAATACGCGATATTTCCTCGGTCACCTTGATGCCGGGCAGCACGCCACCGCGTCCCGGCTTGGCGCCTTGCGACAACTTGATTTCGAAGGCCTGGACCTGCTCGCCCACTTCCTGCAGGCGCACCGGATCGAGCCTGCCCTGGTTGTCGCGCACCCCGTATTTGGCCGTCCCGATCTGGAAAATAATGTCTGCGCCAAATTCGGTATGGTACGGGGACAAGCCCCCCTCCCCGGTATTCAGCCAGACGCCAGCCCTGGCCGCACCTTTGGCCAGGGCGCGCACGGCCGGTCTGGAGATCGCGCCATAACTCATGCCAGAAATATTGAAGACATTTTTCGCGACATAAGGCTTGTTACAACGCCCACCGATAGTGATGGGGGGCATGGAGACCTTTTCTTCTTCTAACTTGGGAAAAGATGCATTAACAAAAATAAAGGACCCGGGTTGATTGAGGTTATGAGTCGAACCGAAGCTAATCAGGCCGCCGAGGCCCTTGGCGGTGCGATAGACCCAGGAACGCAGGGCCCGGTTAAAGGGCTGTTCCTCCCGGTCATTGGCGAAAAAATACTGGCGAAAATATTCCCCCAGGCGCTCGAAACGGTAACGCAGGCGGCCAATAACCGGGTAATTGCGGCGGATGGCGTGCGCGGTTTGATGCACGTCCTGCCAGTACATGAAGGCCAGGATCAACAGGCCCAGCACAAAGGTGCCAGTAAACCCGATGATCAGCCAATTGGCGATGGAATCCATACACTCCCTATAAATAGCCGAGGTATTTACCCCATCATCGGCCAGGGGAGTAAAAGCTTGATCTTGCTGGTAGTACTAATGATATTTGTATGGGAAATGCCTGCCAGCAGGCTGAACAGGATGATCAGAAGTAACAGGTACATGACGCCTTATCTGGGTCGTGACAAAAAGTGCCGGCTCATACCCGATCATCTGCTGAAATCCAGATCAGGCTGGCCATCCGCCCGGTCTCATGGTCTCGCCGGAAGGAATAAAAACGCTCGCTGTCGGTAAATGTGCAGGCACCGCCGCCGTATACCGCCGGAATGCCCAGGCCTGCTAGCTGTAGACGGGCCGCCGCGTAAATATCCATCATCCATTTTCCCGGGGTATGGGCCTCAAAGGCCCGGTGATAAGCCGTATCCTGGTCAACAAACACCGAGCGCACGTCCTCTCCTACCTCGAAGGCCCGTGGACCGATAGCCGGGCCCAGCCAGGCGAGGATATCGGCAGGGGCGACAGCCATGCGCCTGACGGTCTCCGTCACCACCCCAGCCGCAAGTCCACGCCAGCCCGCGTGAGCCGCAGCAACCACATTGCCTGCCCGGTCACACAACAGTACCGGCAGACAATCCGCGGTCAACACCACACAGACCTGCCCGGTCTCTCGGCTGACGCTGGCATCGGCCGTGGAACCGGCAATGGCATCGGTGCAAACCTGGATGCCATGTACCTGGTTTAACCAGACGGGTTCAGCCGGCAAGGCCAGGGCTGCGCGCAGGCGTCGGCGGTTCTCGCTTACCGCCGCCGGGTCATCACCCACGTGGCTGGCCAGGTTCAAACTGGCATAGTTACCCAGGCTGCAGCCGCCAAGGCGCGTTGTCACACCGGCCCGAATCGAGCGCGGTGCCGGCCAGTCAGCGGCAATCCAGCCGGGTTGCCCACTCACGGGCCCCCCTCCCGTGCATCTGCGCGTAACAGGGCCAGCAAAGCGTCCATATCGGCCGGCAGGGGTGCCTCCCAGACAAGCTGTTCGCCGGTCTGGGGGTGACGCACGCCCAGGCGGGCGGCATGCAGGGCCTGGCGCCGAAAATGGCGCAGGGCCTCTGCCAGTGCCGGGGGACATCCCCGCGGCAGTTTGAGCCGGCCACCGTAGGTGGGATCGCCAACCAGAGGGTAATGCACATAGGCCATATGCACCCGAATCTGGTGGGTGCGGCCGGTCTCAAGCCGAACCCGGATCAGGCTATGGGCGCGAAAACGCTCCTGTACCCGGTAATGGGTAATGGCCGGCTTGCCGGTCTCGACCACAGCCATACGGGTACGCTGGGTGGGATGCCGCCCAATCGGCGCCTCGACAGTGCCACCGGCGGTCATCACCCCAACGACAATGGCGAGGTATTCGCGTTCGAACTCTCGGGCCTGGAGTTGCGCCACCAGCGCCTTGTGGCTGGCCAGGTCCTTGGCCACCACCAGTAAACCGCTGGTTTCCTTGTCCAGGCGGTGCACAATCCCGGCCCGTGGCAGGTTTTCCAGCTGTGGCGCATGGTGCAAGAGGGCATTGAGCATGGTCCCGGATTGATTTCCGGCGGCTGGATGCACCACCAGCCCGGCTGGCTTGTTGATAACCAGCAGGTGCGCATCTTCGTAAACGATGGTCAGGGGGATAGCCTGGGCCTGCCAGTCCCCCTCAGGCTCGAGGCTGGGGCAAAGCGTCACTTGCTGGCCGGCGTAGACCTTGTCCCTGGGCCGCAGGACCCGGGTATCGACCTGGACCTGGCCTTCCCGAATCCACTGCTGCAGGCGGCTGCGCGAATAATCCTGAAACAAAACGGCCAGCGCCTGGTCAAGACGTTTGCCGTCCAGATCTTCCGGGATCTCGGCAGTCTGAAGTGCTGTGGCTGTCATGGATGCTAATGAATCACTGTATTATCAAAGATATAAAAAGGTATACTAACGCAAATAAACAACTTTCTACCTAAACTATCTTAAATGGAAAATTTTGTGTCCAGAACTTTCTTACGTATTGTCAGTATTGCCGTCGTTTCGCTCTTCCTGCATGCCTGTGCCAGCACCAGCAACTCCGATGACCAGACCGCGGGAATGAGTGCCAAACAGATCTACGAGAAAGCCAGTAATAATTTGAAGACCGGCGATTACGAATCTGCCATCAAGTACTTTGAAAATCTCGAGGCGCGTTTCCCCTATGGGCAATACGCCGAACGCGCCCAGATGGAAATTGTTTATGCCTACTACAAGGACAACGAACAGGAATCTGCGATTCTGGCCGCCAATCGCTTTATCAAGCTACACCCCAATCACAAAAATGTTGATTATATGTACTATATGCGAGGTCTGGCGAGCTATCGCCTGACCCAGTCCTTCCTGAACAGGGTGTTTGATGTCGACCCGACGCAGCGTGACCCCAAGTCAGCCCGGCGTGCATTTCAATACTTCGCCGAACTGGTCAAAAAATTCCCCAAGAGCCGTTACGCCAAGGATGCGGTAAAACGCATGATCGTTATTCGTAACCGGCTTGCGAAATACGAGGTCAATGTCGCGAACTATTATCTCTCGCGTGGCGCGTACCTGGCCGCCGCCAATCGCGGTAAATACGTCGTGGAAAATTATCAACGCACGCCCGCCGTGGCCAATGCCCTGTCGATCATGGTCAAGGCGTACACCAAGCTGGGAATGAAGACACTCGCTGCGGACGCAGAACGTGTATTGCGACTTAACTTTCCCAATAAGCAATCACAATAAGCCCGTCCCGTTGGGTCGTCGGATCAGGTTTTCCGGCTAGATTGCCTCGTCGCCCTCTTCCCCGGTGCGAATTCGTATAACCCGGGCGACATCGCTGACAAATATCTTGCCATCGCCGATCTTGCCGGTACGGGCTGCTGCGGTAATCGCTTCGATACAGGCATCCTGTTGATCATCATGAATGACAATCTGGATCATGACCTTCGGCAGGAAATCGATCACGTATTCCGCGCCTCGATATAACTCGGTATGCCCTTTCTGGCGACCAAAGCCCTTGACTTCGATTGCGGTCATACCGGTAATCCCGATTTCTGACAGGGCTTCGCGAACGTCATCCAGTTTGAACGGTTTGATGACGGCTTCAATCTTTTTCATTGCGTCTTCCTTTTCTGGTTGTCGATGTACAGGAATGCAGACCCTTATAAGATATCCGGTTAGCGGTCAGAACTCTAGTCCGAAGCCTGAGGCTCTGGTCTTTTCTGGCGATGGCGATGGTAACCGGAGGTCAGGGGATAACGGCGATCTCGGCCAAAGGCCCGTGGCGTAATACGTACCCCCGGCGGAGCCTGGCGCCGTTTATGCTCGGCAGCATCCACCATGCGGATCACCCGGCGCACGACTGCCTCGTCAAAACCGGCAGCAATGATCTCTTCGGCACTCTGGTCCTGTTCCACGTAACGCATCAGAATCGGGTCAAGCACGGCATAGTCCGGCAGGCTGTCACTGTCCTTCTGCTCAGGCGCCAGTTCAGCAGAGGGTGGCCGGTCGATGACGCGTTGCGGTATTACCTCGCCTGACCGGTTGCGCCAACGCGCCAGACGGTATACCAGGGTCTTGGAAACATCCTTGAGCACATCGAAGCCACCGGCCATATCCCCGTACAAGGTCGCATAGCCCACGGCCATTTCACTCTTATTACCGGTGGTCATGGCGATCTTGCGTTTTTTGTTGGCAATGGCCATCAGGATCAGGCCCCGGCAACGTGCCTGGATATTCTCCTCGGTCGTGTCAACGGGTAAACCGGCAAACGCATCCTTGAGCATATCCAGAAAGGCGTGAAAGGCCGGTTCAATGGAAATCAGATGATACACAACACCGAGGGTATGACATTCCTCTCTGGCGTCCTCAATACTCATGTCGGCGGTGTAACGCGACGGCATCAACACACCTTCCACCGCCTCGGCCCCGATGGCATCTACCACGATCGCCAGGGTCAACGCCGAGTCGATCCCGCCTGACAAACCAATGACCACCCCATTGAAATAATTCTTGCACACGTAATCGCGCACACCCGTTACCAGGGCACGATAGGCACTTTCCTCTTCCGACAACACGGGTGCACAGTATTGTGGTTGAATACTGATCGCGCTGTTCTCAATCTCGATTTCCACCGGGTAAAGTGCTTCTTCAAAGGCCGGGGCCTGAAAAACACACTCGGCCCTGCTGTTCATCACGAACGACGCACCATCGAATACCAGTTCGTCCTGCCCGCCAACCTGATTGACATAAACCAGAGGTACACCGTGTCGCTGGATATGCCGCCGCACCAACTGATGACGTTCTGCATCCTTGCGCAAATGAAAGGGCGAAGCATTGATATTGAGTATCAGGCGGGCGCCGGCTTTCACACTCAGGGCAATGGGATCGTCGACCCAGATATCCTCGCAAATGGTAATCCCCATCGGCACACCGGCGATCTCGACCACACAGGCCTCGCTACCTGCAACGAAGTAACGCTTTTCATCGAAGACACTATAATTGGGCAAGGCGTGTTTGAAATAACGGGCAACAATCTGTTGCCGGTGCAAGACCAGCGCGGCATTGTAGACGCCGTTGTTGTCATGCTCGGGAATACCAATAACGATATGGAAGTCATCCACCTGCTGTTGAATCGCTGCCAGCGCCTGCTGGCAACGTGGAAACAAATCCGCACGCAGCAACAGGTCCTCCGGCGGATAACCGACCAGGGCCAGCTCGGGAAACAGGATCAGCTCCGACTGGAACTGTTGCCTGGCCTGTTGACAGATATCAATAATTTTCTGCGCATTACCTTCGATATCTCCGACAAGGAAATTCGATTGGGCCAGGCACAGTCGCAGGGTTTTCACGGCCATTGCTTTACGTTGCTGACATGGCCTGGCGCATGGTCTCACCAAGTTGTGCCGGCGAGGCACAGACATGGACACCTGCCGCACGCAATGCCTGCATTTTACCTTCTGCCGTGCCCTTGCCACCTGTAATGATGGCGCCGGCATGCCCCATCCGCTTGCCCGGCGGTGCGGTCACGCCAGCAATATAGGCAACCACAGGTTTGCTTACCTGGCTCTGTATAAATTCAGCCGCCTGTTCTTCTGCCGCACCACCAATTTCACCGACCATGATGATTCCCTCGGTCTGGGGATCGTCCTGGAACATGGCCAGGCAATCAATGAAATCCAGGCCATGGATCGGGTCACCGCCGATACCGATGCAGGTACTCTGCCCCAGGCCATTTTGCGAGGTCTGGTACACGGCTTCATAGGTCAGTGTGCCGGAGCGCGACACGATCCCGATCTTGCCCGTCTGATGAATGGCGCCAGGCATGATCCCAATCTTGCACTGGCCCGGCGTAATCAGGCCCGGACAATTCGGTCCGATCAATCTTGACTTGCTCCCGTGCAAGGCTGCCTTGACCCTGAGCATGTCCAGTACCGGGATGCCTTCGGTGATACAGACAATCACTTCGATGCCTGCATCAGCCGCTTCAAGAATGGCATCGGCAGCGTAGCCGGCCGGAACATAGATCATGCTGGCATTGGCCCCGCTGGCCTGCACCGCGTCACGTACGGTATTAAATACGGGACGATCAAGATGGGTTTGCCCACCCTTGCCCGGGGTAACACCACCTACCAGTTGCGTCCCGTAGGCGATAGCCTGTTCAGAGTGAAATGTACCCTGTTTGCCGGTAAACCCCTGGCAAATAACGCGCGTGTTGTGATCGATCAAAACGGCCATCAGCGGACACCCCGCGCAGCAGCCACCACTTTTTGCGCTGCATCATCAAGATCGTTGGCCGCAATCACGGACACTTCGCTACGTGCCAGCAGGGCACGGCCCTGTTCGACATTCGTCCCTTCCAGCCGTACGACAACCGGCACCTTCACCCCAACCTCCTGGACAGCCTTGATAATACCCTCGGCAATCAAATCACAACGAACAATGCCACCAAAAATATTGACCAGGATTGCCCTGACTTTTTCATCGGACAGGATGATCTTGAAGGCCTCGGCCACCTTATCCGCGGTCGTCCCGCCACCAACGTCAAGAAAGTTCGCAGGCTCGGCACCATGCAGCTTGATGATGTCCATGGTCGCCATCGCCAGGCCAGCACCGTTGACCATACAGGCGATATTACCCTCAAGGCTGACATAATTGAGTCCATGGGCATGTGCCTGCGCTTCCCTGGCGTCTTCCTGCCGGATATCGCGCAGGCCATTCAGCTCGGGATGTCGGTAAAGCGCACTGTCATCTATGTTGATCTTGGCATCGATAGCCATGAGCCCTTCAGGGGTCACGACCAGGGGATTGATCTCGATCAGGCTCAGGTCCTTGTCAATAAACAGACGATACAGGCTATGCATGATCCCGGACAGTTGCCGGCTGTGCGCAGCCAGGTCCAGGGCGAAGGCAAGTTGACGGCACTGATAATCCTGCAGACCAACGATCGGGTTTATATATATAGTGTGCAACTGGTTCGGCTGGGTACGTGCCACCTCTTCGATGTCCATGCCGCCGGCCGCCGAGGCCATGAATACGACACGCTCATGGCCGCGATCCACCAGGACGCCGAGGTAAAGCTCGCGCAGAATGTCACTTGGTAACTCAATCAGGACATCGTCTACAGGCTGGCCCTGGGCTGTGGTCTGGTGAGTAACCAGTTGCTGGCCCAGGAGCGACGCCACGGCTTGTTCTACCTCAGCGGGCGATGCTGCCAGTTTGACCCCGCCGGCCTTGCCGCGGCCGCCGGCGTGTACCTGGGCCTTGACGACCCAGCGCTCGCCACCCAGTTCCGCAACAACCGGGGCAACCTGATCAAGCTGGGTAACAACGCTACCCGCCGGAACCGGGATAGCATAATCGCGAAATAACGCCTTGGCCTGAAATTCATGTATGTTCATGGGTACTCTTTGGATAGGGCCGGAAAGCTGCGTATTTTGGCGGAAACCCCGCCACAACGCAAAAACTTCCCCGGGCATGCAGCCCGGCCCCGGCCTGTGGTAGCCTAGGCATTTACCCGATTACGCTTAACGGATGTCGCCATGGGGCTGATTCGACTTCTCATTTATATTTTTCTTATCTGGCTGGCCATTAGCTTTTTCAAACGCCTGCTCCACTCACCGTCCCCGTCACACACGAAAAAGAAACCCAGACAGATCGAATCCTTCGTTGCCTGTCATAAATGCGGCCTGCATATCCCGCAAGAGGAGGCTATCGAACACGAGGGTCAGTACTACTGCTGCAAAGCGCACCGTGATGCCTAAGCCCATGAAAGTTTTGAGCCATGCAAACCTATTATCTCAGTCAAAACCCGACTGATCGCAACCGCAGCCCTATCATTCGGGACCCGTGGCGCCCGCTTATTCTACTCAACAGCTTTCGTACCCTGCTCGCCAGCCTGTTCTGCATACTGGTGTTGAGCCACCATCTCATCCATCCCCTGGGAAGCAGCTATCCCCTGTTATTTCTCCAGGCCAGTCTTGTCTATCTGTTGCTGAGTATGATTTTCTGGGTAATGCACAGGCATCGCCAGCCGGGCTACGCTATCCAGGTCTATATCAGTGCCATCAGCGATATCTTCGTCCTCACCCTTCTCATGCATGCCAGCGGCGGGATACAGAGCGGGCTCGGCGTACTACTGGTGCTCACTATCGCCATTAGCAGTATCACCCTCGGCAGCCGCTCGGCCCTGGGGATTGCAGCGCTGGCGACGATTGTGATCTTGAGCGAACAGGTCGTTGCTACCCTGTTTCACCCTCATACCAACAGCTATCCGGCAGCCGGCCTGCTCGGTATCACCTATTTTGCCACGGCCGTCACCTTTCAGTTCCTGGCTCGCAGAGTGCGGGAGAGTGAGGAACTTGCACAAATTCGTGGTATCGACCTCGCCAATCTGGCGCAATTGACCGAACACATTATTCAGCGGATGCAAACCGGTGTTCTGGTCATCGACCAGTCTGGCAATACCCGCCTTATTAACGAATCAGCGGCACAAATGCTGGGTATTCGTGATACCTACGCCGATATCAATATCCGCCAGGCCGTACCGGAGCTGGCCGAACAATGGCAAGCCTGGCTGACCGAACCGGATCATGAAGCTGAAAAGATCCAGTTGACGCGGAATTCCATCGATATTTCACCGCGCTTCGCCAGCATTGGCAATAATGCTGCCGGTGGCACACTGATTTTTCTGCAGGATATGGCCGCCATGGCGCAACAGGCACAACAACTGCAACTTGCATCCCTGGGCCGACTGACCGCCAGCATTGCGCACGAAATTCGTAACCCCCTGGGAGCGATTAGTCATGCCGGCCAGTTACTGGCTGAATCCGAACAGCTGGATGCCAATGATGCGCGCCTGAGCAAAATTATCGTGGATCACTCGGCGCGTCTGAATACCATTGTGGAAAATATCATGAGCGTTAGTCGCAGAAAGCCGAGTCAGGTCGAACTGTTCAATCTGAAGCACTACCTGGAACGATTTGTCAGCGATTTTGCTACCGGAATGGGGGTACCGAAAGAGGCTTTTCGTATAGACATTGAGCCTGAACAGACTGATGTACGATTTGATACCGGCCACTTGCATCAGATACTCACCAACCTGTGCGATAATGGTTTGCGCCACAGCCGACTGGCTGAGGATCCTGTCAAGATTATCTTGCGCGGCGGTCTCGAACCAGGTAGCAGTCGTCCTCACCTGGACGTGTTTGACGCCGGCCCCGGTGTCAGCGAGGAGGCCAGTGAGCATTTGTTTGAGCCATTTTTTACTACTGAGACAAGGGGAACCGGTCTGGGCCTGTATCTTTCACGACAACTGGCTGAAGGCAACCAGGCGCACCTGAATTATCTGTACCAGGATGACGGCCGGGGATTTTTTCGGCTAACATTTCAGGATCCCCGTCGGCATATTGAATCTACATGAGCACAGACAAAAAACTGATACTAGTTGTTGATGATGAACCCGACATCCGCGAACTGCTGGAGATCACGCTGGCACGCATGGGAAATTTGACACAATCTGCGCCTGATCTTGGCCAGGCCAGAGAACTGCTGAAACAGCATGCCTTCGACCTGTGTCTCACCGACATGCGCCTCCCGGATGGTAACGGTATCGATCTTGTCAGAGATATCAACCAGCATTACCCGAACTTGCCGGTTGCCATGATAACCGCGCATGGCAACATGGAGTCCGCCATCGAGGCATTGAAAGCTGGTGCATTTGACTTTGTTTCCAAACCGGTTGATCTGCAAATCCTGCGCAATCTCGTTAATTCCGCACTTAAGGTCAATCTTGCCGACAAGACAGATTATAAAAACGAGGAACTGGAGCTACTCGGTGATTCCGAGGCAATGCAGCGCACCCGCAACACCATTAACAAGCTCGCCCGAAGCCAGGCGCCGGTTTACATCAGTGGTGAATCCGGGGTCGGCAAGGAACTGGTCGCCCACCTGATCCACAACCGTGGCCCGCGACAGGATCGTCCTTTCGTGCCGGTCAATTGCGGCGCCATTCCCGGGGAATTAATGGAGAGCGAATTTTTCGGGCATAAAAAAGGCAGTTTCACCGGTGCTGTCAGCGATAAGCAGGGCCTGTTTCAAACTGCCGACGGCGGTACCCTGTTTCTGGACGAGGTTGCCGATCTCCCTTTGCAAATGCAGGTCAAACTCTTGCGTGCCATCCAGGAAAAGGCCATACGACCTATTGGTGCTACTCACGAGGTCCCTATCAATGTCAGGATCCTAAGCGCCACCCATAAAGATCTTGCCAGCATGCTCAGGCAAAACCAGTTTCGGCAAGACCTGTTTTATCGCATTAATGTTATCGAATTGCACGTACCGAGCCTGCGTGAACGTCCGGAAGACATTCCCGTATTGGTCGATCATTTTATTCGCCAGATAGCAGACCGATGGCAAATAGAGATCCCCAAGGTCGGTGAAGATGCTATCCAGGCGTTAATTGCATATCCGTTTCCCGGTAACGTGCGCGAACTGGAAAATATTCTCGAACGTGCGATAACTTTATGCGATGACACGATGATCCGCGAAACCGATCTGCATCTCCCTTCTATCGGATCCGGGAAAATCAACAACAAGGAAACCGAAACCGATGCTACCGTTAACAGCAACGATGACATGGGGCTGGATCCGGTATTGGAGGAAAAGGAAAAAGAAGTGATTACCCGCGCCCTGGAAAAGACCCGCTATAACAAAACGGCGGCAGCCAGGCTACTGGGACTGAGTTTTCGACAATTACGTTATCGTATCAAAAAACTGGGTATTGAATAAATCATTACTACCGGGCAATATGAATCGCCATCTTATTTTCGCCAGCCACGCAGCCGGCTATTGATTCTAACCCAGTAGCGCCCGGAACTGTCCGGCCGTCCTATCAGGCGCAGTGCCTCGGTAATATCCTGCTGATTGGGATCACGCGATTTGAACCAGCCATTCAGACGATACTCCCCCGTCCCCTTGACGAAGATGGTGATCTTCGCCTGTATCGGTCCACGTCCCTGATCACTGATTTCCATCTTGCTCCCCAGATTGACTGGCTCCAGCGTTATAAGATAATCACCCATTTCAATATTCTGCGGTGCCTTGATGCTTGCATTTTGCCAGACGATGCGCCCCTGTGCCTGCAAAACCCGGCCACGCTCCACTGACACCTGTTTCAGATTGCCACGCAACATTCCGGCAACACTGACTGGGTAACCGTAGAATAAAGCCGACGCTGACATACGCATTACCCTGCGCATCATCATGGCCAAACTGCAAGTGCAGCTTCAGCTTACCCAGCAGCAAGCCCCAGCTATTCAGGTCCCAGTTCAGTTTGCCCACGTTAAAATTTGAGACTGAGGCATTGATTGCCTCGCCCTGCCAGATAGTGCCTCGTACACCCTGTAAACGCAGGTCATGAGAACGATCAAGCGATGGCAGTACATACCTGGTTAGAATACTTGCAGGCAGGGCATGCAGTAAAAAAACCAGATATGCCGCAATACCAACGTAGATCAGGCGACGTCCATTTTTTGTTATTCGTATGCGTGGCATCAACTACCTAGCTTTCAATCAGTATATTGGCGTTTACCCGGCCCCCACCGGATTGCCGTTCGACCGTGAATTCCTTAACGTTGACATGTTGCCGATAGTAAAGCTTATCAAGCCATAACATGACATCATCAAAACTGATATTCTTCATTGTGACACGGACTCCAGCCTTGCCTTCCTGCTGTACCCGTATCCCGTTGCCAAAGCGCTGTCTGGCGCTGGATTCAACCAGTCCATAGATAGGTTGAGAGTTATTATTTCCGCCACTGGCTGCACGAGTTAGCACATGCGCCTCATTCACCCGTTCCTGCATCCATAACAGATCTTTTTGTTGCTGCTCGACCCGTCCCTCCAGATTTTTCAAACTGTTGTGAAACGGTGTCCAGATGAACTGATAGGGAATAAATACCAGCAAGGCCACCACAGCGATGATCACAGCACGCCGTTCACGCTCGTTCAACTGATCCAGATATTGTTTGATCGCCTCTTTCATTAACCGTTACTCGCTATCCTCAGGCGAACTTTCGTTATGCCTTTTTCCGTACTGGCCTGGGTTTTCACACTCCAGCCAGTCTGCGACTGTATCTGGTTTTTCAGTGTCTCCAGCTGACTGGTGTCCTGCATGGTTAATTCAATTTCCAGGTTGCCGTTCTGATAGCGGATACCATCGATCAGGATACCCGGCGTTTTTTTCAAAACTGGTGCGGTCCGAACCAGCATTTCCTGCAGTCCGCCGGCTGCTCGCCCCTGATGCTCGCGTAATTTCTTGATTCGAGCTTCCATGTCACTGCGCTCATAACCTGGTGCCGGCACCTTGGCTGACGGGAATGCGCGCTTATGCACAGTGCGCATTTGTTGTGTCAGGTGTTCGCTGGTCCGACTGAGATCAATATAATTACCGACACTCAGTACCAGTTGCCAGCCCAGCCAGATAATCGCCAGGGCGGCTGCGGGATACCAGGGCTTAAGTTGCTTACGCCAGCCTTCCTGCCGGTTATATTCGCCCTGTAACAGATTGACAGAATATTTTGGCACATAGGAATGCGCAAAGACCTCGAAGATACCTTGTGGCGTCTCTTCTACATTGAACTGAATTTCAGGTGCCTCTGCCTGGAGCAGAATGGCCTTGTCATCATTTGCACAATCATAAACAGTGATCGATGGCGTCTCGCTGGCTTCCTGCCTGGCAATGAGGTTCTCCAGCATGACCGGCAGACTGGCAAGATCAGTAGCAAACAGGGTACCAGGCGTTCGCACCAGGGCGCGGTCGGCTTCCAGCAAAACAGTCCAGCTGCCTTCAGAGTATGGCAGGGCAGTCACATCCGGGATGATGGTCTCAACCCGGATACCGGCATTGAGCATGGCCTTGTCCCAGAAATCCATCATGCGCTCTTCCACTGCCGCTATCAGATAACGTCCCTGGATGGGTTGTGCACTCAGTGCAAAGTGCAGCGTATCCACATCATCGATCAACTGATCCTCTACGACAAAGGGAATGGCCCGAAGCAATTTTTGACGATTCTTGCCGGGTAAAGCCACGTTATCCAGGTAAATCTCTTCGGCCGGAACCAGTACCACCACGGGCACACCCCGTGCCAGCCGCCGAACATCGCTAAGCTTGCCATGCCCCAGAGGCCCGACCAGCTGCCCGTTTTCCACCAGTTGCCAGCTGGCTTCCGTCGCCGTGGGGTCGATGCGAAGTAACAGGGTACGAGACACTTACATCCCCCCCTGGCTGCGTTGCAGCGTCTTGACGTCTTTATCAGAAACGCGATGAATCATGCTATCAAGCGTGGCCCTGACGTCACTTGCACTGTTATCGCTACTGCCGATTTTTGCATAGGCGTGAATCATAAAATAATTACTGCTGACATCAATCGCACTGGTTGAAACCGGTTTGCCCTTAATCAGGCTGTCGGCGAGAAAATCCTTGATATTGCTAACGGGCTTTTTCGCCAGCTCCTTGGCTAATTGTTCAGCATTGGCCTCGGACAACCCTTTTATTAACATACGCAACACCAGCGGTGAGGCAGTATTGACATTCACCTGAGTGCCAGTGGTTGGCAGAGCAACCAGTGCAGGTGCCAGTGCCGCATAGGTTTTGTAATCAAAACCCTTAATATAAAGCAATTCGCTCACGCTGCCCATCAGCCCATTATCTGCACGGTAGGCACGTTCACGCTGCATATAATCCACATCTTCAGCACCATCAGGAAAACGTGTCTGCTGGTCCGCATCCAGCCAGTCCAGGACGGCATTAGCCAGATCCGGACTGAGCTTGTTGATCCGTAATAGTTCCCGGAAGGCATCCAGTGAAGCCTTGTCGCTCGGGTCTGCCAGATTATTGATATTAAAACGTCCCTGCAGGTCCTCGATTGAACCGCCAACCGAGCCACCATCCACCGGAATCGGTGGCAAGACCTTGGCCCAGATATCCTGAAACGAATCTGTTTTATTATCGCTAAGATCTCGTGCCAAAATCTGTTTTCCCCAATCCTCAGCACCCAGCATATACTGATAGGCCTGCTCGTAATACAGTATGTTTTTCGTGCGCCGGTAAAAAATTAATTGATTCGACGCTAACGAAACCGCCAGCATGCTTGCCAGGCTCATTACCAGCAATGCCATCAGGATTGCCAGCCCGCGCTGTTTTCGTTGCCAGTGTTTGAATCGTCCTAACAAGACTCACCCCTCCGGCAACAAAAAAATGCGCTGAATGGTGCCCACATCCGGCAACTTCAGCTTGACGGAGACCGCCCGGGGAAAATTATCCGGTATTGGACCGCCGTTGTCACTTGTGGTACTGGCCAGTGAGGGCCAATCAGTATTCCATTCCCCAGCCTGATCCAGAAAACGAATTTCAATTGAACTGATATTTTTCAACAATACCTGTTTGACCGGCACACTATCCTGGGCCTGATCCAGGACCAGCCAGTAAAGCCGTTCCAGCTTATCGTCCTCGACGATATATGCCACACGTTGCAGACTGCTGCGCGCCACGTGCGCAGGATTACGCAGGCCGCCACGCGTCAAAGCCAGCAGATATTCACCCTGGCCCTGCCCCTCAATGGATGGTTCTCTTGTGCCGTACCGATTGCGGATTGGCCGGTGCACCACCTGCTGCAGATCCCGCGCGAAATTCAGAAAGGTCATCTGGATCTGCGACAGACGATTCTCTTTAGCCACAACTCGGTGCTGGGTGTTTTCCACCCGTATCAGTCCGGTATAGGCCATGGCGGATACCACGGCCAGGATCGACACGGCAACCAGCAGCTCGATCAGGGTAAAGCCGCGAGCTGGTAACCCAGGCTTCATAATGGCCGGCCCAGAAAAGCGGTGATCTCACTGGCATAGTTGGAGCTATCCTGCTGGGATGCCGGGCGCACCTTGACCACCAGCTTGCGCACATCCCGATCCGGCGTCGTCTTGACTTCCATTTCCCAATGCCAGGTTTGTCCTGCCATGTCAGATTCGCCATCAGATTTACCCGGCGAAGGCCAGGTCGTCTGTAAGCGCATCTCCGCAACCTTGTTCAGAGCCACCCACTGGGCATAGGTCTTTTCCTGATAATGTATGGCCTTGTCGGTGTACGAGCTGATGGCGAAAAATAAGGCGGGCATGGTAAAGGCCAGTATGGCCAGGGCGACCAGTACTTCGATGAGAGTGAATCCACGCTGACGATGGCGGCCTGGCATAATTAACTCGTATGATCCGGCTCGATCAGGCTGATGGTGCCATCCTGCTCGGCTTTGAGACGGTACTCTAGCGACTGGTCATGCGTACGGAGTATGAGTTCAAACGGCATTATCTCCCCGCTGGATAAGATATAGATACGCGGCGGCGGAATCTTGTCCTCGCCGGCCGCCTCCTGCTGTTTGCCAAAATCGATTTCAAGATCATCGACCTTGAGCGCCAGTTCCGTGCCGTCGACTGTCATGCGCTTGCGAAACACCTTGTCATTCGTGATCGGCTCCCAGCCCTTGTCGCCCAGCTTTTCAAATGAATAACTGTCCTCGCTGACCTTGAGGGCAATGCTCTCGTTGCGAATGACCGCCTGCTGTTTCGCCAGTTTAAGCAGGGCCTCGATGCGACGCATCTCGGTCTCCATCCTCTTGCCACGATTATCAGTGTGAATCGACAAGGTCACCGAGCTGACCACGATACCGATAATCACCAGCACCACCAGCATCTCAATCAGGGTAAACCCTGACTGGCGGGCGTGCTGTTTGAATGCGTTAGCGTTCGGCCTATTTAACCGAGATGTGCTCATCCAGATTCCAGTTACCGATATCGTCATCCGGCGAATTCACATTCTTACCGGTAGAGAAAATATCGATATCACCATGAACCCCGGGGTTCATGTACTGATAGGGATTGTGCCAGGGGTCCATAGGGACTTTTTTCACATACGGACCATTCCAGTGCTTGGCCGGTGGATTCCCGCTGGGCTTTTTCACCAGCGCGGCCAGTCCCTGTTCGGTACTGGGATAATCATAATTATCGAGCTTGTAGGCATTCAGTGCCGCTTCCAGGGCGCGTACATCCTGCTTGGCCTTGCTCACCCGTGCCTCATCCGGTTTATTCATGATATTCGGCACCACAACGGCGGCAAGAATGCCAAGGATGACTACCACGACCATCACTTCGATCAGGGTAAAACCTGTTTGTTTAACGACTTTCATCATGTCGACCTCTATCTCCTCAAATTGCGTAACACACCTAACCGGTATATTTTTATTTTATTAACTGGTCCATATTGAAAATGGGCAGCAGGGTTGCCATCACGATAAACAGCACGATCAGGCCCATGACAATGATTAGCACCGGTTCCATCAGCCCCATCATAAAGGCAATCTGCGTCTCCTGCTCCCGTTCCTGATTGGTCGCGGCCCGGTCCAGCATCTCTTCCAGATTACCACTGACCTCGCCACTGGCTATCAGGTTCACTGTCATCGGCGGGAAATAGCCGCTTTGCTCCAGTGAGCGTGCCAGCGGCGCACCTTCCCGGATCTTGTGGGCCGCCGCCTGCACGGCATCACGCATGGGCAGATTACCCACGACCTGGCCTGCAATCCGCAGGGCCTCCAGCACCGGGACCCCGCTGGCCGCCAGGATGCTCAGGGTCCGGGCGAAGCGTGCCGTATTGACGCCCCGGACAAATCGGCCCACTACCGGTAATTTCAACAGGAATTCATGAAACTTGTACTTCGGTCCCGGTTTGCGCAGGATATAAACCGTACCACTAATCAGGGCAACTAATCCGATAAACAGCGCTAAATAATAAGAACGAAAGAAACCGCTAATCGCAATCAGGATCCGCGTCATCAGCGGCAGGGTCCCCCCCATATTCTGAAACACGTTGACAATCTGCGGTACCACATAGCCCAGCAGGGCCCCCACCACCACAATCGACAGGACCGTGAGGATAGCCGGATAAAACATGGCTAACTGGATACGCTGGGTAAGTTGTTGTCGGGCCTCGGTATAATCGGCGAGGCGTTCGAGCACGGTATCCAGATGGCCTGACTGCTCACCGGCGGCGACCGTGGCGCGATACAGTTCCGGAAAGACATGGGGAAACTTGCCGAAGCCATCTGCCAGGGTATGCCCCTCCATCACCCTGGCCCGCACACCCAGCATCAGGCTTTTCAACCGTGGTTTTTCACTCTGTCTGGCCACTGTCGACGTGGCCTCGTCCAGCGGCAGACCTGCGCGGGACAGCGTGGAAAGTTGCCGTGTCAGCAGGGCCAGGTCGGTGGCACTGATACCGCGCCGCAAGTGGATGCGAAACCCTGGCCTGGAGGCCGATTCACGATGCGCGACTTCATCAACCGATAACGGAATCAGACCCTTATCGCGCAGTTGCTGGCGAATGGCCCTGGGCGAATCGCCTTCGAGAACACCCTTGCGTTCCTTGCCGCCCTTGTCCAGTGCTGCATATTCAAACGCCCCCATGACACCTTAGTCCTCCCGAGTCACGCGCAGGACTTCTTCCAGTGAGGTATCACCGGCCAGGATACGGCGCATCCCATCCTGGCGAATGCTCGGCCAGTTCTGGCGGGCATGGAGTTCCAGCTGATGCTCGCCCGCCTTGTCGTGAATCAGGGAGCGCATCTCATTGTCGATTTCGATCAGTTCGTAAATACCGGTTCGACCACGGTAACCCAGAAAGTTACATTTCTCACAACCGGTGGGTTCGTACAAAATCGGGGGGTCTTCTGACGGCAATCCCAGCAGTTCACACTCACTGAGATCAGGGACATGTGGCCGTTTGCAATGCGGGCACAACAAACGGACCAGGCGCTGAGCCAGCACCCCGATAACGGTGGAGGACAACAGAAATGGCTCCACCCCCATATCCCGCATACGCGTGATTGCGCCGATGGCTGTGTTCGTGTGCAGGGTGGAGAACACCAGGTGGCCGGTCAATGATGACTGGATTGCAATTTCCACGGTTTCCAGGTCACGAATCTCACCCACCATCACCACGTCCGGGTCCTGGCGCAGGATTGCGCGCAGGCCGCGGGCAAAACTCATATCCACCTTGGGGTTGACCTGGGTCTGGCCAATGCCATCGATGTAATATTCGATCGGGTCTTCAACCGTCATGATGTTTCGGCTGGTATCGTTAAGCCGACCAAGCGCAGCATACAGGGTGGTGGTCTTACCGGAGCCGGTCGGCCCGGTGACCAGGAAGATGCCGTGGGGACGATGGATCATCTGATCCAGGGACTCCTGTATCGACGGGTCCATACCTAGCTGGCCCAGGTCCAGTCGCCCGGCCTGCTTGTCGAGCAGTCGCAGCACCACGCGCTCGCCATGCCCGGACGGCAGGGTAGACACCCGCACATCCACGGGATGTCCGGCAATGCGAAAGGAAATACGCCCATCCTGCGGCAGGCGCTTTTCGGCAATATCCAGTTTCGCCATGACCTTGACCCGCGAAGTGATCAGCGGCGCCAGAGCCCGTGGTGGTTGCAGAACTTCACGTAGCACACCGTCGATGCGCAACCGCACCATCAGGCGGTTTTCAAATGGTTCAATATGAATATCCGAGGCGTTTTCCTTTACGGCCAGGGACAACAGGGCATTGATCAGACGAATAATGGGGGCGTCATCCTCGGTTTCCAGCAGGTCCTCCGGCTCGGCCAGCTCCTGGGCAATACTGGACAGGTCCATTTCGTCGCCCAGGCCCTCCATCATTTCCATCGCACTGCTGGACGATGAGGTTTCGTAATTTTGTTGCAGATGTTTCTCGAATTCCTTTTCATCCACCAGGGTGGGAATGATGGGTCGCTTGTAGTGGCGGCGTAATTCCAGCAAAGGCGTATTGTCTCCGCCCTTGCGGAAAATCACCTCCACCTGGCGCGGCGAGATCTGGGTAACAATGACCCCGTGCCGCTTGGCATAAGAATACGACAGGCGCTCCAGACCCTGGCTCGGCAAGGTCTGAATCGCCAGGTCGCTGTCGTCACTGAGGTGGGGATCCTGCATTATCGTCACTGATGAAAGGCGGAGTAACTTGGCTATTGTCCTGTCCGGAGGACGGCGGTGTCTCCAGTTTATTCGACTTGACCGCATTGGTCATCGCGGATTTGCCGGAATTTGGGATTGCCTGCGTAGTTTTAAAGTCATCCTGAGGATTACTCAACTCCATGCGTTGCGCGGAATCTTCATACGGTGGCGGCAGGGTCAGCATCTGATCCATCTTCGGCATGACCGGCACTTCCTTGTCATTCATCAGGTCGAGGCCTTGTTTCCGCATATCCAGTTGCTTCGCCCGTATGAAATCGTATTTACTGCTGGTCAGGGACAGCATGGTTTTCTTGTCCTTGAGAATGGTCGGGTGCAGGAAGACCATGAGATCGGTTTTGATCTTCTCCGTCTTTTCATAGCGGAATAACCAGCCCAGCAGGGGAATATCACCCAGCCCCGGCACCTTCTGTTCCGTCTGGGTCAGGTCATCCTTGATCAAACCACCGAGGACGATAATCTGTCCATCATCGACCAGGACACTGGTCTTGATTTCACGCTTGTTGGTAATGATATCAGCAGCGCCGCTGCTGGGGGCAATACTGGATACCTGCTGGGTCACATCCATTTTGATGGTATCGCCTTCGTTAATCTGCGGCTTGATCTTGAGGGTGAGACCCACATCCTGACGCTGTATGGTCGTAAATGGATTTGTCGGTGTTGTCCCACCACCGGTATTAGCATAAGAACCGGTGACAAACGGCACGTTCTGGCCTACAACGATCGACGCCTCATGATTATCAAGGGTAACCAGGGTCGGCGTCGACAGGATATTGGTATGCGAATCAGCGGCCAGGGCGGATAACAGTGCCGCTATCTTGTTGGTGCCATTAAAATTACCCGCACCCACGGTGAGACCGGCCGGGTTCGGCGGACTGGTCAGATTAGCCAGGGCGGTAATCGGCGTGCCCAGGGTAAAATTCACCAGCCCCACGGCATTGCCGCCATTGCGGCCGTCCACCGCCCACTGTATCCCCAGCTCCCTGGCCTTGTCAGTTGTGATCTCGGCAATTACCGCGTCCACCATCACCTGGGCCCGACGAACATCCAGCTGGGAAATCACCGAACGCAGGGAGCGGTAAACATCCGGCGGTGCAGTAATCACCAGCGCATTGGTGCTTTCATCGGCCTGGATGAAAACCTGAGAATTGCCGCCCGCGGCCGCCTTGCCCTTGACCACCGTTTTGCTGACCCCCGTCAATACCGGCACCAGGTCCTTGGCCACGGCATTGCGCAGGTATACCACGTGGATATTGCCTCCCACCTCCATGGGAGTATCCAGGCTGGCGATCAGGGCCTTGAGACGCAGACGCTCGGATTTCGATCCGCTGATCAGAATACTGTTCGTGCGATCGTCCGCGACCAGTTTGGGACGGCCACCGGGTGCCTTGGGTTCATTGGCTGACAGTTGCGTCAGTACCCGCACCACCTCCGTGGCCGAGGCATGTTGCAGGGGAATAAGCTCAATCTGATCGCCGGAGACCGTGTCGATGCGATGGATGATCTTGGTCAGACGGGCAATATTGGCAGCGGTATCGGCAATAATTATAACGTTCGATGAGGGTACGGCGGCCAGTTGGCCGCGCTGTGGCACCAATGGTCGCAGGATTGGCACCAGCTGACTGGCATTGACGTGTTTGACCTCGATGATTTGGGTAATCATCTGGTCACCCATGTCGTGCCGGGCTGCGTTCAGTGTGTCAATGGCATCCTGCTTGGCGTTGACATCCGGCACGATCTTGACCACATCCGGGCCGGGGATCGCGGCAAAACCATGCACTTTCAGCACTGACAGAAACACCTGATAGATCTGATCGGCATTCATTGGCCGGTGAGAAATGATTGTCACCCTGCCCTTGACGCGGGGGTCAATAATAAAATTCTGGCCCGTGAATTTGGACACAGCTTCAATCACCGTGGAAATATCCGCATTAGCAAAATTCAGGGTAATCTCGCCTTTCTGAGGAATCTTTTTACGCTCAGTTTTGTGCTGGTTCGTTGACGTAGATTTACTTTTTTGTGCGTAGACAGAAAGCGGGTAAGACAGTGTCCAGCCACATAGTAGTGTCAGAGACGTCGCCATGGCGATAATATGCAACCCACGCTGTGTAAACTTGTTAATCATGGCAAACATCATTACCTACATGTTGATATTAATATTTTCACGCTGGCCATTGCGCTCTATTCCCAGACTGATACTGGTCGCCGTCGATAATTTGCTCAACAGGCTGGACAAGACCGATGGGCTTGCCGGTTGACCATCCACGGCAACGATAATGTCATTGGGACGTAACCCAATGGCATTCATAATTTTCGGGTCGTTATAGTTGAAGGTATAGCCTTTAACCTGATTGTTACTGCCGGTAACGGGTTCAATCCGCATGTTTTTATAGAACTCTTGCGGATGTTGTAAAATCTGTTGCCGGAACTTCTGCAGGATCGGGCCGCCCTGTACCGTCCGCGTCACAACCGGCAGGCTGCGATTGGAAGGTGGCTGACTCGGCCTGACCATACGTATCCCCTTCGCTGCCGCCTCATCTTCATTGCGTGGCAGGCTGAGCGATTCAAAATTACCACTGCGCTCCAGGATCACACGATCCGGATAGACCGCATACAGTTTGACGCCGGAAAAAATGGTGTCACCTTTGCGATAGACTTTTTCCTTACCGCGGGCATCCGCGATAATGGCCAAGGCCTCTGCCGAGTTAGTCGCCGCAAATACGCCGCGTAAAGTCAGCTTCAGATGCGTCTTTTTCGCTTCGATGGGTGCCTGCTGCACCGGTGTCTTGCTGGCCACGCCAAACAGGTGCAAATCGCTAACCGTACGCAATCGCACCGGGACCTGTGCCCGGCTGTGTGTCGCCTGCAAACGCTGGGTACCGGCGATTCCCCGCGAGCTGGGCGCAAATAGCAACCAGGTCAGATCCGCCGCCGATTTTGCGACCAGGATCACCATCAGCAAGGCCAGCCACTTTGGCGCAAGCCGCATCACCTTTTGCCATTGCAGATTTGTCAGGAGTGACGCCCACTCCTGCGTGGCCTTTACAATCTGACCTTGCATCCAATATTAATCCATCACAAGTTTTTCATTATGGGGTAATCACCCACCGACAGCCCGGTTCAAACAAGCTACGGGCTATTCATCTGCCTTGACTGCTGACAGTCTCCCTAACTAGCGGCATCTTCGCCGATGACTTAACAGCGTCAAAATTTTTATTTAACAAGTAGTTATCTAGTTTAGTTAAATTACTTGATTAAGTGAAGCCCAGAACCCGTATTGTTTATGTTTTAATCAGGCCCCGTCAAGCCTGACAATAATTGTCAGTTTGTGACAACCCATGACTATACCAACAATTCTTGTCAGGCTTATTACCGCCTAGCGCCACGGATCATATCCCCGTTGAGTCACAAACACGTGAAGGCCGTCACAACAAGCAAATGAAATTCAAGGAAAAATCAGCCGCTTTACGATAAGTACAATAACCTGGGCAACCAGGCAGGTTTTGGCACACAAGCTGCAATAAGAAATCTAACTTCAGATTGTGCCTTGTCTGCCGATGAAGTACCTGTCCGCGTTGTCGGCAGGGAGAGCCGGCTAACAACCCGATGGAACGGCGGCGCAACAGGAATTCTTGGAGCTAAGCGTCACTAACCCAAAACTTGGAGAGAGCATTATGAAATCAGTATCTAAAGGTTTTACCCTGATCGAATTGATGATCGTGGTCGCGATCATCGGCATCCTGGCGGCCATCGCGGTGCCGGCCTACCAGGACTACACCATCAAGACGAAGGTCGGTGAAGCGGCGTCCATGTCGAGCGCTGCGCGTACGGCGATCGACGTTGCCTTCAGCGAGGGCTACGTTGTCGGCGATGCGAGCAATCCGCTGCCGTCCCAGGCTTCCCTGGGTCTGCAGTCGGCCACCAGCTATGCCGGCAAGTACGTCTACAGCGTGGCTACCACTGCTACCGGTACCGTGGGCTCGTTGAAGCGGACAAGGGCGACGCAAGTCGCCCTTGTTTTTTCCGGGACTCGTCGCGCATCATGACTGCATTGCCCCCGAAAGGCGGATCGAAATGAGTCCACACGGTCAGCGGCGTCTCGCCCTGTCCTTTCTTCTTGTACTGATCCTGCTTGGCGGGGCGGTGTACCTCCCCGGGGCCTCCGGCCCCTGGGTCTTCGACGACTTCGGCAACATCGTCCACAACGATTACCTGAAGGTCACTCGACTCGATACCTCCACTCTTTCTCACGCTGCCTTCTCGCTGCAGGCGGGCCCGCTGCAACGGCCGCTAGCAATGCTCAGCTTCGCCCTGAACTACTATTTCAGTGGCGGATTCGGCGATACCACTCCCTACAAACTGACCAACATCGCCATACACGTGACCAATGGCCTGTTGGTATTCTGGCTCGCACTGCTGGTCCTGCGACAGCTGGCGCCGGCCGAAACCCGGAACCGGGCTGCAGGGGGTTTGGACGAAGTCATGGTGCTGGCTGCCCTGGTTGCCCTGTGGTGGGTGGTGCATCCGCTGCAACTGACAAGCGTGCTGTACGTGGTTCAGCGCATGACCTCCCTTTCGGCGCTGTTCGTTCTGTGTGGGCTGATCGGGTATTTCCACGGTCGCCTGGCCTGGAACGCAGGACAACGCCGGCGCGGGACGGCGATTGCTGTATCCAGCCTGGTCGGCTTTGGCGCCGCGGGCATGCTCAGCAAGGAAAACGCTGTCGCCCTGCCATTGTTCGCCGTAGTCATCGACGCGACTGTCTTCGGAGCCCTGCCACCCTGGGCGCGCCTCGCCGGTCTTCCACGTCGCACGCGCGCCGTCCTGTGGTCCGTGGCGGCCGGAGTGGTGCTGCTTTTCACCGCGCTGGCGGTGTTCTATTTCAGTTCACGCTATGGCGCCCGCGACTTCACCCTGAGCGAGCGCCTCCTGACCGAGGCCCGGGTCCTGTTCTTCTACCTGGCGCTATTGCTGTTCCCGCGCATCGACTGGTTCGGCGGCCAGCATGACGACATCACCCTGTCCCATTCCTTGGTACAACCCTGGACCACACTGCCGGCGGTTGCCGGCCTGTTGATCCTGGTGGTGGTGGCGCTGAGAGTACGGCGGTCCGCGCCGATACTGAGCTTTGCGGTTCTGTGGTTCCTCGCCGGCCATCTGCTTGAATCCACCTTCATTCCCCTGGAGATCGCACACGAACATCGCAACTATCTGC